>NZ_JBZCNJ010000030.1:0-971 GCF_058269255.1 Arthrobacter sp. TJ-217
CTGAACCGCCGCCGCCGTTTCTATGTTGCGGTATTCGTTCTGCTGAGCCTTGCAATGGGTGCCGCGTGGACAGGTTTCGCGCTGCTGGGCGATACGTGGTTCCAGCTTCTCATCGCCGCCGTTCTCGGCGTCGTGCTGACCCAGATCGCGTTCCTCGCCCACGAGGCCTCGCACCGGCAGATCTTCAAGACCCGCGGAGCCAACGACTGGTCCGGGCGCATCCTTGCCGCCGGCGTCGTCGGCATCAGTTACGCCTGGTGGATGGATAAGCACAGCCGGCACCACAACGACCCGAACACGCGGGGCAAAGATCCGGACATTGAGATCGACACGATCTCCTTCATCGAGGAAGACGCGGCCAAGGCCAAGGGCATCCAGGCCTGGATCACGCGCCGGCAGGGCTACCTGTTCTTCCCGCTGTTGACCTTCGAGGGCCTGAACCTCCACGCCCGCTCCTTCGTCACCCTCTTCCGCCGCGGCACCGTCAACGGCCGCTGGGTTGAGCTCTCACTCCTCGCGGTGCGGTTCACCGCCTACCTCGGCATTCTCTTCTGGTTCCTGCCCGTCGGCATGGCCTTCGCGTTCCTGGGCGTGCAGATGGCCGTCTTCGGTGTCTACATGGGCGCCTCGTTCGCACCCAACCACAAGGGCATGCCCATCGTGCCGAAGGACAGCAAGCTCGACTTCTTCCAGAAGCAGGTCATCACCTCGCGCAACATCCGCGGTGGCTCCTTCGTGAACAACGCCTTTGGCGGCCTGAACTTCCAGATCGAGCACCACCTCTTCCCCGACATGCCCCGCCCACACCTGCGCCGGGCCGCGGTCATCGTCAAGGAACACTGCGAGCGCCTCAAAGTGCCGTACACCGAGGTCGGCGTCGGCGCTTCTTACGCCGCCGTGGTCACCTACCTCAACCGGGTCGGCCTTGCCGCCCGCGATCCGTTCGACTGCCCCATGGTCAACCGGTTCCG
>NZ_JBZCNJ010000031.1:0-687 GCF_058269255.1 Arthrobacter sp. TJ-217
GGCGCC
Source organism: Arthrobacter sp. TJ-217 (assembly GCF_058269255.1). Taxonomy (NCBI): domain Bacteria; kingdom Bacillati; phylum Actinomycetota; class Actinomycetes; order Micrococcales; family Micrococcaceae; genus Arthrobacter; species Arthrobacter sp. TJ-217. The sequence continues at coordinate 7 of NZ_JBZCNJ010000031.1, forward strand.
GGGACGGGCGGTCTGAACTTGGAAATGGTCGACCACGAATACCTGCCAGCGCCGCTCAAAGAACGCCAGGATCAGGTCCTGTTTGGAGGGAAAATGGTGGTAGAGGGTTGCTTTGGACACTCCGGATTCCTGGATGAGCTCATTCACCCCGACCGCGCGGACACCCCGGCGCATGAAGAGCTGATAGGAACAGGCCAGTATCTTTTCGCGTGCCCCGGGCGGGTGTTCTGAAGGCTCCATTGCCATCCTTACCGGCACCCACAAGAGGGGCCCTGCCTGCAGTGTAAGGGAATCCGCCCGAGTATTCCGCAGGTGGATAAGAAGGATCCGGAGTCATATGGGCAGCCCGGCCCACGGTCTTATACGAGGAACCCCGGTGCATTCCGGTCGGGCCAGCTGATTTCGCAAGCGAGATCATGAGTAAGAAGCGGGTCGATGGAATATTCGGCACCAAGAAATGAGGAACGGATCAGGCTCAGAGGCGTATGGTGCGAATTCCGATACCACCTTCCCCTCTGGAGTGCCTAACAATTCGGGCATGTTGGGGCTATTTTCAATGCCCCAACCCGCCCACGCGCATATTTCCCAATCGTGCCACCACTTCCGGATGAACACACGCCGGAGTCAGCTGCTGAATCCGTCCGGGAACCGACCTGCTTCCTTTAGCCGCAGTCCACGGGC
>NZ_JBZCNJ010000032.1:0-651 GCF_058269255.1 Arthrobacter sp. TJ-217
ACCGGACCGGCCTCCTTTGAACTGGGGCATTCCTTCACGGCCGTGTGGAATCATCCCTGGGGGCCACAGCCCAAATTGCCGCACTTGCATCCAGTGGCATGGGATTCGCAGCTGCATGCCGTCAACAACATCCCCGCCAACCTGGTCTACCCCATCCGCAGTGTCTATCTGGACGCAATCCACCGCGCCCGGAAACACATCTATCTCACCACCGCCTACTTCATCCCCGACCAGCAGATCCTCACCGCGCTGATCGAGGCAGCCCGGCGCGGCGTGGATGTGAGGGTAATTGTGCCGGAAAACTCGAACCATGTGCTGGCCGACTGGCTCTCGCGCGGCTTCTACTCCACGCTGCTGTCCGAAGGGATTACGCTGCTTCTCTACCGCCACGCCATGATCCACGCCAAGACCGCGACCGTGGACGGGCAGTGGTCCATCGTGGGCACCGCGAACATTGACCGGCTGAGCCTCGGTTTCAACTACGAGAGCAACCTGATCGTCCACGATCCGGACTTTGCCGCGGACATGGAAGAGATTTTTGCGACCGACAGCGCGAACTGCCTGGAATTGTCCTCCCAACTGTGGAAACAACGCCACCCCGCAGCCTGGTTCGCCGAAACGGTTCTCAGGCCTCTGCGACCCTTCCTCTGA
>NZ_JBZCNJ010000033.1:0-573 GCF_058269255.1 Arthrobacter sp. TJ-217
ATGTCCTCGGGGTTGATGCCGTGTCCGCCGGGGCTTGTGGTGCGGTGGACGGTGGCGTTGCGGGCCTTGAGGTCACTGGTGAGGCGTTCGACGCTGGCCTGGGGGGCCATGGGGTCCGCTGCCCCGTTGTAGAGGGCGATGGCGGTGGCGGTCAGGTCGGTGTCGGGGGCGTGCCCGTCCAGGGGGTGCATGCCGGAGAAGGCCACCACCCGGTCCAGGGTTCCGGGGTGGAGCAGGGCGGTGGCCAGGGCGATGTTGGCCCCGTTGGAGAAGCCCACCGCGATGACCCTGCGTCCGGTGAGGTTGTAGGTGTCCCGGGCCCAGGTGAGGAAGGAGGTGAGTTCCCCGGCGCGGGTGATGACGTCGGTGGTGTCGAACACGCCCTCGCTCAGGCGCCGGAACCACCGGTTCAGGCCGTGTTCGCGCACCGGTCCGCGGGGGGAGAGGATTCCGGCGCCGGGGACCAGGCGCGGGGCCAGGGGCACCAGGTCCTCCTCGGTGCCGCCGGTGCCGTGGAGCAGCAGCAGCACCGGGGCCCCCGGATCGGTGCCGGGATCAAACACATGCGGCCAC
>NZ_JBZCNJ010000034.1:0-569 GCF_058269255.1 Arthrobacter sp. TJ-217
CGGCCGTCGCCGGTGTAGTCCCCGGCGCCGGTGATCATGTTGAACCCGGTCCAGCCGCCGGTGCCGATGCGCACCGCGCCGGTCACGATGCCCGGGCTGGTGCCGGTGCCGCGGTAGAGCCAGAGGGTTCCGTCGGGTTTGCGGGCGATCAGGTCGGCACGGCGGTCCCCGGTGAAGTCTCCGGGGGAGACCATGATGTCAAAGGCGTTCCAGCCCTGCCCGCTCTTCACCGCGCCCTTGTAGCCCTCGGCGGTGGCCGTGACCACGCCGGTGCCGGCGTAGAACCACAGCGTGCCATCGGTCTTGCGTCCAACAAGGTCGGGGCGTCCGTCCCCGTTGAAGTCCTGGCCGCCGATGAGCTGGCTGTAGATGCCCCAGCCCGAGCCGATCTTCACCGGAGCCTTGAACGATCCGGTGCCGGTGCCGTCATGGAACCACAGGGTCCCATCGGGGCGCCGGGAGATAAGGTCATCGGTGCCGTTGCGGTTGAAATCCCCGGCATTGACCGCAGCCAGCGTCTTATCCAACACCACCGGAGCCGGAGCAGGAGCAGGAGGCGTCGGAGCAGG
>NZ_JBZCNJ010000035.1:0-544 GCF_058269255.1 Arthrobacter sp. TJ-217
AGGCGGACGTGGGTGTCGCGCCACTGCGTGGCATAGAGGGACCCGATGTTGTATCCGCCAACGAACCCAGTTTCATCATCAACGACCAGTAGTTTGCGGTGGGTCAATCCGGTTGCGCGCAACGGGGTGAAGAGTAGACGCCGGCGCACGACAGGAAAACGGAAGACGTGCACGGCGGGGTGGAAACGGTAGAACGAGGAGGGCACTACCAGGTTGCCGAAGCCGTCATAGATCAGGTACACCTCGACGCCGCGGTCTGCAGCGGCGTTGAGCGCGTCCCGGAACTGCCGGCCTACTCCGTCGTTCTTCCAAAGGTAGGTCTCCATCAGAATGCGGTGCTGCGCGCCCTCGATGGCGGCGAGCATGTCGCGGTAGAGATCCTCCCCGTAGGTGTGAATCCGGGTGCCCGTGTCGCCCACCGTGTGCTCGAACATGCCAGGCCGGGGGAATCGGGAGCGCCGCACCCGGGATCGGCGCTTGAGCGCGTCCGCGGCGATCAGCGTGGCGATCACGGTCGCCTGAACCGCGATAAAACCACCGAGGG
>NZ_JBZCNJ010000036.1:0-511 GCF_058269255.1 Arthrobacter sp. TJ-217
CCGGCAAGACCGCCCTCGTCACCGGCGGCTCCCGCGGCATCGGAGCCGGCATCGCCCGCTCCCTGGCCGCCCGGGGCGCCACCGTCGCCCTGACCTACTGGAACTCCCCCGGCCCCGCCGAGGCCCTGGTCGCCGAGATCACCGCCGCCGGCGGCAAGGCCGTGGCCGTGCGCGCCAACAACGCCGACCCCGACGCCGCCCGCCGGGGCGTCCGGGACGCCGTGGCCGCCCTGGGCTCCCTGGACATCCTGGTCAACAACGCCGGCGGCGGCTGGTTCGAACCCTTCACCGAAACCCCGGATGAGCACATCGAGGCCACCATCGACCTCAATATCCGCGGCACCGTCTACACCACCCAGGAAGCCCTCAAGCACCTTCCCGACGGCGGCCGGATCATCACCATCGGCTCCATCAACGCCGTCAGCATCCCCTTCACCGGAGGTGCGATCTACGGCATGAGCAAGGCCGCCCTCGTCGGCTTCACCAAGGGCCTGGCCCGCGACCTCGGGGC
>NZ_JBZCNJ010000004.1:0-418767 GCF_058269255.1 Arthrobacter sp. TJ-217
ATTTCCCAATCGTGCCACCACTTCCGGATGAACACACGCCGGAGTCAGCTGCTGAATCCGTCCGGGAACCGACCTGCTTCCTTTAGCCGCAGTCCACGGGCAACCGGGGACAGCCCAGGATCACGTTCAGGAACGATGCCCGTCGCGGATCCTGGCCGTTTCGGCAGCCTGTTTCGGTTTCCCGCACCGGCCGAGCCTCCGCTAGCCTTGTTCGTAAGCATGCTGATTGATTGCCGCCCAGGGATACGATTTCTCCGCTTCTCCGAAGATATCCTGTCCCGCGAACCCGGTTGAGGTTTCTTCGTGGATGAACAGACACAGCAGGAACGCACTGTTGCCGCAGCCTCCCGCGTCGGGATGGAACCTGCGGAGCTGTGGGTCGAGTACTTCGCCCTCGGCGGGTCCTTGTCACAGCTGGAGATCGAGTCCTACCTGCTGGGGCTGCAGGTCCTGCCGGCGCTGCAGCGTGACATCCTGGCACTCGCCCTGAACGAACTGCTTGAGGACATTGCCTCGGAGCTCCGCGTCCCCTACACCACCGACCACCCTGAGGTGCCCCGGAGAAAGGTCGCCGACGGATTTACGGAGGTGGATCCGCCGCAGGCTCTACAGGACCTCGGCGCCGCGGGCGCATCATTCCTCACCGCCGCGGAGGCCGAAACCCAACGGGCGCGCGCCGTTGAGCGGACCGGACTGCTGGACACTCCGGCGGAGGAACGCTTCGATGCGATCACCCGGCAGGCGCGGGAACACTTCGGGGTCAGCTCCGCCATCGTGGCCCTGATCGCGGGGCACCGGCAGTTCCTCAAATCGGTCACCGGCCCGGTGGGCCAGAACATTGCCCGGGAAATCTCCTTCTGCAACGAAACCATTCGCAGCGCAGGCCCGCTGATCATCAACGACACGCTCGAAGATGCACGGTTCAAGGCCAATCCCCTCGTTGTGGGCGAGCCCCACATCCGCTTCTACGCCGGCCACCCCCTCATCGGGGCCGGCGGCTGGACCGTCGGCACGCTGTGCGTCATCGACCAGAACCCCCGCACCTTCACCGTGGAAGACCGGCAGATGCTCAAGGCCCTGGCCCAAGCCGCCCAGCACGAAATCATTTCCTGAGCCGCCGACGGCCGCGCATCGCGGCGTCTGTCTTGCGGCGGCGCCCCGGCGGTCAGCCGCCGTCCGGGGCCCGCACGCCGCCGGGCTGCCACAGCTGAACGAGGTTGCACTCCGGGTCGCGCAGCGAGGCAAACCGGCCGTTCGGATACAGCTGCGGGTCAACCTCGACCCACACGCCGGCACGACGCAGCTGGGCAGCCATCACATCAAGGTCGGCCACGCGGAAATTCAACGCCCACAAGTGGCCCACGCCGCCCACGTGCTCCGAGTCAGGGGGCATCACGGCGAAGACCGTGGGCCCGGGATCCTGCCACCAGGGATTCATCTCGTAGGACTGCGGTGGAGGATCCACCCCGAGCATGTCGCTGTACCACTGCGCCAGCCCGGCAGGGTCCGCGGCGGTCACAAACACTCCACCAAATTCCGTCACCCGTTCCATGAATCTCCCATCCCGTCCGGTTTATAGGAGGCGCCCCCAGCCCGGCCCGGCGGTCATGGGGCTCAGCGTAGGCGCGAACCCTCACCGGTTCAACACGCTGCCCATGCAGGAGCCACACAAAGAGGGTCGATACCTCCCCCCGGGTTAGCGCGGTCCCAGCAGCTGCAACTGAGTGCAGATTGCTCGTGCCTCGGAAATGGCAGCGCAGTGAGCGATCCTACGGGACAGGGAAAAGCCCCTCAGCCAACCGTGGGGTCCGCCGGACCACGGATGCCCCTTTGAGCACTTCCCCCGCATGACCCGCCCGCGTCGGCTGCCCCTTGTCCGCGTACGCGCGTCCTGTTCGAGCACTGCACCGGGGCAATCACTGGAGATTTCCCTGCACGGCAACGCTTCCTCCATGGAGGTATCCGCATGCAGCACACAGTGATCGGTGGTGCGCTGGCCGACCGCGCAGGACCGGATCACCGATTGACGGCGCAGTGATTCCACGCCCAAGGCCAGGCCGCGTGAAGGGAGAACCCCGAGCCCTGCTGGGGCAGAGTTTCTTGCGGCACTTGACGGTCTGTGTTCGCCGCGGCGAGGGCTTCGGCGAGGCGCCGCCCAATTCCTCGTCCCGGCCGTCGAGCTCAACGCGGAGCTCGTCGTAACGGCCCGCGGTTTCCGGATCGGGGTCCCGTCGTCGGCGTACTCGGCGTCCAACTGCCGGTGTACCTTGCTGTCGAGCACTCTCACCTCGTCGGTGGGCATATCGCCCAGATCCTCGGGGAAGTCATCTTCAGGTTCAATCCTGGTGCGGGTCATGGTTCACCCTCCATCGACCCGGCACCGTGAACACGATGCCCCGAAATTCTCTGGAAGCCTTCGCCGAGCACGGCGATGTCGGTGCAGATTCCATTCCCGAACGGTACGGGCGGGCCCGGGAAGTCGTCCGTGACATTAAGGACCTCGGTATCGACCTCGACGCGGTCACCCGTGACCTGGAAACTGGAGGGCTGGGGAAACTCGATGACAGTTGGGCCAGCTTCCCCGCCGCCGTCCAGACGCCATGACAGGAAAAGACGAACCAACCAGGTGACGCTGCTAGAAGATGAACGCCCGGCCGGTGAGGCCGGATGGCACCGCGCGGGCAGGGCATGGTCCACGCGCCTCCGGGCAGCTTCTCAATTGGTGCAGCTTGGGAGGTTTCACGGTCCATGTGAGTGGGCATGGTGCGTTTCAGGCTGCGGTGAGAGCCGGAAGGACTGCTACCGTGGGCGGGATGTCCGTTCATGACCAGGCTGGGCTGCCAAGCGTGTCGTTGGTGATACCGGTATTCGATGAAGAAGCCGTGATCAGGCGTTGCCTGCTGGCGGCAATTCATCAGACGGTTGCGGCGCAGCAGATCATCGTGGTGGATAACGGTTCCACCGACGGCACCGGCGCGGTGGTGGGCCGGATGCAGCAGGAACACCCCGACAGCGGGATCCTCCTGCTCGAGCAGAACGCCGAGCAGGGAATAATTCCTACACGGGACCTCGGTTTCAGCGGGGCCGTGGGTGAGGTGCTGGGTCGAATCGATGCGGATTCCCTTTTGGAACCGGACTGGGTGGAGCAGGTCCAACAGGCCTTCATGAATCCTGAGACCGCCGCCGTTACCGGTCCCGTGATCTATTACGATATGCCGTTGCACCGGTTCGGGCTGAAGGCAGATGACGCCGCCCGAAGAGTGGTGATGAAAGTGGGGTCAGGCCGGTATCCATTCCTGTTTGGATCCAATATGGCGCTCCGCAGATCTGCATGGGAACAAATTCGATCCCAGACATGCCGGGATGAATCCGATGAGATGCATGAAGATATTGACCTGTCCCTGCACCTGAGTGACAACGATCTGAGAATCGCATACCTGCCAACCATGGTGGCCGGGGTTTCCGCCCGCCGTCTGGAGGACTCTCCCGGATCCTACCGGTACTATGTTGACCGCTTTGAACGTACCTACCGGGCCCACCAGGTGAACAGACGGGCTCTGAAGATTCCGGCCCTGATTTTCCGGTTCATTTACCTGCCGTTGAAGCTGCTTCGGACTCTGTACGCGACCAGTGCCGGAGACAACATTCCCCGCCAGGCAGCGGGCGGCGTCAGCGGTCCGACCCCCATCCACGTGCCGGACCAGCCCTTCAACCGACACCCGGGCAGGAACACCGGGCGGGACTGAAACGAGATCGAGAAGTTCCTGATGCGGGTTCGCCGGAGGGAGCTGCCGGACCTGGTCAATACTTGCCGCCTACGAAATCTCGCGGGTATCAGAGGTTGAATACCACATTTCAGTAGGCTCCACGAAGGTCCCGGACTGGTTTCCGTCTTCGGTCAAGGGGCTCGTATACTGCGAACAGCTCCCATATTGTTTGGAGCCGGTATCGCATGGTGCTGGGCTGGTCACACAAGCCCTTGGTGATGATGCGGAGGATGCCGCCCGGTCAGACGCCACCTGGGGAAGCGGGCACGACGTGACAGTAGGGCAAGGTGCGAACGATGGCCCTCTACGGGGATGTACCGCGGTCCGGATAGGTGTCAACGGCAATGTCGTTTGCCAATTCGGGCTACCCTGAAGGCAGGCCGCTGCACCCAAGCAAGCACCACGCGAGAAGGATGGACCGTGAGCGAATCTGTCGAACGCCCAGCCCATGATGAATCAGCTGATGGAGAGTTCTCCGCGTCCTTGACGGGTCACAGAGAGCTGGCCGATCACGGCGACGATAGGTCGTCGACGCCAGACGAGGACCCAGCAAGGGACGCGGACGAGGACTCGCCTGTTCTGGAGGAGATTGAGGACAGCCCCGTGCGGACCAAGAACAGCTAGGGTGAGGTTGGCGTGGTGAGGCGGAGTGCCCGCCCAGTAAGACCGGGGTTATGAAGACCTGCAGTTCATCAATCAAGTCGTGCTCGCGTGACTGGCGGGCGATTTCGGCGCTGATGATCTGCACGTCCCGATCGCGGAGAACTATTCAAGCAGCAGCCAGATGGGCATTCCGAGATTGATCGCGGCGGGACCGATCCTCCTGATCCGGTCACGGATCTGTATCCAATCACGGTGTCCGCGATCTGGACAACCACCATGGAACCCGCAACCGCTGCAAGGAAATCGATCGATCCGGTGAACGATGCGATGACGGCCACCGTGAGCAACGTGGGACTCCTGGCGTCGAGAGGGAAGTTGGCCGGTTCCGCCGCACCCTCCTGTCCCCGATGCCCGTCGTTGATTCCCTTGCCGAGATCAATAAGCAGATCAGGCAGTGGGACATGGACGACGAGGACCGCCGTATCGATAGTCGTCTTCTTACTGTCGCCCAGGACTTCGCCCTTCAGCGGCAGCTGATCGCGCCGATTACCGCAGAACGGTTCGAACCGGGCCTGACAGTGACACCATGGTGAGCCGGTCAAGCCTCATCCGGGTACGGATGGCGTCCTACTCCGTTCCGGTCCGGGTGATCGGGCGCCCGGTGCGGGTTTTTCTTCGTGCATCCGAAGTGGTCGTTTTCGACGGTCGTACCGAAATCGCCAGACATCCCGGCAGCACCCGTGCAGCCCCGCCATCGGTTAGCCGTTTCCGTGATCGCGGAAGCAGAAATGGCTATCGGATCCCCGGTTTTAGGTGACGAGTTTTGCGTAGACGACGTAGTTGTCGTCGAATTCTCCGGTGGTCGGGTCGTAGCCGTCGCAGGTGATCAGGCGCAGTTCGGATCCCTCGGTGTTGCCGTAGACCGTTTGGGTTGGGAACTTGTTTTTGGGGTATTGCTCGCCGCGGTCGAAGACGAAGGTTGCCGTGGTTCCGTCTTTCCGGGTGACTTCTATAGTGTCCCCTGCCTTTAGACTGCGCAGGTCGGCGAAGACCCCTGGTCCGCCGTCGGTTGCGTTGACGTGGCCGAGGAGGACAGCTGGTCCGCGTTCGCCGGGAGTGGGAGAGTCGTTGTACCAGCTCGCAGGAGCGCCAGGTCCGTCCGGGGGAACCTCAAGTGAGCCATTGCCGCGCAGTCCGAGGTTCAGCAGCTCTGATCCGGCGCCGATGGAGGGAACACTAAATGAAACCGGGGCTGACGCCGGAAGGACCGGCAACTGGGCCGGAGCCGAGGCCGGCGCCACCGGATTTTCAGGTGCGGGCTGGGCAGTGGTCTGGGTGGGAGCTGGCGCCGCGGGTGAGGAGGAAACCGTTGGCGGCGGCGCCGTTCCTTGACTTTGGGCCGGGGCCTCTGTCGCGCAGCCTGCGAGGATGAGGGCCGCAACTGCTGCTGAGGCAAAGCAGCCTCCGCGACGTCCGCTGGGTGAGCTAAGCATGATGGGCTTTGTCCAATCAGTTCGCGGGAGCTTGGAGGGCTGTTCCCTGGCGTTGCTGCTGCGGGCCCCAACCGGCGTGCTTGACTATTCTTCGGAACATCCGTCCTGACGGATGGGTTCCTCGTGAACTCACTGGCCAGCACGATTGCTGGGTCACATTCTCGCTGCGAAGCTGTATGAGGAACCCAGCGATGATTCACGCGTGCCTTGAGGCTGACGGTCAAAGTGATTCGTGAATCCTCCGGCTATGAACAAATTGCATGAGCCTGATACGCGGCAGCAAGGCCAGAGGCGTCAATTCAGAGGCGATGGCTTAATCCGGTCATCGTGCAGACCAACGCTCTCCGAGCTTGAACGGTCGTAAATCTATCCCCACGCTGATGCGGTAGCTACCGCTGCACCGCGCTGTCTGGCCGGGGCAGAAATTCTGGGCCGGTTCCCGTCGTCGGAGCACTTGAAAAATAGGGGGTTGCTCGTGGCGGGTCGTTGAAAAAGCGACCGCCGCAGATACCAGGTGGTGTCTGCGGCGGTCGCATCGGTGGGCTAATCGTTGGAGGAGTTAGATCCGATCAGTCCGTGTTGCTGGTACCTCGTTGGTATGGTTATGCTTTGGAGTTGCTGCGGCGGACGATGAACGTTCCGCCGGCTGCTGCTGCCAGGACCAGGCCGCCGCCGAGGGCCAGGGCGCCCATGTTGGTGCCGGTTTCCTGGGTGGCGCCAGTGTCGGCGCCACCGGCAGGCATGTCGCCCATCTGCGACTCGACGAGGGTTCCACACAGGGCTGGTGAGGTGGCCGCCAGCGGAAGGTCCTCGGTCAGGTCGCTCTTGGCCGCCTGGGCCTCGGCGCTCAGGGTGGCTGGGTCCAGGCCGTGGACAACGACGACGGCGGTGCCGGCAGCGAGGGCCTTTTGGGTGGCTTCGTCAACCGTGATGGTGCGCTGGATGGTGTAGCTTCCACCCTGGCCGCCGAGGGCGGTGTTCAGACCCTCCGCAGGAGTCGTGGCGCCGGAGGTGGTCAGCGTGGTGAGGATTCCTCCGTAGGAGGGCGCGCCTTCGGTGGTGTTGACGACGCCGTCACCATTGGTGTCATCTGCCGGAGTGGGGCAAACGCCCTGGGCGCCGCCGTGGATGTGCTGGACGTGGGGGTAGGGTCCGTCCATGAAGGTCTCGGCGAGACCTGACACCTGCAGGTTGACAGTGGCCTGGTCGCCGGTGATGTCGAGGGTGATCGTTCCCGAGCCGGTCGAGCCGTTGAGCTGTCCCAGTGTGGATGAGTAGGTTCCATCGTGTGCAGCCATCGCGGAGCCGCCCGAGAGAGCCAGGGCGCCGAGGGCGAGGGTGGGTACTGCCAGAAGCCGCATGGTCTTGTTCATGGAGATCGTTTCCTTCACTGTGCGGTGAAGGCACACAAACGTTGTGTGCCTATCGCGTTGTTCGTTACGCTCTGCTGTTTGGATGGGTTGGTGGTAAAAAAAGATCAGCAACCTTATTTTCTTCTCTGAGTGCCTACTCCGGCAGGCGGGAACCTGTCTGGGAGGGGGGCTGATGTGACGAAACTTATCGTTGCGGTCAAGCTCTGTGATGCCTGTGACGGTTGGTGCGGGGGCCTGTGAGGTGCCGGAGCATATTCCTGTGAAAACGCGTGGTGTGAGCCTGGTTGATGTGTTTTCGCCGGGAAGCGGCCCGATGCAGGGTCGGGGTCCGACGGAGATTGAAACCTGGAGGATCTTGAGGACCAGCGCCCGCCGTTGGTGCACCGACTCCTGGCAGCGGGCCCGGCCTGTGAGCAGGCCGAAGCCCTTTCGGCGCCCGGCAGAGCCGAAGAAGATGGTCCCGGTGCAGCCCAAGCGCGGCTGTCCGCGGCGGTTCGGGATCTTGAGGAAATCGATGACCTGCTCCACCGGGCCCGTACCCGGACCCGGGCCGGGACCCGGAGTGCGGAGTCTGTCAGCCGATTCCCAGGAACCCGGGGCACTGTTTAGCCCACCTCCTGTGCGGGGGACCGGTTGGTTGGCCGGCGAGTTGTTATCCGGGGAAAGCGCCGGGGAAGAAGCCCGGGGTGTAGCCGGTGCTTCTTCCTCGGCGCTTTCCGCATCCCGGCTCCAGCGTTCAGCACCTCCGGCATGGGTCGCCCGTCGAGTCCACCGTGGCACTGTGATCCCTGAATCCTGACCGTTCATCCGTGGATATGGGATTCAGCGACTTGGGGTTGCGGTCGTTGGGTCGTGATCCGGGTTCAGTGGTGCGCTGCTGTGGCCGGGGTGGCGGCGTTGAGGGTGGTGAAGGTCCTGCCTTGGGCGGTCAGTGAGGTAAGGATCTCTGTCAGGTCCGGGCTGGTGCCATGGGCGATGATGATGTTCTTTGGCATTGAGGCGGTGGTTTCGGCTGCGACTGCTGCTGCGGCGTAGATGGCGCCGTCGTTGCCGTTGACGCTGAAGCTAGCCGGAACCAGGCCCAGATTCAGGCAGATGTGTGCTGCGGCGTCGGCCAGGTAGGCGGTTCTGGGCCGGAAGAAGCGGGGGCGCTGACCGGTCAGTTCCGACAGCAGTTCGTCGTTGGCCATGATTTCGTCATGCACGCTGCCGGCGCCTTCGGTTCCGGAGATCCCGTAGGCCCCCGAACGCCGTTGACGCTCAGCGGGTAGTGATTCCTGCCGTGGTGGGCGATCTCGAACAATGGGGCCGCCGCGAAGTCCGGGCCAAGCCGGGTTGGCGCGGACCCAGCGGCCATTGAGGAACAGGGTCGCCGGAACCAGCATCCGGCGCAGCGCCGCGGCCAGGTGCGGATCGGTGTCATTGCCGCCGGGCCCACCGCAGAAATCACGGGTCAGTGCGGTACCGGCCCAACCGACAGGAGGTCTTGTCAGGACCTGCCGGGGTTCCAAATCCCCAATAGGACGAGCTGCGTGCGGAGGGCCGGTCGATTACCTCCGCACGGGACGGTGCCACCGGTTCCGGGGCTTGGGTGGAAATCCGTCCCAGGGGATCGGAGGGGGGGGATTCGGTGCTGGACCGGCAGGACCCGCAGTCGTGGGGCTGGTTCCTGCCCCTCCCTTGGTGACGGGCAAGGGGGCGCGTCCGGTCATGGCCAGCGCCACCGCATCAAGGAGGAACCCGCCACGGCCCGGACTGTTCAGCTTGAAATCGCCCATTTCTTCCCCGTGACTTCTCCGCACCCGGGATTCACCATGGACGCCCCACCGCGTCCGGAGCGGCCCGCTGATTCTCTGCCACCGGAACTGTTGGGAAGGTTTAGCCATCCGGATTGCCGTGTGTGACGAATCCCATATGGCAGGGTTTTTGGCAGGCGCGCCTGATGGGCAGGCCGCCGGCACGGGCCTCTATCCGCCCCGCCGGAGGGTCTGATCATGATCACCAGCAAAAAAGTTCTCGGCGCCGCTTTCACCGCGGTCCTGATTGGAGGAGCCGGCCTCGGATCCGCCGGGGCAGCTGTAGCTGGCCCCGGCCCGGTCTCCCAGTCGGTGCCGGCCATGACCGCCGGGCAGATGTCCATCAGCATCGATAACTTCGCGTATTCGGGACCGGGTATCGTCAATCCGGGCGGTGAGATCATGGTGACGAACAATGACACCGAGGCCCACACGGTCACCGCCGATGACGGTTCCTTCGATGTCACTATTCCCGGCGGTGCCAGTGCAACTTTCACCGCGCCCAGTGCCGCCGGGACCTACGGGTTCTTCTGCAAATTCCATGGCAATATGAAGGGCTCCCTGACCGTCGGAGCTGAAGCCATGGCACCAGCCCCGGCCGCACCAGCGACGCCGGCAGTACCAGCCCCGGCTCCCGGGACTGCAGGACCCGGCAGTGCAGGACCCGGCACTGCAGGACACAGTGGGATGGATCAGATGGGTTCTGTCCCTCAGGGAGGTGCCGACACCGGAGTAGTGAACGGCAGCATCAACGACGGACCAACCATTTTTGCCTTGGGTGGGGGACTGGTTCTCCTGGCCGCAGCCGGCGGAACCTATGTCGTCCGCCGCCGCAGCACCAACTGATCAGCCGCTTCTTCCCGTGAAGACCGCAGGGCCGCAACCTCGCACTGCAGATCTGCGGACCTCACAGTTCCATTCCGGACCTGGAACACCAGAACCGGTAACCCCGGGGCGGAGAACACCAGCACTTGGTATGGGCGCCCACCACGCACCCCCGGCAAAAATCCCGCCCGTTCACAGTTCCTGAACAATCACAGTTCCTGGACAGGGCGTGGTTTGCCGGCGGGTTACAGCTCATAGTTCACTGGCTCGAAATTTTTGGAGGTACGACCATGAAGGTACGTTACGGAATATCGGCTTTGGTACTCGCGGGGATCCTTACGGTCACCACGGCCTGCGGTTCCCAGACCGGCCCCACCAGCACCGAGACGGTCGCTACGCCGGGTGAATCCGCGGCACCGGAATCCATGACGGCGACAACTGGAGCCGGAACCTCGTCGTCGGGTTCGGCTTCTGCCGAAGCAGCACCTGCGGAGGAAGCCATGATCACCATCAAGGATTTTGAGTACGAAATGCCTGAATCCATTGCCCCGGGTGCGGAGGTGACGGTGGCCAATGAAGACGACGCCCCGCACACGGTTACCGCGAAGGACGAGGGCGGATTCGACGTTGTTGTTCCGGCCGGTGAGACAGTGACCTTCACCGCACCCGAGGAGGCCGGGGACTACGCGGTCATCTGCACCTATCACCCCGAAATGTCCGCCACCCTGGTCATCTCATGAGCCCGGGGCACAGTCCCGCCGGCAACGGGAGGACAGTTCCCGCCGGACAGGGGCAGGCCGCAGGTGCGAAAGAGGCGCGCCAGCGGCCGCTGATGATAGTCCTGCGCGTTCTGGTTGTGGTGGGCCTGATCATCAGCGCTGTCATCCACTTCCAGCTGGCACCCGGGTTTCAGCAGGCCGCCCCGGATGGAATCGGCGGGGGCAACCTGTTTCGGATCCAGGCGGTGGCCGCTGTCCTGGCGGCACTGTATGTCCTGATTCGAGGAGACCGGGCCGCATACCTGCTGGCCGCGGTAGTGGCGCTGACTGCGCTGGCAGCGGTGATCCTCTACCGGTACGTCCAGGTCCCAGCCATCGGCCCCATTCCGTCCATGTATGAGCCCGTCTGGTATGCGAAGAAAACCCTCACCGCGGTGGCAGAAGCCGCCGCCGGAATCCTCGCCCTTATCGGCTTCTTCCTCCTACGCCGGCCCCCGCACAACACGTAACTGATTGGTCGGAGATTTGTTCTCCCCGCCGCTTACCGCGTTCCGGACCGTTTTCGTCCCGGCCCCCCGGCAGGGGCCTTCGGGCAGGCGCTGCATTCCGGCGCAGGTTTGGCAGGGCGGACCGTCAGAGGCCCTGGATCAGGGTGTGCAGAGCCTTCAGATGCCGGTCAAGTGCAGCACGCCCGTGGTCGGTAAGGCTGAGCCAGGTCCGCGGCCTCTTGCCCACATAGCCCTTGACCACCTTGACGTACCCCGCGCTTTCCAGCACGCCGACCTGTTTGCTCAGAACCGGGTCGCTGACTTCGATGGCGTCCCGGACAACACCGAATTCGGCCTCCTCCACCTTGGCGAGTGCGGCGATAACGCTCAGCCGCACGGGCAGGCTCAGGTACTCGTCGAGCTGCAGCCGTGGGTGGACGGGGGCGTCGCCGGAGCTCACCGGGGAACCCGGACGAGCGCGGAGGCTGCGAGGGGAAGCACCACCAGCGCCGCGTAGGGAACCCACAGCCACCAAGTGCGGTTGTCAACGCTGTCAAGCGTCGCAATTCCCACGGCGAAGAGCGCTGCGGTAAGCCCGAAGGCCCTCGAATACCGGCTGCCCCAGCCGGGGCTGGAGGCGAGCCTCCGCCGCGCGTACCAGCGACACGCTCCCACGATGCTGACCACGAAGGCCACGGTGGCCGCGGTGCTCAGCCAGGGAACGTTCTGGGGATAGATGTACACGACGACGAGAAGGTACAGGGCAATGACCGCTCCCATCAGGACGGCGTAGCGTGTCCCGAACGCGCTGGCCGAGTTGGAGATGCGCGAGCCCACGCCGCCGCCCCTCTCGGCGGCCTGCAGCTGTTCATGGATGTTTCCGGGTTTATCGCCGGCACGGTCGTTGATCATCGGAGTCTCCTTGATAGTTCAAGCATGGGTTTCTTCCTGTGCCTGCCACTTTAGGGAAATTGTTTCCAAATGGAAAGTACTTTCTATGAGTCGTTCTCAAGTGTGTCGGTTTGAAACCGGGGGAGGGATGAGGTGGCCTCCGAGGTTCAGGATGCGCAGCACCAGAACTGTCCTGCAGTCTAATTCGCAGTCACGAATGAGCACCCCTGCTTGGGACACAGAGTTCCAAGACATAGAGGGACCAGCAATGCCGGGGGAGTGGTGCTGTCTAGTCCTGTTGCGTGCAGCCAACGCCCCCGACCTTCCCTGGATCAGGAAGCTGGGACTGGCCGTGACTGGCTCCATCACGCCCGAGTGATATGCCGATGCCCGCACCCTTACCGGCGCTTCTTGCCCACCGGATGCCGCTCGGCTGGTATGAGTGCCGGTCCTGGGATGCGGCGGGTTTCTAGCCGCCCTCCTGCCCGGGCAGCGCCGTTCCGGAGAGGAAGGGTTCGTAGTCCCCGCGGGCGTCCTCGTCGATCGCCGGTTGCGTCTGCCGTAGCGGCCGTCCGCGCGGTCGCGCTTCGGGCCGGACAACCAATACTTCTGGCCGGTTTCCACGTCGCAAAAATTGGCGCCGAGATTCGCCCCGGCGGTTCCGGTGACCCGGTGCAGGGTGCGTCCGTGGAAATAGGCCGTTCGCCAACTCTTGCTGAAACGGTCGCGTGAAATTCAGGACGGCCCTTTGTCGGTGTCGTACCCAGTCTTCAACTGGATGTATAAGCTCGATCGGCCACGCCAGTCTAGCGGGACCGAAAACACCATAATGTCAAACCGGACGGGGCAGGTTCAGGTACTCAATGCATTGCGAGGAGTGTTTGCTCCAATGCCTAACTGCATTTGCTTGTTATGCAGTCTTATTTAGGGCTCTGCCAAAGTCACCACAGGCAGGATCAGCCCAAGCGGCTGGAGCCATTCATGGCCGCGATTAAGGCTGTGCTTATGGTAGACACGGCTGCGCCTCTCTACTGTTGCCGATGGATAAAGAATGCCCGACAAACAGATAATATCAATCCGGTTGCCCGTGGAGATGAGATTATCGACCGGGGCGGCACACGCAGGTTGGGGGGACAGGCGGCTCATGGCTGCCTGCTGCATGTCCATCTGCGCGCACCTACAACGCAAGGATAGGCATGAGGAAACAGTTAGTACGAGCAGTCGCGAAAACAGGCATCGGAATTATTGCCGTGGGGCTTTTGGCCGGATGTGGTACCGAGGAGAAGGCAATTTTTGGTGCGGTGGAGGTCTCAGACTTAAGCCAAACCGTGGACGATCTTGATGCAGCCTGGGCCAATTACCGCGCGAACAATCTTATAGGTTCGGCGATTCATGAAGATTCACGGTGCTACCTGCAGGCAGCCGAAGAGACTCTGGCCGAAAACGCGCTCTGTGGGCCGATCCGCTACATGGCCAGCGAAACGATCACTTGGGACTCGATTTCCCTGGCGGTCGCGAACGCGCCGGACGGAAAGCCGATCTTGGCGTACACGGGGCAGTTCACTGGCGGGGCCACGCCGTCTCCAAACACCGAATTGTTTCGCACCGATAAAGCCACCGCGCCGGAGAACGTCGAACTGGACGAGCCCGACACCGAGGCGCTGGGGTCGTTGAACATATTCACAGGCACCTACCCGGTCAAGGGAAGCTTTGAGCCAGTTGAGGTCCGTACCCCCAGTGCCGTGATCACTGTTTCGCAGGCCGTGATTGGTCAGCGCGCCGGAGGCGCAGAGGACCGGGTGAAGGCACCGGAGGGGCATGTGATCGCCTCGGCCGCGTTCACGATTGACCCGGCCGCGACCCACGAGGAGTCCGCGGCGCAACTGTCCGGGGGGTCCCAAGACGAGGAAGAGGCTGTGACCGGCGCGGGGACGGAGCTGGCATTCCTGGTGGATGAGAAGGAATTCCCCATTGCAAGCGCCGCCGAGACCGGACCGGAGCTGTCCGCTTCCATCGCTGTCCCCGGAAAAGGAGGAAACGTAAGGCTCGCCATCACCTTTGACGGTAAAACCCAAACCGTGAACATGACCGACGGCAGCATCGGCGACCGCATCGATGCCCTGTACAGCGGTGATACGGCGATGGCAGCTGCCGACGGCCAGGAGATTGTTTACGGAAGTTCGACAGAGAACGGCGTCACCGCGAGGGTCTCCTTTGACAGTTTTAGCGCAATCCGAACTGTCTGGGACAAGGAACACGGATGGGCTGGAGACGGCAAGGTGTGGGTCAAGCTTCCATTGGCATTCAGGGTCTCTTCAGACCTGTACTTTCATGACTACGACGAGGTTTTCAACAGCAGCTACTACGACGACGTGAAACTCCGCGTTGCCGGTGCCAGCGTGGGCGTTGGTGGGCAACAAATCGAAGCTAAGTCCACCGGAGGTGAAGGTCCTGTCGAGCTGCTGTTCGCGGTGCCGACAGATCCGGACCGGATGAATCTTGATCTGTCGTTCTCCCTGAGCGGTGCCTTGCGGAATCAGGACAGTACGGGGCCCGCCACGGTGTCCCTGGAGCTCGAGGCCCGGACGATTTCGCTGGAGTTTGCTGACTGAATCCGGTCCACTCGCTCAAGGGCCCCAACGACCGAATTCGAGTGTGGACGCGATGCCCATGCGTGTGCACACCGTGGCACCAAGGTGGATGCGTCACTGAGCAGGCACGGTCATGCGCCTCAGCTGCTGCAGCGGACGTTGGTGCCACGAACGGTTCTTTCCGCTCCAGTCCTCGTGGTCAAGCCAGTCGTTGTGCGCTGCGTCGACGTCATCCTGGTTCGCCGCTCATTCCCGTTCAGGAGCCCCGCCGCCGGTCCAGGCGGTGGGGCTCGCCGGCAGGACTCTTCCCTGATCTCCACACCCACAGCGGGCGAGGTCAGGTTCGATCCTTCTGGCGCTGCGCCAGAGACGCGATGTCATACAGGCTCATTGGACGGTTCCAGCGGTTCACCGCGTTACCCGCACCTTTAGGGCCACAAGCGTGCGGGTCATGTTTCCCGATCCCTAACGCCGGGCACCCATTTCGTTCGTGCTTACTGCGGCATGAAGGTGCATATCGTGCCACCCGTCGTGGTGCCTGGAGGCACCGCGATTGATTCCCCCGAAGGCGAGGCCCGTCTTTTCGGTGATCAGGCTCGAGGTGCTGTTCTGCAGCGAGTGGCTGGGTTCAAGGCGGTGAGCCCCACGGTGTTGACTGCCCAGTCGCACATCACAGCGAACGCTCGGGGTGCAACTCCTCGTCCGCGCGCGCGGAACGGTCCCCAACGGATCTCCCCGTAACCTTCGACGAGGGTGATTCTGCTCACCATGGCCCGGCCAACGACAATTCCCTTTTAATCGCAGACCGCCCAACCTGCATCGGACTCCTTCTTCCACTGCCTGAGCTGCTGCTCAATTAGTGTCTGGGCGTGACATGAGCCCACTGCAGTGCACCGATGACGCCTTAACCGCTGCGTTCCTTCACCGAGGAGCGCCTCGGTGGAAAGCCTGATCCCGATTGGCCGCATTCCTCCTCCATGAAAGGGGAACCGGGATCGAAACCAGGCGCCCCGCCTCACCGTCAATCTCCGGGTATTCCACCTGGTCACCCGATTTTCCCGGCGGCCGCCGGCCCCTCGTATAGTTGCCAGATGTCCACGCGCCTGCTTGCCACAAAGCTCCACATCCCGGCGCCGCGACAACACGCTGTCCCCCGTACAAGGCTGGTCGAGCCGTTGCTTGCTGATCAGCCCGCCGACCGGAAGCTCACGCTCGTCTGCGCTCCCGCCGGCTTCGGCAAGACCACGGTGCTCAGCCAGTGGGTGGACCGCGCACGGATCTCCGATCCTGCCTTGAAAATTGCCTGGCTGTCTCTGGACGAGGGCGATAACGACCCGTCCCGCTTCCTGGCACATACCGCGGCAGCGCTGCATGGCGCCGGGACAGGTATCGGCGTGGGGGTGATGAGGCTTCTCGACGGCGCCCAGGCTCCCGCCGCTGAAACGGTTCTGACGGCGCTCATCAACGACGTGGCGCAGGCCAGCGGCCGCATCGTTCTCGTACTCGATGACTATCATGTGATCGAGGCGCAGCCCGTCCACGACGCCGTCGCCTTCCTGCTTGAGCATTCCCCACCACAGCTGCGCCTGACCCTCGCGGGCCGCTCTGATCCGCCGCTTCCATTGTCACGGCTCAGGGCGCGGGACCAATTGACCGAACTGCGGGCCGCGGACCTTCGCTTCTTAGGCGAGGAAGCCGGAGCCTTCCTGACCCAGTGCATGGGATTAAGCCTCTCGCCCGGGCAGATCTCCGCCCTCGAAGCCCGCACGGAAGGCTGGATCGCTGGCCTGCAGCTCGCGGCGCTCTCGATCCGCGGGCACCATGACGTCCCCGGGTTCATCACCGACTTCGCCGGCAGCAACCGCTTCGTCCTGGATTACCTGGTGGAGGAGGTGCTGCAGCGCCAGCCCGAACCGGTGCGCAGCTTCCTGATGCGCACTGCCATCCTCGACCGGCTCTCAGGTCCACTGTGCGACGCGGTGACGGGGCAGACCGACGGCAGTGAAATACTGGAGCGCCTGGAGCGGGACAATCTGTTCGTCGTCCCCCTGGATGACCGGCGGCAGTGGTACCGCTATCACCATCTCTTCGCCGACGTGCTCCGGGCCCGTGGTGCGCACGGCGGGGCGGAACTTCAGCACGCGCTGCACCGCCGGGCCAGCGGGTGGTACGAACACAACGGCCTGCCCGAGGACGCGCTGAAACATGCCCTGGCGGCCGGGGACTTCGATCGGGCCGCGGCCCTGCTGGAGACGGTGCTGCCTGCCATCCGGCGCAGCCGGCACGATGCCACACTGCGCGGCTGGTTGAGGGCCCTTCCCGACCCGGTCGTGCGCGGCAACCCGGTGCTCAGTGTGCATTACGCATGGATGATGCTCACCTCCGGCGATCTGGAGGCCGTCGAGGACCGGCTGCAGGACGCCGAACGGGGTCTGGCCGCGGCTTCCGACACGGCTGAGTCATCACAGGACCTCACTGGTAAGCCGGACACCCCGGGCGAGGAGCTCCGCATCCTGCCCATGACCATCGCCATCTACCGGGCGTCATTGGCGCAGGCGCTGGGCGATGTGAAAAGGACAGCCGCCCACGCCGGTCGCGCATTGGAACTCAGCGGGCCCGGTGACCATCTGCCGCGGGCCGCGGCAGCAGGATTCCTCGGACTGGCCGCGTGGGCGCGCGGAGACCTGGACACCGCCCTGCCCGCCTTTTCCGAAGCGGTGCCCAGCCTGCGTGCGGCCGGGAATGTGGCCGACGAGCTAGCCACCACCATCGTGCTGGCCGACATGTGGGTCGCCAGGGGCAGACCGTCCAAGGCGCGGCGCCTACTCGAACGAGCCCTCCTCGACGCAGACTCCAGAGGCGACCACACCGGCCCCCCGGTGGCAGATCTCCATGTGGCACTGAGCGGACTGCTTTGTGAGTCCGGAGCACTGGATACTGCCATAAAACACCTGCAGATCAGTGCCGCGCTCGGTGAGACAGCCTCCCTGCCGGAAAACCGGTACCGCCGGTTCACCGCAATGGCACGCGTCCGGCACCTCTCCGGAGACCCGGACGGAGCCATTGAATTCCTGGAGGAGGCCGAGCGCCGTTACCGGCGCGGGTTCTTTCCCGAGGTGCGGCCCATCGCGGCCATCAGGGCGCGGATCCGGATCGGGCAGGGAGCGCTGCAGGAGGCCTCCGACTGGGCGCACGAGCGCCGGCTGAGCCCCGCGGATGAGCTCGACTACCTGCGGGAATTCGAGCACCTCACATTCGTGCGCCTGCTCATCGCCCAACACCACTCAGACCCTGCGCACGGCAGCATGGGCGGTGCGGTCGATCTGCTCGACCGGATGCTCGAGGCCGCCGACACCTCCGGGCGCGGCGGCAGCGTCAACGAAATTCTCATGCTGCAGGCGGTGGCCTACCAGGCGCTGGGGCGCCCAACTGAAGCGCTTGAATCTCTGCAGCGCGCCCTGGTCCGCGCCGAACCCGAAGACCAGATCCGGCTATTCCTCGATGAAGGCGCGCCCATGGCGGCTCTGCTGCAGAAAGCCGCCACGGAGCGGATCGCCCCCCGTTTCGTCAACCGGCTGCTCCGCGCCTCCGACACGAAGGGCGGACCGGCCGCCGCTCCGCGCCGCGCAGAGACCGACTCCGTGCAGTTGAGCGCGCGGGAACTTCAAGTGCTCCGGCTGCTGGGTTCGACCCTCAACGGCCCGGAGGTGGCCCGGCACCTGTTTGTTTCGCTGAACACTCTCAGGACGCACACCCGGCACATCTTCGAAAAGCTCCAGGTAAACAGCCGAGCGGACGCCGTCCGCCGTGCACGCGAGCAGGGACTCATCTGACCCATCAGTTCCGGGGAATCACCACACCAGTCACCACATGTGGTGATGCCCGGTCATCACACGCATCCGTAGCGTGGAACGGTCCCCGGCGCCCGCCGCGGACCCATTCCACCAAGGAGCGCGAAGAAATGACCATCACCACCCCAGGACTGACCAGAGCGGCAGGCGTGTGCGCCGCGGCGTCCGGAGTGCTGTACGCATCCATCCAGTTCATCCACCCCGCCGAGGAGGTCGCCAACGTCACCGGCGGCACCTGGGCGGTCGTGCACTACCTCACCGTGGCGATGGCCGTCCTCGGCCTAGCCGGAATCACGGGAATCTACCTGCGGCAGGTCAAACAGATGAAGGTTCTGGGTGTGGTCGGCTTCGTCCTGCTCGCCCTGTTCTACCTGGCCGCCACAGCGCACTCCTATGTGGAGGCATTCATCCTGCCGCCGCTTGCCGAGCAGGCTCCACAGGTGGCGGCGGACATCCTTGAAATCTTCGGAAGCGCCCCGGCCGACGGCAGCCTGGGCCCGGTCGAAGGGATCAGCCTGTTCGCCTTCGCCGTCTATCTCCTCGGCGGGTTGACGTTCGGCACCGCCATCTTCCGCGCCCGGATCCTGCCGCGCTGGGCGGGCATCCTGCTCGCCGCGGGATCGGTTTCCACCGTCATGCTTCCCCTGCTACCCCACGCCGCCGGACGCTTCGCCGCCCTTCCCGTCGGCATCGCCCTGGCCTGGCTGGGGTATTCGCTATGGGACGATCACCACCCGCGGACACCCGCGCCGGCGCCCCGTCCCGCCAACGCCCGGGCCGCGGTCTGACCATCGTGAGACGGAGATCCTCATGAGCGACAACATGGTGATCCCCGGGGCCGTGATGACCACCCCGGAGGGCGGAACCAAGCGGGGGCGGACAACACCGCCTGCCTGGCTTCTGCCCGCCGGGCTCATCACCCTGGGCGTCATTCCCCTCCTTGCCAACATCCTCCGGCGCATCGCGCTGTCCCTGGGCGCCGCAGATCCGTCCCTGAACGGCGGAACCGAGGCCATACCTGGCCCGGCGGTCATCCACATTCTCGGCGCCACCGTCTACGTCATCCTTGGCGCTGTGCAGTTCTCCCCGGGCTTGCGCCGGCGCAGGCCCTCCTGGCACCGTTCCGCCGGGCGGGTCCTGGTGGCAGCAGGGTTGTTCACGGCGCTGTCGGGGCTGTGGCTGAACCACTTCGTTTCCTTTCCGGCCGGTTCGGGTAACCTGCTGTATGTTTTCCGCCTGCTGGCCGGTACGGGAATGGCGGCAAGCTTCGTTCTTGGTTTCTCCGCCATCCGGCGCCGGGACATTCCCGGCCACCGCGAGTGGATGATCCGGGCCTACGCCCTCGGACTGGGAGCCGGCACCCAGGTGTTCACCCTCGGATTCGGGGAGGCAGTATTCGGAATAAGCGAACCGGGCACGGCGCTGCTGAACGGCGCCGGCTGGGTGGTTAATCTCGCCGTTGCGGAAACGGTGATCCGCAGGCAGACCCGGCAGCGGATAAGCCCCGCCGCACCCGGAGGGCCGGTGCCGTGACGGCGTCCACGCCCAACACACACGACCTGCAGCACTACGAGCTCCGGGTCGGGGGACACCTTGATGATCACTGGGCTGAATGGTTCGGGAACCTTCAGCTCACCCGCGCGGGCGACGGGACGACGACCCTTCACGGGCCGGTGAGCGACCAGTGCGCCCTGCACAGCCTCCTGGCCAGGATCCGCGATACCGGCATGGTCCTGGTTTCCCTACGGATCATCGACAGTCCTTCCGGGCCGGCCGGAGACCACTGAAACGGCGCGGGCCTCCGCGCCTGCGTCGCTCCACCGGCAAGGAGGCGCCTGCCTCCTGGGCACCCTTTCCAGAAGCAGCCTGCTCCCCAACACCCCTGAACGGCAGTACCCCACCAGATAAGGAAAAGTCTTGAACACCAATCGTCGCGCCCTGGTCTTCGGTGCCACCGGCTTCATCGGGCGGTGGCTCGTCAAGGAGCTGCTCGACCAGGGCATTCCGACCACCGCCGCCGTCCGAAACACCACCCGGTTTAGGACCCTGCGCCACTGGCAGGCCGCCCGTGGTGTGAATGTTGAATTGCTGGGCGCGGTGGAGGCTGGCCTGGCGTCGGAAGGAATCGGGCTGGACGGCGACACCTTTACCCATGTCGGTGAAATCTATAACGTTGCCGGCGCTTACGCTTTCGGAATGACCGCGGGTGAGGCCCGTGCCGCAAACGTCGACACGTCACGGCGCGTGGTCGAGTTCGCGGCCGACATTCCGGGCGATGTTCGCCTCATTCACCTGTCCGGCTACCGGGTCGGCGGACAGGAACCCGGCTCGGTCCCGTGGTCGGAGCAGAAGCTCAGGAACGAGTACAAGCGCCTGGGCGCCTACGAAGCGTCAAAGGTCGAAAGCGACGCGGTCGTACAGGCAGCCGCGGAGGATCTCGGAGTGGCGCTGACTATCGCCAACCCGGCTTCGGTTATCGGACACTCGGTCACCGGTGAGTCGGACCAGGTCCTGGGCCTGGCGACCACTGTCCGCGACCTGGTCACCGGCAGGCTGCCCGCCGTGCCGGGCAACTCGAAAACGTTCGTGCCCGTGGTCATCGTTGACTACCTTGCCCGGTTCCTGACGCTGTTGCCG
Source organism: Arthrobacter sp. TJ-217 (assembly GCF_058269255.1). Classification (NCBI taxonomy): domain Bacteria; kingdom Bacillati; phylum Actinomycetota; class Actinomycetes; order Micrococcales; family Micrococcaceae; genus Arthrobacter; species Arthrobacter sp. TJ-217. The sequence continues at coordinate 21,035 of NZ_JBZCNJ010000004.1, forward strand.
GTGCAGGAGGAGACCTGCGGAAAGTCCTACTGGATTCTCGATGACAGCACCCCGGTGCTCCCTGAGCTGCTGCGGCTGATCGGCCGGCACCATCACGTGCGGGTGCCGCGGCTGCGCATTCCCGTCGGGATCGTGAAGCGGCTGCCGCGTGCCATCACCGGCGCAGACCCCGAGACGCTAAGCTTCCTCGCCTCGGACAGATATCCCACCGGACCGGCCAACGGGTTGGCGGAGCAGCACGGACTCGCGCATCCGGAGGTCACCCAGGCCTTGAAGCGATGGAGCGACTATCTGATTGCCGGCAGGTCCGGCGGCCGGAACCGGGCCCACCGCAGGAGGGAACTCCTACCTAGACGGCCACTTTTCGCCCGGCGCCCACAGGGCGAAGTTCGGGAAGCGGCAACCCGCTGAAGACGGACTGGGCGACGAGCAGGGCAAGTCCAATGATGCCGGCCTGCTTTCCCTGGGTGGCACCGACGATCTGTATCTTGCGCGTGGCCAGGGGCAGGGACCGACGGTAGACGGCGCCTTTGATACCTGCGAAAAGGTAGTCCTCGGCTGCTGCGAGTTGCCCGCCGATGACGACAACCTGCGGGTTGAAAAGGTTCACGGTCACCGCAATCGCTTCGCCCAGGAGTTGGCTGGCGTTGCGGGCCAGCCGGACCGCTTCCCGGTTGCCGCCGCGCAGCAGACGGACGGTGTCGTCGACCGATTCAGCCTCGATGCCCAGAGCCTGCAGGTCGCGCAGGAGGGCCCATCCGCCCGCGTAGGCCTCGAGACACCCGATGTTGCCGCACCGGCATTCCGGTTCGTCCTGCACGTTGGCGGGCTTCGGCACATAGTTGTGGCCTATGTCGCCCGCAGCGCCGTCGGCGCCCCGGTGCAGCCGGCCATCGGAGATGAGGCCCGACCCGACACCGGTGCCGATCTTGACCATGAGGAGGTGCCGGGCGTCCGGGAAGGAGACCTGCTGCTCCCCGAAAGCCATGGCATTGGCGTCCTTGTCCACGATGACCGGGCAGTCATAGGTACCACTGAACCATCCTGGAATGTCGTACTGGTCCCATCCGGTCATGATCGGCGGGTGCACCACCTGCCCGGTGGCGGTATCAACGGGCCCGGGAACGCTTACGCCGATGCCCACCACCGACGCGGCAGGCGCATCCGCCGCGGCGAGCAGACACGAGAATTCCTTACCCACCAAGCCAAGGACGGCGTCCGGTCCTTCGGTGACCGGGACGGTGAGTTCAACTTCTCTGAGGATGGTTCCTGAGAGGTCGCACAGACCCACCCGCATTCCGGTGGCGCCAATGTCAGCGACAAGGAGGTGCCCGCCGGTGCGGTTGAAGGCGTAGGACTTTGCAGGGCGTCCCTTGGTCGATTCCGCCCCCGACGGCACGACGAGCCGCGATTCAAGCAGCGCGTCCAACCGCTGGTTGATCGTGGAGCGGGACAGCCCGGTCCGGGCCGCAACCTCGGATTTTGTCAGCACGAGACCCGAGCGCAGAAGCCGCAGTATCTCCAAGGTGCCGCCCGCCGGTCCCTCGGGGGCAACTTGTATGGATTGCGGATTCATGGCTTCTCTGCCCCTTCGTCGTTGGCCTGCCTGCCATATTAACCCGGGCGGGGCAGGGGTTGCGTGCGTCACGTCCCATAGTTATGCTAACACTCAACGTTACTTCGACGTACATATGGTTTTCAAAGTCAGAAGGGGCAACGATGCCACAGCTACGCAACACCTTGATTGTTATTGCCACAACCGCTGCAGGGGCCCTCACACTGGCTGGCTGCAGCACCACCGCCACGACACCGGCCTCCGGCGAGGGTGGAGAAGCGAAAACTGCTGCCGTCATCAAGGGGCTGGACAACCCGTTCTTCCAGTCCATGGAAGACGGCATCAAGGCGGCGGATAGTTCAATCACCGTTCAGGCCGCACAGGACATCACCGACACGAGCGGCCAGGCTGACCGGCTCTCCTCCCTCGCAGGCCAGGACTTCAACTGCTTCATCATCAACCCCATCAGCGGCAACAACCTGCTCCAAGGTGTCGCACAGCTGAAGGCCAGCGGAAAGACCGTCGTGAACATCGACAGCCCTGTTGACCCGGAGGCCGCCGCTTCCGCGGAAGCCACTCCGGACACCTACATCGGCACCGACAACGTCTCCGCCGGCAAACTTGCGGGCGAGCACATGGCCAGCCTCGTCGATGACGGTGCAAAGGTCGCCGTGATCGGCGGCATCGCGGGCGACGTGACCAGTGGTGATCGAGTGACCGGCTTCACGGAGGGCCTAGGCACAAAGGCCCAGGTGCTGGAGACCGTCTCCGCAGACTGGGACCGCCAGGTGGCACTGACTAAGGCGGGGGACCTGCTGCGTGCCAACCCCGACATCGCCGGCTTCTTCGTGGCCAACGACGTCATGGGACTGGGTGTGGCCCGGGCCGTCGCCGATGCGGGCCTGACCGGCAAGGTCTCCATCATCAGCGTGGACGGAGTCCCTGAGGGACTTGCCGGCGTTGAATCCGGCGAGCTGACCGCGACCGTCGCACAGTACCCCTACGCGATCGGCGAGATGGGGGCACAGGCCTGCGCCGCAGCTGTCGCCGGCGACGATCTTCCGGAGAACGTCGAGGCACCGGTGGCCCTTGTCACCAACGACAATGTCGCCGAGGCAATCGAGGCCGCACCCGCCCCCTTCGAAGACTACGAGAACCCGTTCGCCAAGTAGCAGTTCAGGCCCGATCAAGGAAGCCAGGCGCCATGTCCTCCGTTTCGCACACACCCCCAACTCCGGTGGGGAACACTCCGCCGGCGACCAGGCCTAGCCGCTCCGGCCCCCCGGCCACGGCCCAGGGCGACCGCTGGTACTCCAACCTGCGGCGCATCGGATTCTGGGCCGACCACGCCGCCATCATCGGGCTGGTGCTGCTGGTGATCGTCTTCACCGCGCTGAACCCGGTGTTCCTGACCCTGGGGAACGTCCAGTCGATCCTCGTGGCGTCGTCCATCCTGATGGTGCTGACCATCGGGCAGGCATTCGTGATCCTCAGCGACGGTATCGACCTGTCCGTCGCCTCAACCATGACGCTTGGAGTAATCGCCTTCGGCATTGCCTTCTCCCAAGGGGCCGGACTGGTTGTGAGCATGCTCGCGGCCGTCGTAGCCGGCACGCTGATCGGGTTGCTTAACGGCATCCTGGTGGCCAAAGGCAAGATTACGGACTTCATCGTGACCCTCGGATCCCTTTCGGTCGCGTCCGGGCTGGCCCTGGTCCTGTCCGACGGGAAGCCGATCTCCGTGTTCAGCGTGGACCTCATCAACTTCTCAACACACGGGCTGCTGATCTTCGGCTTTCCGTTCCTTGTGGCCGCCGTGATCGCCGTAATAGCGCACGTGGTGCTCTTCCGAACCCGCTTCGGCACTCACCTCTTCGCCACCGGCGGGTCGAAGGAAGCAGCGCAGGCCACCGGCATCAGCACGGCACGGATCAAGATCGCGGTCTACACCATCTCAGGTGTACTTGCCGGCATCGCAGCAATCATGCTCATCGCTCGGGTGGGGGCGTCCGAACCGGCAGCGAACACCACCTTCCTGCTCAACTCCGTCGCCGCCGTCGTCCTCGGGGGCGTCAGCCTCACCGGAGGCCGAGGCAACATCTTCGGGCCGATCGTGGGCGCGCTGCTGCTGACCGTCCTCACCAACGGGCTCACCCTGATGAACGTCTCGCAGTTCTACCAGCCACTGGCCGTCGGCATCGTCGTCATTCTTGCCGCACTACTCTCGAGGTTCCAGAAATGACCACCACCATCACCGAGCCCATCGTCGACGTCCGTGATGTGTCCCTGTCCTTCGGGAGCGTCAAGGCACTGCAAAACGTCAGTGTCACCCTCGCGCCGGGGGAGATCACCGCACTCGTGGGAGACAACGGCGCCGGGAAGTCCACCCTGGTGCGCTGCATCGCGGGCATCCACCGTGCACAGTCGGGATCGATCCGTTTCGACGGCGAAGAAATACACTTCCGCAATCCTGAGGACGCCAGGGAAAAGGGCATCGAGACCGTGCATCAGAATCTGGCGCTCGTCGACGATCTCACCGTCTGGCAGAACCTGTTCCTCAACCGTGAAATAACCCGCGGCGTCGGTCCCATTCGTTTCCTGAACCGCAAGGCCATGCGCGAGGAAGCCGAGAGGATGGTGTCGACGCTCGCGGTGAACGTCCCGGCCGTGAAATCGAAGGTCCGTCGGCTGTCCGGCGGGCAGCGGCAGGCGGTGTCGATCTGCCGGGCCGCGGGCTTCAGCTCGAAGCTCGTCATCATGGACGAACCGACCGCCGCCCTTGGCGTGCAGGAGACCGCCAAGGTGGAGCAGCTGATCCTGAAGCTGCGTGACGACGGGCATTCAGTGCTCCTTATCAGCCACAACTTCAGCCAGGTCATGCGCCTTAGTGACCAGGTCTGGGTGATGCGGGCCGGCCGCTGTGTTGCGGGCCGGCGCACCAACGAGACCACCGGCGACGAAATCGTTGCCCTCATCACTGGCTCCCGTGAGCAGTAGACCAAAGGAACACATGACTATGACAACAACAACCAACGCACTCGGCGTCCACGCCCTCGTCTGGGCAGGGGACACCTCGCGGGAATCGGTCGAGACCGTCATCACGCGCACGGCCACCGCCGGTTACGACCTCGTCGAGTTCTCTCTGCACGACTCCCTCAACCTCGACGTCGACCACGCTCGGAAGCTGCTCGCGGACAACAACCTGGACGTGGTGTGTTCACGCGGCCTGGCCTTCGATGCGGACGTCTCCAGTGAGGACACGGCGACGGTGGACCGCGGCGCAAAACTGCTGCAGGACTCCCTGCGCATCACCCACGAGATGGGAGGCACGCATTTCACCGGAGCCCTCTTCAGCGCTCTGGGCAAATACGGGGCGCCCATGACAGCCGCCGGCAGGAACAACGTGGTGAGGGTCCTGAAGGACCTCGCCGCCGAGGCGCAGTCCCGCTCCATGACCCTCGGGCTGGAGATCTGCAACAGGTACGAAACCAACGTCATCAACACCGCACGGGACGCATTGCGGCTGGCAGACGACATCGGCGAGGACAACGTCCTGATCCACCTCGATACCTACCACATGAACATCGAGGAAAATGACCTTGTCACCCCCGTGTACGAGGTGGGGGAGCGGCTCGGTTACGTTCATATCGGGGAAAACCACCGGGGTTACCTCGGCTCGGGACACCTTGACTTCACCTCGTTCTTCCACGCCCTCGCCGGCATCAACTACACCGGCGCCATCACCTTCGAAAGCTTCTCCTCGGCTGTCGTCGCCCGGGGGTTGTCCAACGACCTCGCGGTGTGGCGGAACCTGTGGACCGACAGCGAGGACCTCGCCGTGCACGCCCGGACCTTCATGCAGAACCAGCTCCACGCAAGCCAGGCGGCGCGGTGACGCTGGAGGATCTTCTCGAACGGATCGCGCTCCTGCAGGAATCCCATCCCGCACCGGTCATTATCGGGGTGGTCGGGGCCCCCGGGGCCGGCAAGACCACGCTCGTTGAGCAGCTCATGGTCCGGCTCAACGCCGAAGAGACCGCGCCCGAGCGCCAACATCACGCGCATGTGCCGATGGACGGCTACCACTTGGCCGACGTCGAACTGGCCCGCCTCGACCGGCTCGACCGCAAGGGAGCGCCGGATACCTTCGATGCGTACGGTTATGCGGCCCTCCTGGAGAGGCTGCGTGGACCGCGGGAGGCCGTGGTGTACGCACCGGGCTTTGAACGCACCATTGAACAGCCCCTCGCAGGGGCCATCCCGGTTCATCCGTCGGCAACCACAATCCTCACCGAGGGCAATTACCTCCTGCTTGACGAACCCGGCTGGCGCGACGTCCGATCCCAGTGCACCGAGATCTGGTACTGCGAGCAGGATGACCAGCTCCGGGTGGAACGGCTCATCGCCCGGCACATCCGCTTCGGGAAAAGCCCGGCTGCTGCCACTGACTGGGTGGCGAACGTGGATGAACGCAACGCCCGTCTCATCCGCAACACGAGAGACCGGGCGGACCTGATCGTTACGCTCGAGGATGTCGCCCGACTCTGACGCAGGCGGCCAGCAGCCTGGGGTGGAGGCGTGGGAGCGGCGTGCGGTGGCTGGGGCATGGAAACCCACAGTGTTCAGTGTTAGGACCGTCCTGCCCTAGCTTGCGGCCTTCTTGACCAGCGCGCTGATCGTTGCCTCATCGGCGGCGGTCAGCTTCGTCAGGGCGAAGGACGTGGGCCACATCGTGCCGTCATCGAGGTTCGCCGCGTTATCGAACCCCAACGTCGCATACCGTGACTTGAACTTGTGCGAGCTTTGGAAGTAGCAGACGACCTTGCCGTCCTTGGCATATGCGGGCATCCCGTACCAGGTTTTCGGTACGAGTGCCGGTGCGCTGGCCTTGACGATGGCGTGGATCCGCTCGGCGATGACGCGATCAGGTTCGGGCATCTCGGCGATCTTCTCGAGCACGTCGCTTTCACCATCGGCCTTGGCGCCCCGCGGCCGGCGTGATGCCGCCTTGAGCTCCCGAGCGCGCTCCTTCATCGCGACCCGTTCCTCGTCCGTGAATCCGTCCTGCGCCTTGGTGTTTTTGTCGGCGCTTTCCGTCTCCTTCATGGCAAGTTCCTCTCTACGATCTGATACCACAATCCTCATCATAGGAAGCGGCGGCTTATGTGGAACTACTTGATTGCGCCGGTTGAGTAGGCCTGCGAGGGCGCCCCTAGCCGTCTGAGCGCTTCGTAATGATCCGCCGCCCCGCCATGGGCTGGCTACACTGAGCCGATGAACGAGGACAGCAAGGACCATATCGTCATGCGTATCGTTGACCGGCTGGCCGCCCGCTACCCGGAGGCCCCGCGACCGCAGGTCGAGGTCATCGTCGAGGAGGAGTACGACACCTTGGACGGAGGCCGGATCCGGACGTACATACCGACCCTCGTCGAGCACAGCGCCCGGAACCGGATCCACCGCGAATTCACCGGCCAGCACCACGACCGCTAGCCGGCCCGAAAAGGCTGAGCTTCAGTCGATGGAAGCCAGGATCGCGTCCAAGGCATGCTCGGACGTGGACCCGGGAACGTTCACCAAGGCGGCGGTGAAGTAGTGACTGTCAGTGCACAGCGTTGCCTGCTGAGCGGGGCCATTGCTCCCAGTCCAGCCAGACCAACCGCGGGACTGGATCCACTCCGCACTGATGCGGGTGTCACCCGGTGAAAGTTGTCCGCCTTCGTCGCAGCCTTGTCTGATCATGTCGAGTTCATCACCGCCGCCGGACAGGCTCAGGGCACCAAGGGTCGCGATGGGTGCGTAGACTTCCCCGACGGAGGCCGTGTATACACACATGCCTTCCAATGGCAGCGGGGTTGTTCCCGCCGGAGGATCCACTCGAGGAAGGTCAGGGAACTTTCCGAGGTACGCTTCGCCGGCCCCGCAAAAGTCCGCGGACGGCAGACCTGTTGTTGGCACCGACGGCGGCGGTTCGCGGGAGGGGCCTGCTGGGGCCGGTGTTGAAGTGACCGAAGGGGGCAGGGGGCCCACCGCCTTGGTGGCGGTCTCATCCGCCGGCGGTTGCTGATGCCCGCACGCCGACAGGGCAAGTACTGCAAGGGCCGCGGTAAGCACATTGGCTAAGGACTGCTGCATCTTTCCCCCATAGATCGCAATGGTTCATTGTAGAAGCATGAATCGGTCCGACGGCGGGCGCCGTTGGTCCTTTTTCGATTCAATGGTCCGCTGCAGCCGGGACCCGACGCGCCCAGACACCACAACCGCGCCTCCTCACCATAGGCTCAACTGGCGCTTGCTGCCGATCCAATGCCTGTTCCCCTCCGGCATTTGAAGGCCTGCCCGCGCTTGTGGAGCGAGGGCGGGCCGACGCCGTACATAGGTGGTGGGCCATTGCATCAGCCCTCTGCCTGCTTGGATTTTCCTGCCGAGGCGTCCGTTATGAGGCCAGAAGACGGTGATGGATACTCCTTGCGCTAGTGACCGTCCTTGCCGCAGTCGATCTTGACCTTATTGCTCTTGTCCCAGCCGTCCTTCTTGCTGTAGCTGTGAGCCCGGTAGTCGTTGCCGCACTTGGCCTTCTTGCTGTCGAACTTGAACTCGCCGCGATGCGTGCGCACGTCACGCTCGTCGATCACCTTGTCCTTGCCCTTGTGATTGGTCTGGACGATCTTCACATAGACCTTTTTGGCCTCGTAATCCTTGCCGATGACCTTCAGCTTGCCGTCGCGGTCGACCTTCAACGTAAGGTCGCCGCTGTTGTCCCGGTTATGATCCGCAGCGGTTACGGCCTGGACGGGGGCAGCAACCACGGGAGCTGAAAGGCCCAGGCCCGCAAGCAAGCCAAGCAGCGTCCCGGCAACAAGAATCAACAGCCGCCAGCTGAGCGACTTTTTCATGATGGGTTTCTACTTCCATGAACGCCGGATCGATGATGGGGACGGGCGCGCTTCATCGGCGCTGCGGCCGGATGTCCGGCGGGTCCGTCCGCTTTTGCCCAGAGCGGATGCAGCTGAGTTCGAGCAGACCCCAGCCTCAGTGCCGGGAGCCGTTTTGTCTCCGGTGCATTCGATGCGGTTTTCAAGTGGTCGGTCCGGCTTCCCCAGCGGAGCCATTCCTGCACGGCCTCGAAAGGCACGGCTTAAGCCTAGACGACGGCCGGCCACCGCAAAAGAGCCGGCACGGTCCGCCCAGTGCACTGCAGGCTGGATCCGTTCCGGCCACCCGGGAATTGAAGCCCGGCCTGTGCCGTCCAGGGGCGCCAACGTAGCTTCGCGACCGGTTGACGTCAGCGTGCCGCAGTAGCGTTCTGCTCCTGGAAGGCCGGCACGACGTGCTCGATGAAGAGTTCGAGCGAGCGCTTTTTATCCTCATGGGTCAGGCTGTTATCGGACCAGAGGCTGAACTCATCAACGCCCAGTGCCTCGTAGCGTCGGAGCCGCTCGATCACCTCGTCAGGCGTCCCAATGAGCGCCGTCTGGTGGAGGGACTCGGGCGTGAATTCCGGGCGGTCGGCGAACTTCTCTGCAGGGCTGGGATCGAGGAAACCGTCCTTCGGAGTGGTCTTGTTCCCGAACCAGGCATCGAACGTCCGGTAGAACTTTTGGATGCCCTCGGCCGGACGCCGCCATCCCTCAGGCTCGTTCGCGGGATGGACATGCGTGTGGCGCAGCACCATGAGATCGGGGCGGGGGACGCCGGGGTTGTTACCCACAGCGGTGTCGAACTTGTGCGCAAGGTCTTCGACCTCCTCGTCGCCTTTCATGAGCGGCGTCACCATCACATTGCATCCGTTCGCGACGGCGAACTCGTGCGAGGAGATGTCACGGGCGGCAATCCACATGGGCGGGGTCGGCTTCTGCAGAGGCTTGGGTACGCTGGTGGAGGTCGGGAACTGCCAGATCTCGCCGTCATGTGCGTAGTCGCCTTTCCAGAGCGCGCGCACGGCCGGAACCAGTTCCCGCAAGTGCTTGCCGCCATCGACTGCGGGCATGCCGCCCATGAGGCGGTCGAACTCGAACTGGTAGGCGCCGCGAGCCAGGCCCACTTCCATCCGACCATTGCTGATGACATCAAGCAGGGCCGTTTCACCGGCTACGCGGAGCGGGTTCCAGAAGGGTGCGATGATCGTTCCGGCACCCAACCGGATGCGCGACGTGCGTGCCGCCAGGTATGCAAGCTGGGGCATGGGGCTGGGAGAGATCGTGTATTCCATCGAGTGGTGCTCACCAATCCACACGGTGCTGAACCCGCCGGCTTCCGCGATGAGGACGAGTTCCGTTAGGTTCTCGAAGCATTCGCGGTGCGAGACGGTTTCGTCCCAGCGCTCCATGTGGGTGAAGAGGGAAAAGCGCATGAGTGACTCCTTCGTTGTGCGGCGGCGTTGGTCGACGCCTCGTTGTCGGGTGCTGCTTTCGGGCTGCTGCGTTTCGTTCGGCGCTGGCTTTTCTGGTTCCGTGCGAGCCCGAAAGGCACTCGCTAACCTTTGGTCGCTTTGTCTCGCTCGGCGAGTGTTGTGTCGCCGACGGCCCAGCGGCTCCGCGGGATTTCGCGGAGCAATACGGTGATGTGTTCGGGGCGGGCGTCGACGGTCTCGAGAACAGCCGTATGGACTGCTTTCACGAGCGCGCGCAACTGCTCGGGCGTGCGGCCCTCCGAGATGGAAATATCGATGATGGGCATGCCTTAGCTCCTCATGATGAAAGGATCGGCGAGCGGGGATTCGTCGGTGTTGATCCACACACTCTTGACCCGCGTGTATTCACGGATGCTTTCAATGCCGTGTTCGACGCCGACACCGCTGGCCTTGAAGCCTTCACGTGGTGATTGGGGTGACATCGTGCGGTAGGTGTTCACCCAGATTGTCCCGGCTTCGAGGCGGCTGGCCATGCGATGAGCCCTGAAGAGGTTGCTGGTCCAAATACCAGCGGCCAGCCCGTAGTTGGTGTCATTTGCCAGGCGGAGCACCTCCTCCTCTGATTCAAACGGCATGATCGCCGCGACGGGGCCGAAGATCTCCTCACGGACCACGCGCATGGAGTTGTCGACGTCGGTGAGGACGGTGGGCTCGAAGAAGTATCCGCCGAGGCCGGTGTCGGGCCGGCTGCCGCCGGTCAGAACCGTGGCCCCTTCAGAGACGCCGAGATCGACATAACTGGCCACCTTGTCCCTCTGATCCGCGAAGGCCAGCGGCCCGAGTTCCGTTGCGTCCAGGAGCGGGTCCCCAATGACGATGCTTCGGGCACGGTTGGCTACCCGCTCGAGCAGTTCGTCATAGACGGCCTTGTGGGCAAACACGCGGCTGCCGGCGATGCAGGTCTGGCCGGCAGCGGCGAAGATGCCGGCAACCACTCCCATCGACGCATTGGCTATGTCCGCGTCGGCGAAGACGATGTTGGGGGACTTGCCGCCCAGTTCCAGCGTCGACCCGATGAAGCGGGACGCGGTTGAGGAAGCGATTCGTGCACCTGTGGCGGTGCTGCCTGTGAACGATATTTTGGCCAGGCGGCGGTCATCGACCAGCGCGGCTCCGGCTTCTGCGCCGAATCCGGTAACGACGTTGATGACGCCTGGCGGGAAGCCGGCTTCCTCAGCCAGCGCGGCCAGCCGCAGAACGGTGGCGGACGTGTATTCGGAGGGCTTGATCACGATGGTGTTGCCGGTCGCCAGTGCGGGGGCGAGTTTGCTGGTGGTCAGCGTGAGCGGCGAGTTCCATGGCGTGATCGCTCCCACGACGCCGAGGGGTTCGCGCAGGGTGTAGTTCAACATCGCGCGGCTGGAGCCCGGAATGGTGTCGCCCTGTATCTTGTCCGCCAAACCGGCGTAGTAATAGTAGTACTCGGGCATCGCGTTGAGCTGGGCGCGCATTTCCCTCAGGAGCTTGCCGTTGTCTTCGGATTCCATGCGGGCGAGTTCGTCCGCATGCTCGCCCACGAGGTCCCCTAACCGGCGGAGCAGGTGCCCGCGCCTGGTCTGGCTTAGGTCCCGCCACGCGGGATTCTCGAAAGCAGCCGCTGCGGCTGATACCGCCCGGTTGATGTCCGCTGCGTTGCCTCGCGCAGCGCTGTAGAGCACGTCCAGGGTGGCCGGGTTGGTGCTGTCAAAGTATTCCCCGGATGACGGCGGGACCCAGTCTCCGTTGATGAAGTGCTCGTAGCGGCGGTCAGTCGACATGTGAATGCTCCTTGAAGAAAGCAGTGAGGGTGTTGGCGAGCTCTTGGGGGCGCTCCACAGGCATCATGTGACGGGCCCCGCTGATGACGGAATAGGTTCCGCCGGGGATAGCCGCGGCGAGCCGGGAGCTCATCTCAGGCGTCGACCCCGGGTCCAGTTCTCCGGTGACTGCATGGGACCGAACGGTGATCCGGGGGAGTTCGGGCGCCATTTCCGCGTCTGCGGTTGCGAAAACGCGGTAGCAGGCAAGGAAGGATCGGGGGTCGTTTCGAAGCAGGACTTCCCTTGTTCCCTGGACCAGTTCCACCGGTACGGGAGATCCTTCGGGGTACCACCGGCGGATTGACGCCTCCACTGTTGACGGGAAGTCCGATTCCGCGGCGGCCAGCCGCTTCATCACAGCCGCCTGCTCCCCAGCGGTACGGGCGCACACCGATCCGACCGAAACCAGTGAGGCAACGAGATCGGGACGGAACCGGGCCAGGTGCTGTGCGACGAGGGCGCCCAGCGAGAACCCCACCACATGGGTGCCCGGTTCCATGCGCTCTGCGGCGTCGGCCGCGAGCTCGGCAAGCGTCACCCCTTCGGGCGCAGCTTTTCCGCGGTGTCCGTGCCCTAGGAGTTCGAGGACCTGTACGTCGTATTCCGGTTCAAGAAACTCACGCAGCGGTCCCCACATCGACCCGTCGAGGCCGACGCCGTGGATCAGTGCTACGCGCTCGCGGCTCACGGGGGATTCTCCTACTTCGTTTCGGTGGCGAACGCGGCGAGACGCTGTTGTGGGCGTCCCTGCGCGGCCGCAGCGAGGGCGATCACAATTTCATCAGGGTGCGGTGCGTCATTGATCCGCACTTCAATGCTCTGGTGGTGGGAGCGGATGGTCGCGTCAGTGATGTGCTTGAGCGGAATGTCGAATACAACGCCCGCCGGCCCGCGCTTTTCCACGGCCGGCAGGAGCGTAGTGGCATTGGCGGCGTCGCGGAAATGGTTCCCGAAGGCAAGGGTGTGAATCAGGGCCGAGCCGTGCTCGATTTCGCCGTTTAGGCCCACGATGGCAGCCTTGCCGTACGCTTCGGCGGGGGCGCCGAGGGCCTCAAGTACGCGGGGGGCGAGCAGGGCGCCAATGTCGGAGGCGTTGCCGTCGATTCCCGCTGAAAGATCCTCGACGAATCCCTGGCCGGCCCAAGGGTTTTTGATGACGGCTGCGACGACGGCGACCCGTGCCGCCGGGCTGACTTCGCGGCCGCCCTCGATGAGGATGTCATCGGTCAGTGTGACGATTTTACGAATGCTCATGAGATCAGTTCTCCTAGGGTCGCTGCTTTGACATCGGGGTCGGTAAGCCGGTCCCCGATACGCGGATGTGGGCGGGGCCCGGTTGACGCACCCAGTACGACGACAATCTCTCTGGCCCGCGGCGCATCGCTGATCCGGGTGGTGATGGTCTGGTAGTGCGTGCGGGTGGCGGCAGCATTCTTGTGCCAGAGCGGCACGACGAGCGAGGCGCCGGCGTCTGCCCGGTCGTCGGCGAAGCAGATGATGGATTCACCGTCGAAGTACTCCCGGACGAGGTTGCCGAAGAATGGGGTGTGGATGAGGGCTGCACCGTGTTCAATCTCACCGTCGGTGCCGACGATCGCTGCTTTCCCGAAGGCCTGGATTGCGTCAATACCTCCGAGTTCCTTGATGAGTACGTCGGTGAGTCTGCGGGCAAGGGCCGGAGCTACCTGGATTACCTGCTCGTTCAGGTCGTCGGTGGCCTTGCCCTCCAGCCAGGGGTTGGTGACCACGGCCGCTGCCGTAGCGCGAATGGCCGGGACCGCGGGGGATAGGCCGTTCTCGAGCAGGATTTCCTCGCTGTAATAGACGATCTTGCGGATGGCCGGGCCCTGATTGTTCATCATTTAGTCCCGGCCAGGGGGGTCAAGATGGAAATGAGCATCACTAGCTCCTTGTAGTGGTTGCGGAAGAAGAAGGCATTTCAGCCGTCGGCGTTGTGCTGATCCAAGGCGACTTCACGTGCTGCCGTGACGACGTGGTCGCGCATGGCCCACTCCGCGCCCATGGCGTCCTTGGCGCGGATCATGGCCACGACCTTCCGGTGCTCGGCGACGGAGCGCGCGATGCGTCCGGGGTGGGCGATGGTCGTCGCCACGAGGCGCTGGTAGTACGCAAGTTGGTTCATGAGGGTCCGGTATTGCTCTGCGAGCTTGTGGTGGTCGCTGCCGTCGACGATGAGCTGGTGAAACTCGTGAACCAGCGATGCATAGGCCTCGGAGTCACCGTTTTGCGCCGCCTCCTCCGAGGCTTCAATGTTCGTGTCCAGTTTGGTGAGTTCCGGCACCGCGCCGCGGCGCGCCATGAGTCCGGCGGCCAGGCCTTCCAGGATTTCCTTGAGTTGGAACATCTCGACGATCTCGCGGCGGCTTGGTTCCCGCACGAATGTCCCGACCTTTGGCCTGATTTCCACAAGCCCTTCGGCCTGCAACTGCTTCAGGGCCTCCCGCACCGGGGTGCGGCTGACGTTGAACTCCTGGGCCAGGATCGTCTCACTCAATGCTGTTCCTGCGGGGTAGTCACCGCTGAGCACCAATTGACGGAGCCGGTCCAGCAAGGGGGGAGCCGGCAGCTGGATGACGTCGTCGGGGGATGTCCTTCGTGAACTCTGTTGCATGGTAGATAAGCTACACGGTGCCTTTCCAACGCGTCAAGAACCTTGCATACATCAGCGGCGAGGTCTGAGTGATTGCCCGACGAACACGCGTGATCACTGGTCTCAAGATACTCCTTTGTGAGGTGAACCACATTTTTCTGCCCTCAACTATTGACTCGGTCACACCAGCAATCTACCGTCTGTTGTATGGAACAGACATCCACCAGCGTTCCGCCGGCGCCCGTCGAGGCCCTGAGCGACGCTTCTCATTCGGATTCTCCCCAAGGTGTCGGATCTGTCTTCTGGATCTCCCTGGGGCTCATCGCTGCATTCGTCATCTGGGCGACGGTGTTCACCGACAACCTCAACACCACAATGACAAGCGCCCTCAACTGGGTCACCGCATCCGTGGGATGGGGTTATCTGGTCGTCACCCTCGGGCTCGTCGGGCTGCTCGTCTACATCATGTTCAGCCGGTACGGAGCCCTCCGGCTCGGTCCTTCCACCTCCCGCCCTGACTATCCGACCTACGCCTGGCTGGCGATGATCCTGTCGGCGGTGATGGGCGTGGGACTGATCAGCTATGGGGTCGCCGAACCGATCTCCCACTTTGCGGCCCCTCCCCATGGCCTTGCGGAAGCCGGCTCGCGGGAGGCAGCCGTTCGTGCCATGCAGTTCAGTTTCTTTGACTGGGGGATCCATGCCTGGGCGGTGTTCGCCGTCTTCGGCCTCGCCATTGGGTACTCGACACACCGGCTTGGCCGAAGCACCCTCGTTTCCACGATGCTCCGTCCCATCCTTGGCAAGAGCGCTGACGGCTGGGCCGGCAGGGCCGTGGACGTCCTCGTGATCATCGCCACCCTGTTTGGCACCACCACTTCGCTCGGACTTGGTGCAGCGCAGATCGACAATGGGATTC
Organism: Arthrobacter sp. TJ-217; assembly: GCF_058269255.1. Lineage (NCBI taxonomy): Bacteria > Bacillati > Actinomycetota > Actinomycetes > Micrococcales > Micrococcaceae > Arthrobacter > Arthrobacter sp. TJ-217. The sequence goes on from NZ_JBZCNJ010000004.1 coordinate 36,332, forward strand.
AAAGTGTGTTCGGGCTGCCCGGCGGCACCGCCATGCAGATCGGTATTGTCGCGGTGATCACCGTGCTGTTCACAGCATCGGCCCTCAGCGGCGTCCACCGCGGCATCCGCTACATCAGCCAGACCACGATGGTACTGGCCGTCGGCCTCCTGGTTTTCGTCCTGATCGCCGGCCCCACAAACTTCATCAGCAACCTCTTTTTCGAGTCCATCGGCCGCTATTTCAACGACTTCATTTCGATGAGTCTCATCACCCCGCAGGGTGACTCTGAATTGCAGTGGATGCAGTGGTGGACCTACTTCATGATGGCCTGGTGGATCGCCTGGGGCGCCTTTGTCGGCGTCTTCCTCGCCAAGATCTCGCGCGGCCGCACCATCCGTCAGTTCATCGTCGGCGTCCTCGGAGTCCCAAGCCTCGTCTTCTTCATCTGGTTCACTGTCTTCGGCGGCACCGCGATCCACAGTGACATGACCGGCGACGGCGCCATCGGCGAAGCGGCCGCCAGCGACGTCAACTCCGCATTCTTCGCAATGCTCGCAGAGCTGCCCCTGGCCGGCATCACATCCGCCATCACCATCCTCCTCGTCGTACTGTTCTTCATCTCCGGCGCAGACGCCAACACCTACGTCCTGAGCATGCTCTCCAGCAACGGTGTTCTCACGCCGAAGCGTCCGGTGCTCGTGGTCTGGGGCACGGTTACAGGAATCACCGCGATCGTGCTTCTGCTCGCCGGAGGGCTCGCCGCCCTCCAACAGGCAGTCATCCTCTCTGCCGCACCTTTCACCATCATTGTCGTGCTCCTGGCCATATCGCTGATGATCGAGCTGCGTCGTGATCCGGAAATCATGGCCATGAACCGACGCGCCCGTTCCGTAGTAGCCACCCCGGCTGATACCCGAAGCGAGGAGGAAAAATGAGCAGGGCATCGACCACCGGAGTCTCCACCAGGGCGGCCAAGGTGACCGAGGCCTGGGCGGCAGCATGGAATGAGGGCGACACGGCCCTCTTGGAGGAACTGCTCGATACCGGGTACGAGCGACACTCCGCTGGTTCCACAAGCGCTCAATCGTCTAGTGAGCTCATCGAGGCCATCAAGAACTCACGGGCTGCTTTCCCTGATCTGCACACCACGATCGATGCGATCATCGAAGAGGGCGACCACATGGCCATCTTCTGGCACAGCACCGGAACGCACCAGAACGAATTCCTTGGCGTTCCGTCCACCCGGCGTTCCGTCGAGACCTATGGATCCAATCACTGCATATTCAGCAACGACAAGCTCGTCGAAGAACACGTGACCTGGGATCCACGCCAGCTACTCACTGCACTTGGCATCATTTATTTGGAGTCAGAATGAACGACACTAAACCCGCACTGGCCCACGACGTCGACCCGACACTGGTCCGCGCCTTCAACAAGCAGTTCGTCACCGGCGTCACCGTGGTCACCGTTGACGACGACGGCGAACCCCGCGGACTATGCGTAAACGCCTACGCGTCCATCTCCTACGATCCGCCCGTCGTCATGGTCTGTGTCCAACACAGCTCAACGACCCACCCCTCGCTGTTCAGGGCCACCCACCTCGGTATCAATATCATGGCGACCGACCAAAAGGATGTGGTCGGTGTGTTCGCAGGCAAGAGCGATAACAAATTCGCCCAAGTGGACTGGGCTCCGGCGCCGCACGGCTCTCCAATGCTTACCGGCGCCGCAGCCTCGCTCGAAGCGGAGATCAGGGAACGCTTCCAGGCGAAAACCCACACCGTATTCATCGGGCGCGTCCGCCACGTAACCGTCGCCGACAAACAGCCCATCCTTTATCGGGCCGCGCACTTCTACGACGGCGGAGCCCTCACAGAGCTCCCATGATCAGCGGATGCTCAACAAGGTCCCGCTAAGTCGTAACCATTGATTCAATTCCCCGAGGAAGAAGTACTGATGAGCATTTCAAGCAAGCAGGAAAACAGCCTCCTCGCCTCCGTGCCGACGGGCCTGCTCATTGGCGGGCAGTGGCGGGATGCCTCCGACGGCGGCACCTTCGATGTCCACGACCCGGCCACCGGCGGGGTGCTCGCGACCCTTGCCTCGGCCACGAGCGATGACGCTGTGGCGGCACTGGACGCAGCCGATGAGGTTCAGGGCTCCTGGGCGCGCACGGCGCCGCGGGCACGGGCCGAGATCCTGCGCCGGGCCTTTGACCTGGTCACTGAGCGCGCCGAGCACTTCGCCCTGCTGATGACCCTGGAGATGGGCAAGCCGCTGGCCGAGGCCCGCGGTGAGGTCGCCTACGGCGCCGAGTTCCTGCGCTGGTTCTCCGAAGAAGCGGTCCGGGACTACGGCCGCTACCTGACCACCCCCGAGGGTAGGAACAAGATTCTCGTGCAGCACAAGCCCGTGGGACCGTGCCTGCTCATCACCCCGTGGAATTTCCCGCTGGCCATGGCCACCCGCAAGGTCGCACCCGCTGTGGCAGCCGGGTGCACCATGGTCCTCAAACCCGCCAAGCTGACCCCGCTGACATCCCAGCTGTTTGCGCAGACCATGATGGACGCCGGCCTGCCCGCCGGCGTGCTGAACGTCGTGTCCTCCTCGTCGGCGTCGGGGATTTCCGGGCCCCTGTTGAAGGACTCTCGGCTGCGGAAGATTTCCTTCACCGGCTCCACCCCGGTGGGCAAGCGCCTGATCGCCGACGCCGCCCAGAACGTGCTGCGGACCTCCATGGAGCTCGGCGGCAACGCTCCGTTCATCGTCTTCGAGGACGCGGACCTGGACAAGGCGGTGGAAGGGGCGATGGCCGCGAAAATGCGGAACATGGGCGAGGCCTGCACCGCGGCCAACCGCTTCCTCGTCCACGAATCGGTGGCCGAGGAGTTTACCGTTAGGTTCGCCGCCGCCATGGGCTCCCTGACCACCGGACGGGGCACCGACCCGGCCTCCCAGGTGGGCCCGCTGATCGACGCCGGCGCCCGCGGCGACGTGCACGCCCTGGTCAGCGCGGCTCTCGACGCCGGCGCCACCGCCGTCACCGGAGGCTCACCGGTGGAGGGTGCCGGCTACTTCTACCAGCCCACCGTCCTGGCCAACGTCCCGAACGACGCAGCTATCCTCCGCCAGGAAATCTTCGGCCCCGTCGCCCCTGTCACTACCTTCTCCACCGAGGAAGAGGCCATCGGTCTGGCCAACGCCAGCGAGTACGGTCTTGCCTCCTACCTCTACAGCCGGAATCTCAACAGACTCCTGCGCGTGGCCGAACAGATCGAATTCGGCATGGTCGGCTTCAACGCCGGCGTCATTTCCAACGCCGCCGCGCCCTTCGGCGGAGTTAAACACTCCGGCCTCGGACGCGAAGGCGGCACCGAAGGCATCGCCGAATACACCACCACCCAGTACATCGGCATCGCCGACCCCTACACAAGCTGATTCCGGCCCCGCCTGCCAGGGGCCATCCGTGGGCAGCAGCGGCGGCCCCCCGCCGGTCAGCTGCTGCCCTCGGCCTCCGCACCACCGGGCTGCCACAGCTGAACCTGGTTGCCCTCCGGGTCGTGTAGTGAAGCGAACCGACCGTTTGGATACACCTCCTGGTCAACTTCAACCGATACACCGCCACGACGCAGCTGGCCGACCATTGCGTCAAGATCGGCTACGCGGAAATTCAGCGACCATGAATGTCCCTTGCCGCCCATGTTCTCGGAGTCAGGCGGCATCACGGCGAAGACCGTAGGTCCGGCGTCCTGCCACCACGGACTCGCATCGTATGACTCCGGTGGAGTGTCGATACCGAGCATGTCGCTGTACCACTGCGCCAGCTCGGCAGGTCGTGTGCCGGTCACGAACACCCCGCCAATTCCCGTTACCCGTTCCATGAGCCCTCCCCTTCAGTTCGGTTCACAGAAGCCGCCCCCAACCTAGCCCGGCAGTGATGGGGACCAGCGTAGGCGCGTGCTCCTACACGTTCAACCCGTTGTTCACCCCGAACACCTCGTCCTGCGGCCTCCAACGCCAAATGGGACCAAAGTGGGAATTACGTTCGGCATGAAAAAACATTTGCATAATCCTTAATTCTGTTGTGGCAGAAGTGAATCACGCACACTGGTAATGTCTGGCAAATGGGCAGGGGACGATTTCATCGGACAGTAGGTCTCGTAATAGCGCTATTGGCCGGAGGCGCGGCCGCTCTGCTGTGGATCGCCGTTGCGGCCGGGGGCCCTTCGCCGTCTGACGGTGCAACCCCCGGCGTCGTCCTCGGCGCCTGGAAGGTGCTTTACAACACTGATGCGCCACCCGTCCGGGTACTGGTTGTCGCCGTTGCGTTGGCCGTGCTGCTGGCCGCCGGGGTGGCGTTGCTTGAACAGCGGATTGCCACCCGCTCCCGGCGGTCGGCTAACGCCGACATTGCTCCGCTGGCCCCCAGGATCGTCATGGCGGCCACCCGGGGAGTGTACGACGGGCCGGTGACGGTTACCGTGCTGATCCCCGCGCACAACGAGGAAGCATCGCTGCCCTCAACGATTGCTTCCCTTCAGGCCCAGTCCCATCCGCCGGAGCGCATCGTCGTCGTGGCGGACAACTGCACCGATGCCACTGTCGCGCTGGCCCGCCGTGCCGGCGTGGAAGTGATCGAATCGGTGAACAACACGAAGAAGAAGGCAGGCGCGCTGAATCAGGCGCTCAAGCAGATCCTTCCGTCGCACGGGCCAAACGACGTCGTCATGGTGATGGATGCGGATACCCAGCTCGACGACGGATTCCTCGCCGCAGCAGTGCGGCGTTTCGCCGACGACCGGGGTCTCATGGCGGTCGGCGGACTGTTCTATGGAGAACCGGGACACGGCATTCTGGGCCAGTTCCAGCGCAATGAGTACATCCGGTACAGCCGCGAGATCAGGCGCCGCCGCGGGCGCGTTTTTGTCCTGACCGGGACGGCATCGCTTTTCCGGCCGGTCGCCTTGCGGACCATTGCGGACGAGAGGGGGCGGACGATCCCCGGAACTCCCGGTGATGTCTACGACACGGCGGCACTCACTGAGGACAATGAGCTCACCATTGCCCTCAAATCCCTAGGCGCACTCATCATTTCCCCGAGCGAATGCACCGTGGTCACGGAGCTGATGCCAAACTGGTCCACCCTGTGGGCGCAGCGGCTCCGGTGGCAGCGCGGTGCCCTCGAGAATATCGGCGCTTACGGGGTCACGCCTCAGACAATGCGCTACTGGGCGCAGCAGTTGGGCATCGGATATGGGGTGATCGCGCTCAGCGCGTACGTGCTTCTCGTTTTCCTCATGGTGTTCTCCCTTGATGAATGGGTTTGGTTCCCGTTCTGGGTGGGACTGGGTGCCCTGTTTATCGTTGAACGCGTCGTTACGGTGTGGAAGGGAGGCTGGCGCGCCCGCCTGTTGGCCGCGCCGCTTTTCCCCGAACTGTTCTTCGACATGTTCCTCAACATCGTCTACGTCAAGGGGATCATTGATATCTCGCTTGGCCGCACGGCCAGCTGGAAGCACGTGACCCGCGTCCGGGAGCAGGAGAAGGCGGAGCCAATATCATGACCAACGGGCTGCACATCTCGATGGGAATCCTGTTTCCCGAATCGATCCTGCATAGCGAGGTGTTCGCCATCCTGGCGACGGTCGTGGCAATCAACACCGTCATGTACACCGCACTGGCCGTGGTGAAGGTGCTGCCGAAGGCCCACCCTCCGGCGTGGCTGCGGACACGCCGGGAGCGCCAGGAAACCCGCAGCATCTACCCGGACGCCCCCTACTAGTCGTCAGCGCAGCTTTTCCATCACCACCGCGTCCGGCCCATCCGTCTTATTTCTGGCGTGCCCTCAGCGCAACGACCGCCCGCGCGCAGAGCAGCGCGGCTGCCCCAAAGATGAGGAAGCCGCCGGCAATGCCAACCCCCGACTGAGAACCGGAGATTAAGACGACGGCGACCAGGGCAAGGAATGCGCTGGCCAGGCCCCAGCCGGCCGCGGTCCAGTTCACCCTTTGGCCGGGCTTCGCGGTGCTCAACTAGCCCGACTCTCCGGGCAGCGGAAGCCGGTACCACCGCGGCCCGCCATGAGGCCCGGGCCGCGGAAAGGCCGAATCAGGGCGCCGTCGGCGCGGATCAGGCATCACCCATCATGAGGCCTTCAATGGAGTGCTTCTGCGTGATTGGCGTCAGCTCATCCACGATCGGGCAGCCGAGGTGGCGGCGGACCCGCTCAGGAAGCGAATCGTAGAACCCGCGGGTGACCGCCATGTCATGGTGCTCCGCGTTCCCGGCTCCAGGGGCGTCTACCCCAAGCACCAGCACGGGGCGGGACTTCTGCGAATGATTCTGCGTGCCTCGGTGGATGGTCAGTGCCGACCGTGCGGAGATGTCGCCCATCTGCGGGTATTTCCGCTGTGCGAGCGCCTCATACCGGCCATATGCGGATTTCGGGGGGAACATTTCGTGGTCGAACCCCTCCGGAAGGTCCCACTGGGTGGTCGGTGCCACCTCGAAGGGGCCCATGTCTTCCTCCGTGTCGACGGCGGTGGCATTGAAGGCGAGCGAGTTCAGCCGCCGTCCCACCCGGGTTACCTCCGGCATGGGGAAGTCCCGGTGCCATGGCTGGTTGACCGCGCCGACGCCCGGGATGTCAAAGCCGAGTTCCACAAACTGGTAGTCCGGGCCCAGGACGGACTCGCACACCATGCGAACCCAGGGGTGGTCGACGAGCTCGAGCCATCCGCGCATCTGCTCCGGGTGGATCTCGACATAGTGGCGGTTGGGGCCGCGCCCGACGGCGCCGTTCGGGCGCGAGAGGGCCTCCTTGAACGCGACGTCGATGTCCTCGCCCATCTGGCGGGCCCACTCACGGGACAGAGCTCCCTTTCGACCGATGATGCCCTCGGTGTACAGCCCGGTCACGGCGGCGGCCGTCTCTTCATCGGCTCCAACGGGGATCGGGATTTCCACGGGGGCAACGTTGCTGGTGTGAGTCGTCATGATTTCCTTTCCTTCGACGGATTCCGCAGCCTTTGGGACCAACGATGTCCAAAGCGCTTCCTTCGTCGATTCGCCCTGCTGTGCAGGGAATTTTCGGTGGCGCGAATCAAATCACACCATCCTAGCCCGTCAACGCCTTGAGGTCGCGGTCAGGCTGGTCAATCAGGGCGGTGTGCCACTGGAAATCCGGGAGGAACGTGATCGTCCAGAAATCGCAATTCAGTCCTCCTCATCCGAGGGCGTGAACGTCGCATCTGCCGAGGGGATATGGGCCGTGAACGGAGCGCGCCCCGCGCTGAAGCCGGCTCTTTCCTCCTCGCACAGCGCCACCATCTGCCAGAATGCCGCTTCTGCGTTTCGATTCAAAGCGGGAAGACCGCTTGTCACCCTCCGGTGGGGAACGCCTTCTTCGTAGGTGTGCAATTCCACAACGAACTCGTGTCCCACTTCCTGCGCAACGCGTTCGGCAAGCTCATTACCCCGCAAGGTGAAGGCGGCCGCGTGCTCCTCCGAAACAAATTTGAAATCGCGGTCCAGCGCACCGTAGTAGTACTCTTCCCAGGCTTTGAGGTCTTCGGTAAGTTCCCGGCTGAGACGGGCAATTTCGTAGGGCACGGGGCCGTCTACGAACCACAGCACTGTGTCCGCATAATCCGGAAACATGCGGATGGGAGGGGGCACATCGTTATCGGAAAAATCCATCGAATACCTCGCTGGTTCGGGCGAAACCCTCGTGCACCACAGGTTCCCTCGAACATATCAAGGCGGTGCAAGCCCCTTGCTTCGGAGGGCACGCGGCCGCGGGGTGGTGCCCAAGGGGACGGACGCGTTCCACAGGGAAGCCCACTGAGTGGCGCTGAGTTCGCGGGGGAGGGCGCGCGGGCTGATGTCCTGCTCCCGGAGCCACCGTTGTGCGCCAGCCTGGGTGAAGCGCCCGGTGCGCGCGAGGATCTGTTGCAGCCCGTTTCCCCTGCCGGTGAACACCTGGTGGACGAACCGACTATACGGGTCGGCATGGTCGACCAGAGGTTGGGGCCGACGGCGGACGTGGAGGATTCCGCCGTCAATCGACGGCCGGGGCCTGAAGGCGGATGCCGGCACCTTGGCCACGACCCTGTAGTCGAACCAGGGCCAGGTCGCCGCCGTCAGGAGGGTCGCTCCGCCAACCCCGGCCCGTCGCCGAGCTACCTCCCACTGCACTAGCAGGACGGCTTCCGTCCAGTTCTCTGTCGCCAGCAGGCGCCGCAGGATCGAAGTGGTCAAATGGAACGGGATGTTCCCCACGATGGTGAAGGGGGTTGCAGGGAACCGCACCTGCATTACATCAGCCTGGAGAATGTTCACGTGCGGCGGCATCGTCCGTTGCAGGGCCGCGATGTGGACTGGATCGATCTCGATGGCGGTCAACGGCCTGTTGAGAGCAGCCAGTCGGCGGGTTATGGCTCCGCGGCCGGCGCCCACTTCGATGATGGGCTCGTTCGCCGGTTCGAGTGCCCTGACAATCGAGGTGATGACGCTCTGATCGATAAGGAGATTCTGGCCGAGTTCGCGTCGGCCGCCGATAAAGGTATTCAACGTGTGCTCCGCTGTGAAGTAGCTGGAGCCGGGCAGCGAGGTCGGGCCGCACCGGCGTGGACCAGGTGGCGGCGAAGCTGCGGTTAGTGGATCAGCCCGCCGCTATGCGCGGCGCAGCCTCAGCGAGTTGATACCCATACTTCAAAATTACCACTCACCTGCCGGGGTTGACCCTGCCCCATGCAGGCCTGCGCGGGATGACGGCTACTTTCGGCCGGTGACCGTGCCGGAAATTTTCGCGACGGCCCGGCGCGGGAGAATCCGCGAAGCGAACGCCGTAAGTTCGTTGGCCCTGCCGGAGATGACGCTGGGTGCCGGGCGAGGCCGGTCAAGGGTGGCAAGCGCGAGTGCCACAACCTCGGAGGCGGTCTGCATTGTTCCCACCTGCGCCGCTTCGCCGGCGATGTCGAAGAACTCGGTGCGGGTCGCGCCCGGGGACAGGGCAAGCACCTTGAGGTCCGAGTGTCGGGCCTCGAACCACAGCGCCTCGGTGAAACTGAGCACGAATGCCTTCGTCGCCCCGTAGACCGCCATCAACGGAACGGGCTGGTAGGCGGCCGTGCTCGCGATGTTGACGAGGGCACCCCTGCCGGACGCGAGCATCGCGGGGTAGAAGGTGCGGGTAATGCCCACCACCGCCGCGACGTTCAGGGCGATCTCCTCTTGGATCCGCGCGGGGTCCTCATCCTCAAACCTTCCGCGGGTGGCGAATCCGGCATTGTTTACGAGGGTGTCGACGCTGAGCCCCTTCGCCGCGACTGCCTCCGCCAGGGTCTGGCCAGCTCCGGCCTGTGCAAGGTCGGAGGGGATGACAGTGATTGTCCGTCCCGTGGTGGTGCGCAGTTCCCCTGCGAGGGCTTCGAGCCGGTCAGCCCGGCGGGCCACGAGGATCAGGTCTGCCCCGCGGCGGGCCAACTGCCGCGCGAATTCCTCGCCGAGGCCGGAACTGGCTCCTGTGATCAGTGCCGTGGTGCCCGCATATTCCCGCGTCATGCTCGCGCTCCTTCAATTGGTGAACGGCTGTCCACCCAGTATCTACACCCACGAGCCCAAACCCCCCATGTCCAACTGCAGAGCCGCACCGGCGGATGCGGGAACGCGGCGGCGCTCGCCGTTGGCCAGCCGGGAGCCGGCCTGAACGAGTCCGCCTTCACATATGCGCGATGGGGTTGAATTTTCCGCGCCGGATGTAGACGGCGGCGACGGCGGAAATGCCTAGCCAAATGCCCGGATTGGTGCTGTGATGAATACCCTCCCGGCTGTTCGCTGAGGGGAGTCACGGTGAGCGATACGAACTACGAACTGGTTCTTGCCCGTCCCGACCTGCGGAGGTTCGTTGTGGTTGTCGGGGGTTTCACGGCGGCGCTGTGCTGGTGGATCGGCATCACCGGCTTGGTGAACACCGGAGGTGGCGGGGCCGTGTTCCTGTCCGTGCCCGTGGTGGCGACGCTTGGGACACTCCTTGCCGCATTTCCGCGCAGGCGTCGAACGCCCCGGCATACAAGCGAAACCCGGAGCCGGGCTGAGCATTCCGACCCTCATCGGGTCACCAGGGCATCGGTTGTGGTTGTCGGGGGTTTCACGGCGGCGCTGTGCTGGTGGATCGGCATCACCGGCTTGGTGAACACCGGAGGTGGCGGGGCCGTGTTCCTGACCGTCCCCGTGCTGGCGACCCTCGGAACCGTTCTTGCCGCACGTGCAAGCCATCCTGCCCCAGGTCGGCAGCACCGGGGCTGAATCGAGGCAGCGGCGATGAACCGACGCCCTTTCAAAACGCGGGTCAACCCCTGCTGATTCAGCCCGGGGCACCCGGGCCGGTTCTACTCCAGGTCGGCGGCTCGGGCAAGCCGGCGATCATTGACTCGTACGCAGCGCTCCGGGTGATGGAACTGAACCCGAACTGGACCGTCGGCGCCAGGCCCAGATGGCAGTACAGCTCGATCGAGGTTCCCTGCACATGCCAGTCCGACGAGGCGCTTCCGCCTGGATGCGCTGCCTCGTCGCGGGGCGGCCCATACAGCGATACCAAACGCGCATGGACGGCTCGGTAACCGTGTTCCGTCCCCCCGGATTCCCCCGGCGTGCCTTCGTAGACGAAGAAGCCGAGGCTCACGAGGTTGCCGTTGTGCGACGTCCACGACCCTCCGGTCAGGGCGATCCCGAGCGCGACGAACCCACCTCCGGCAGCGGACGGCGGATCAGGGGCACGGGTTTCCGCCGCGCACTGCTGTAGTCCGAGCCGCAGGAAGTGGGCGTCCCGCTCCCTCTCCCCGGCCGGCCAGGGTAGGGACACGATTTGTTCGGTCAGTGCAACGACCGCTTCCGGAGCCGGTTCAAGCTTTACATCGTGTACGTCGTCCATGACCGAACGGTACTCCACCCGCGGCGGAGCCCGAAGGAATGCCGGGTTGAATGCCTAACGCACGCAGGGGCCGGCAGGGTGGGACCTACCTGCGGGTGGCAGGGCAGGGTTTTCGTCCGGTCTGGAGGCGAGGGGCTGGTCGATCGGTTCAGCGGCCGCGGCGCACCTTGATCGCCGTCTCCGCCGCCTCGAGCAATTGCCGGGCCGAGCGGTCCCACGTGTAGGTTCCCGCCTGCTCGCGGCCCTCGCGGGCCGCCTGCCGCCACCGTTCCGGATTGCTGAGCTGGCGCACGGCCGCCGTCAGTGCCCGGGGATCATCGGGGTCGACGAAGAGGGCCGCCGACCCGCCTACCTCCCTGAAGATCTCCGTGTCGCTGGCGATCACCGGAGTGCCGGTCGCCATCGCCTCAATTACCGGCAGGCCGAATCCCTCGGCCTTCGACAGGGTCACGAGGGCGGTGGCACGGCCCAGCAGCGTGTTGTACTCCTCATCGCTGACACCGTTGTGGAAGACGACCGTGGCGCCCGGCGGGACCAGTTCTTCAAGGCTGGCCCGGCGCTCATCGCTGATCCTGCTGAGCAGGTGCAGTGTGTAATCCTCAAGCCCGGCCATTCCCGCAATGAGCGTTTCAACGTTCTTGTAGGGCATGAACGAACCCATATAGAGGAGGGACTTTTCGGGTGCCACCTCCGGATCCCGGGTGAACGCCGTTTCCTGGGGGGCATTGCCGACGATGTGCACCGGGCGCCGCGTCAGGCGGTGCTTCCTGATCAGGGCTGCCGTGAACTCGGAGATGGTGGCGACGACGTCGGCCCGGTTCAGCAGCAACCGCTGCGGCCAATAGGCAAGGTGGTAAAGGCGCCACAGCGCCCGCACCGGCAGCGGAAGGAACGGCGGGGGAGTGGGATTGGTGTAGTAGATGAGGTCGTGAAGGGTCAGGATCAGCGGGTACTTCCGACCCCAGGTGCCCATCGTCTGCAGTGGGCAGACAACGACGTCGGGGTGCAGCTTGTTCACCGACCGCGCCACCAGGAGTTCGGCGGGCGAGAGGGGGCTGTTGGCAAGGACGTATGGCACGTCGGGCAGCAGCTTCAACTGGCGGGGATCGCTGATGAGCATGGTGACGTCGGCCAACCGGGAGACGGCACAGATCAGGCTCGCCCCGTAGCGGCTGATTCCGTCGTGGTGGTCCGTCCTAGTGAACCTGGCGTCGATGAGGATCCTCACTTCGAGTGCTCCTCAAGGAATTCGGAGATCAGGACCGCGGCTTCGACGGGTTTTTCGTAGTGCACGAGGTGTCCTGTTCCTCCAAGGATCTCAAGGCGCGCCCCGGAGATCATTTCGGCGAGGCGGCGCTGGCCCTCCACCGACCCCAGGTCGTCGAGTTCGGCGGCAATCAGCAGCACCGGGCCCGACAACGCGGCGGCGCTGTCGCGCACCGTGCCGGAGATTGAGGCACGGAAGGCTTCAAGGACAACCCTGCGCTCCGCAAAGGCGCTGAAGTAGCGTGCGTGCTGGTCGTGGATGTGTGCCCGTAGTGCCGGATCCTTCGTCTTGGCCATGAAGGCACTCATGGCGCGGACAATCATTGGGTTGGTAAGCAGCGCCAGACCGGGCCGTTCCGGGAGGCTCGCCCCGGCGGCGTAGTAAAGCCCGGCGGCCCGGGACGCTGCCCGGCTGGATCCTTCAAGGGCGGGTTCGCAGATGGGGTTGACGAGGATCAGGGCTGCGGTCCGCCGAGGGTTCTCCGCGGCGAACCGCGCGGCAATGACCGAGCCGAAGGAATGCCCCAGCATCACCGTTTCGGTGCCGAGCCCAAGCACGTCGAGGCTGTGCCGCACGAACCGGGCGTAGGCGGCTGTGTCGTGGGAGCCGGCCAGTGCCTCGGAGGCACCGAAGCCGGGGAGGTCCGGCACCACCACCCGGTGGCGGGGGAGGTTCTCGACGATGCGCAGGAGCCCGTGGTGATCGCCCCGGAAGCCGTGGACCATGAAGATGGCTGGTGCGCTCTCCGATGAGCCGGCTGACTCCGCGGCGGGAGGAAAGTCCCAGTAACGCTGGAGTTTCCCGTCCCAGGCGATGGTGATCTCCTCGGCTGCCCGTTTGACTGCCGGCCCGGGGCGCCGGGGCGCGGCATCGGGCGTTATTCCGCGGCGTTTCACTTGTTCACCTTGTCCGGGTGGGAACCGAAGCGCTCGCCGCGGTCGAGCCCGTCGAGGGCCGCCCGCTGGTCCGGGCTGAGGCTGAAATCGAAAAGGTCGAGGTTCCCCTCGATGCGTTCGGCTCTGCTCGCCTTGGGAATCACGAGGTTTCCGCCGTCCACGTGCCACCTGAGGATCACCTGAGCCGGCGTCCGTTCGAGTTCAGCGGCAATGCGCTGAACGACGGGATCCCGGAGGACGTTTCCGCGTCCGAGGGGGCTCCAGGCCTGCGTGGCGATGCCGTGCTCCTCGTTGAACGAGCGAAGTGCGTGCTGCTGCAGGTAGGGGTGCACTTCGATCTGGTTGACCGCTGGAACCACCTCGGTCTCGTCGAACAACTGCTGGAGGTGGGTTTCCTGGAAGTTGGAAACCCCGATCGCCCTGACCCTGCCATCGCGGTACAGCCGCTCAAGGGCCCGGTACGTGTCGACGAACAGGTGGCGCGCCGGCTGGGGCCAATGGATCAGGTACAGGTCGACGTAATCCAGCCCGAGGCGTTCAAGCGACGCGTCGAAGGCGTGCAGGGCGGCGTCGTACCCGTGGTCGTTGTTGTGCACCTTCGTCGTGACGAAGATGTCGGTGCGCGCCAGTCCCGACGTCTTCGTGGCTTGCCGGACTGCCTCGCCCACGCCGGACTCGTTCTGATAGAGCGCTGCTGTGTCGAGCGTCCGGTATCCCGCCTCCAGCGCGAGCGCACACAGGGCGGCCGTGTCGCTGGGTGGCACCTTATAGACGCCGTATCCCACAGTATCGATTTCCACGCCGTTATTGAGCGGCGCTTTGGGGGCTAGTCGCATGGATCGACTCTACCGAGCGCAGCCGCGCCGCCCTGACACCGGAGCCCGGAATCGGGTCCCGCGCCCATCACCGTCCCTCCAGGTGGACGAGGCGCCGGGCGGACCCTTCATCGAGGATCAGGTCGGTGGCCAGCCCCGCCGCCAGTGCACCGCGCAGCCCGTTGATCTTCGATTCCCCGGAGACGACGCAGATCCGGCGCCGGACCTCCCGCAGCCGGTCGAGGTCGGGGCCGGTGCTTCGCTGGTTGAGCAGGATGTCGCGGTGGCTGCCGTCGGCGCGGAAGAACATCGTCGCCACGTCGCCCACAACCTCGTTGTCGGCGAGCTGCCGGAGATCCTCTTCGTCCAGATAACCGCCGCTGTACACGTGGCTCGGGATTCCCGCGTCGATCGAACCCACGCCGAAGATCGCCATGGTCATGCGGTGCTGGAGGTCGAGGATCCGCTTGACGCTGCGCTCGTTCCACATCGCCTTCTTGTTTGCGGCGTGGTCGAAGAAGGCCGGCACCGGGAACTGTTCAACGCGCATGCCGTAGGACTGGCCGAAGCGGCGCAGGATCTCGCTGGCGTAGGTGATGCCGGTGGTCTGCGTGTTCCCGGCGCCGTTCAGCTGCACCACCGTGCTGTCATGGACCACCTTGCGGGTGAGGTGGTGGCTCACGGCGCTCAGGGTGGAACCCCAAGCGACCCCGATGATCGCATTCGAATCGACGAGCGGGCCGATGGTGCGCGCCGCCTGGAGCGCCACCCGCCCCAGCGCCTCGGGCTCGCTCACCGTGTGCGCGACGGGCACCACGTGGGCCTCGACGCCGAAGAGGCGGCGGATCTGCTGTTCAAGGGCAGGGGCGCGTTCCGAGGGGTTGTTGACCTGGATCTGCACCAACCCGTTCTGCCTGGCCGCTGCCAGCAGGCGTGAGACGGTTGAGCGCGACGTGCGCATCTCGCGCGCGATCGTGTTCATCGTCAGATCCTGGAGGTAGTACATCTGAGCGGCGCGGAGGGCGTCCCTGCCCCGGTATCTCAAGCTTTCGCCGTCGTCGGTCTCGTCCGCGGAAGGTGTGGGCTCGATCTGGTGCACATCCCCATTCTCGCACCCCCGTGCACATTTGTGCAGATCGGTTGACTGCTATTCCCACTCTCTCCAGAATGGTCGGGCAGTCATCTACCAGAGCAGTTTCTCAAGTAATGGAGAAGTACCGTGAGTAATTCCATCGACCGCACCAACGGCAAGAGCAACGCCGCCACACCACGGGTCGAGGTGCAGGAGCTCCGGGACCGCCCCCGGGCATCGGTGCTCATTATCGGCGGCGGCATCAACGGCGTGGGCACGTTCCGTGATCTCGCGCTCCAAGGGGTCGACGTTGCCCTTGTCGAGCGCGGAGATTTCTCACAGGGCGCTTCGGGCGCCTCGTCACACATGATCCACGGCGGGATCCGCTACCTCGAAAACGGCGAGTTCCGCCTCGTGCGCGAATCCGTCGTCGAACGCAACCGCCTGCTGCGGGTGGCCCCGCACTACGTAAAGCCCCTCCAGACAACCATTCCCATTTTCAGCACGTTCTCCGGAATCCTCGCCGCGCCGCTGCGCTTCCTCACCCACAAGCAGGGCAAGCAGACGGAGCGCGGCGCGTTCCTCATCAAGGTCGGGCTCAGCCTCTACGACTCCTTCTCCCGCGACGGAGGGTCGGTTCCCCGCCACAAGTTCGTCGGACGCAAGAAGTCCCTGGCCACCATGCCGGACCTGCGCCCCGACGTGAAGTACACGGCCACCTACTTCGACGCCTCGGTCCACAATCCGGAGCGGCTGATCCTGGACGTCCTCCGCGACGGCATGACCGCCAACCCGGCGCTCCGGGCCGTCAACTATGTCAGCGCCGTGGGTGCCACCGACGAGGGCGTCGTCCTGCGTGACGAGCTCACCGGTACGACCTTCACCTTCGACGCCGACGTCGTCATCAACGCGACGGGCGCATGGGTGGACGGCACCAACGCCGCCCTGGGCGCAGCAACCCGCTTCATGGGAGGGACCAAGGGCTCGCACATCGTGCTCGACTCGAAAGCCCTCCTCGAGGCAACGGCCGGACGCGAGATCTTCTTTGAGCACTCCGACGGACGCATCGTGCTGATCTACCCCATGGGAGACCGAGTCCTCGTCGGCACGACCGACATCGATGCCGACATGGACGTCCCGGCCGTCATCACCGACGAGGAGATCGATTACTTCTTCGACCTCGTCCGGCATGTGTTCCCTCAGGTTGAGGTTGGACGGGACGACATTGTCTACAGCTTCTCCGGCGTGCGGCCGCTGCCCCGCCACGACGATACCCAGCCGGGCTTCGTTTCCCGTGACTACCGCATCGAGAAGCGCGAGGTCCGCACCAAGGAGCGGACAGTGACCACCCTGAGCCTTGTCGGCGGCAAGTGGACCACCTTCAGGGCGCTCGCCGAGCACCTTGCCGACGAGGCGCTCGCCGCCCTTGGCAGCAAGCGGACGGCGTCGACTGCCGATCTCGCAATCGGCGGCGGCAAGGGCTTCCCCAAGGACGCCGCGGCCGAAGCGGCGTGGGTCAAGGGAGCCGTCCGCCCGGGGTTCGACGAAGCGCGCGTCCGGGTGCTGCTGACGCGATACGGCACGCGGGCAACCGAGGTCCTCGGGTTCCTTGCCGAGGGAGAGGACACGCTGTTCAGTTCCACAAGTGAATTGAGCACGCGGGAGATTGCCTACATGGTGCAGAATGAGCAGATCGGCCACTTGGTTGACGTTCTGATCCGGCGGACCTCGCTCGCTTTCCGCGGCCTGGTCAGCGGGGAACTGCTCGCGGAGCTTGGCGATGCCCTTGCCCCGCTGCTGGGTTGGGACGCCGCCAAGACCGCCGAGGAGATTGCGCATGCCGAGGGCGTTCTTGCGGAGTACCACAGGGTGAACGTTTCAAGCCTGATCGGCTAGCGGAGCTCCGCAGGCAGGTCGGGGCCGCTGGCAGGAAGCAGCGGCCCAGTCCAACGGCACTGGTTGCCGGGGGGAACCAAAGGGTGCCGCTGAGGCGGCGGCACCCTCACAAATGAATAAACAAGGGAGTCAAAGATGTCTCTGGAAGTATTTGTTGCCGAAGCTTTTGGCACGATGCTGCTGTTGTTGCTCGGTTGTGGTGTCGTAGCCAACGTTGCCTTGGCGAAAACGAAGGGCAACAACGGCGGATTTCTGATGGTCAACTTCGGCTGGGGCCTTGCGGTCTTCGCCGGCGTGTTTGTTGCGGCCCTTTCCGGCGCGCACCTGAACTTCGCCGTCACCATGGGCCTGTGGGTCAACGGTGACGTTCCCAGCTTCGCCAATGGCGTTGATAAGAACTTCGTCAACGCCCTTGGCTACCTCGCCGCGCAGATGCTCGGCTCTATCGTGGGTGCCGTGGTGGCATGGCTGGCCTACAAGCAGCACTTCGATGCCGAGCCCGATCCGGCAAACAAGCTGGGCGTGTTCTCCACCGGACCGGCGATCCGCTCCTATGGCTGGAACCTCGTCACCGAAATCATCGGCACGTTCGTACTCGTGTTCGTCATCCTGTCCTTCGGATACACGCCCTCAGGCCTCGGCCCGCTGGCCGTAGCCCTCCTGGTCGTCGGCATTGGTGCATCACTCGGCGGTCCCACCGGCTACGCAATCAACCCGAACCGAGACCTCGGCCCCCGCATTGCCCACGCCATCCTTCCCATCAAGGGCAAGGGCAGCTCCGACTGGGGCTACGCCTGGGTGCCGGTGGTCGGCCCGATCATCGGGGGTGTCCTCGCCGGTCTGGTTGTCCAACTGGTGCAGTTCCCGGCGCCGCCGGCCTGACGCAGACCGTTCACCCCGCCGGCGCGCACCTGGCACGCCGCAATTCGACATTCCACAAAGGAGTAAGACATGTCGCAGTACGTTATCGCCATCGATCAAGGCACCACGTCGAGCCGCGCCATCGTGTTCGACCATAAGGGGGACATCGTCTCCTCCGGTCAGAAGGAACACGAGCAGATCTTCCCGAAGGCCGGCTGGGTCGAGCACGACCCGGCGGAGATCTGGGACAACACCCGCGAGGTCATCGGCAACGCCCTCTCCAAGGCGAACCTGACCCGGCACGACATCGCCGCCGTCGGCATCACCAACCAGCGCGAGACCGCGGTTGTCTGGGACAAGACCACAGGCAAGGCCGTCTACAACGCCATTGTCTGGCAGGACACCCGCACCCAGAACATCGTTGATGAGCTCGCCTCCAACGGTGGAGTCGAACGCTACAAGGCCAAGGTCGGCCTGCCCCTGGCCACTTACTTCTCCGGCACCAAGATCAAGTGGATCCTCGACAACGTTGAGGGCGCCCGCGCCAAGGCCGAGGCCGGGGACCTCCTCTTCGGCAACACCGACTCCTGGGTCACCTGGAACCTCACCGGCGGCACCGACGGCGGCGTGCACATCACCGACGTCACCAACGCATCTCGGACCCTGTTCATGGACCTCGAGACGCTGTCGTGGGACGAGTCGATCCTCGCGGACTTCGGTGTTCCGCTGTCGATGATGCCCGCCATCAAGTCCTCCTCGGAGGTCTACGGGACGGTCCACGGTTCCCAGCTGCTGCGCGAGGTTCCGGTGGCCGGCATCCTCGGCGACCAGCAGGCGGCGACCTTCGGCCAGGCCGCCTTCGCCAAGGGCGGTGCGAAGAACACCTACGGCACCGGCAACTTCATGATCGTGAACACCGGCGAGGAGATCGTCCACTCGAAGAACGGCCTGCTCACCACGGTCTGCTACCGCCTCGGGGATGCCAAGCCGGTCTACGCGCTCGAGGGTTCGATCGCCGTCACCGGGTCCCTCATCCAGTGGCTCCGCGACAACCTCGGCCTCATAAAGAGCGCTCCGGAGGTGGAGCAGCTCGCGACGACGGTGGATGACAACGGCGGCGTGTACATCGTCCCGGCGTTCTCCGGCCTCTTCGCCCCGTACTGGCGTGCGGACGCCCGCGGCGCGATCGTCGGGCTGACCCGGTTCGTGAACAAGGGACACATCGCCCGTGCGGCGCTTGAGGCCACGGCCTTCCAGACCCGCGAGGTGCTGGACGCGGCCAACGCCGACTCCGGGGTGAACATGGAGGACCTTCGGGTCGACGGCGGCATGGTAGCCAACGACGCGCTGATGCAGTTCCAGGCGGATATCCTTGGCATCCCGGTGATCCGGCCGAAGGTCACGGAGACCACCGCGCTCGGTGCCGCCTACGCCGCGGGCCTTGCCGTCGGGTTCTGGAAGGACACCGACGAGCTCGCCACCAACTGGTCCGAGGACAAGCGCTGGAACCCCTCAATGGACGACGCCGAGCGCGAGCGCCAGCTGCGCCTTTGGAAGAAGGCCGTCACGAAGACCTTCGACTGGGTCGACGAGGACGTCAAGTAGGCACAGCGCCTCAACGCTGTAACTCGTTGGAGCCCGGGACGGCCGCCTGGCCGGCCCGGGCTCCTCCGCGTGCGCCGCCGCCGGGCTTCCGGCGGGCCTTGATCGGGTGCGCTAAGGTTGTTCCATGTCAACTCGGATTCTTCTTCCCTAGCCGCGCGCGACAAGCGTGCGGCGGCCCCTCCCTGGACGAGGGGCTTTTGTGTGTCCGGGCCGGTTACCCGGACACCGCTGGCGGGGAACGGGAAACGACGAGGCAATCGCGCAGAATGACAGAACAGGGTCAAAGACAGTGAGCACACCTTCCGAGGCTGGACAGCCCGACGAGAACATCTACGACTTCGCCGCGATGGAGGCCCGTTGGCCCGCCGTCTGGGACGGGCTCGATTCGTTCAAGCCGCTCGACGACGGTTCGCGCGAGCGCCGCTACGTGCTCGACATGTTCCCCTACCCCTCGGGCGACCTTCACATGGGCCATGCCGAGGCGTTCGCCATGGGCGACGTCGCCGCGCGCTGGGCCCGGTTGCAGGGCTTCGACGTGCTGCATCCGATCGGCTGGGACTCCTTCGGGCTGCCCGCCGAGAATGCGGCGATCAAGCGCAATGCGCACCCGGCCGAGTGGACCTACGCGAACATCGAGACGCAGGCCCACTCCTTCAAGCGCTACGCCATCAGCGCCGACTGGTCGCGGCGGATCCACACCTCCGATCCTGAGTACTACCGCTGGACCCAGTGGCTCTTCGTCCGGTTCTTCAACAAGGGCCTTGCCTACCGCAAGAACTCGCCGGTGAACTGGTGCCCCAAGGACCAGACGGTGCTCTCGAACGAGCAGGTCATCAACGGTGCCTGCGACCGCTGCGGAACGATGGTCACCAAGAAGGACCTGAACCAGTGGTACTTCAAAATCACCGACTACGCCGACCGCCTGCTCGAGGACATGGACCAGCTGAAGGGCCACTGGCCCGAGCGCGTCCTGGCGATGCAGCGGAACTGGATCGGCCGCTCCGAGGGCGCGCACGTGCGCTTCATCATCGAGGCCACCGAGGACCGCCCGGTGCACGAGGTTCCGGTCTTCACCACCCGCCCCGACACCCTCTACGGCGCGACGTTCTTCGTCGTGGCCGCCGATGCGCCCCTGGCCCACGACCTGGTGACAGCCGAGCACCACGCGGCTCTTGAGGAGTACCAGGAACAGGTCAAGAAGCTCTCCGAGATCGAACGGCAGTCCACCGAGCGGGAGAAGACCGGCGTGTTCACCGGCCGCTACGCGGTCAACCCCCTCAACGGCGAGAAGCTGCCCGTCTGGGCCGCCGACTACGTGCTGGCCGACTATGGCACCGGAGCCATCATGGCGGTTCCCGCGCACGACCAGCGCGACCTCGATTTCGCGCGGGCCTTCAACCTTCCCGTGCGCACCGTCGTCGACACCGGCGCCGAGGATCCGGCGGTCTCCGGAACGGCCACGACAGGCGAAGGCGTGCTGGTCAACTCCGGTGAGCTGGACGGCCTCGACAAGACCGCTGCGGTGGCCCGCGCCATCGAGCTGCTCGACGCACAGGGCACCGGCGAGGGAACCGTCAACTTCCGCCTGCGCGACTGGCTGCTCTCCCGTCAGCGGTACTGGGGAACACCCATCCCGATCATCCACTGCCCGGCCTGCGGCGAGGTGCCGGTGCCCGATGACCAGCTGCCGGTCACCCTGCCGGAGGGTCTGCACGGCTCGCAGCTCAAGCCGCGGGGCGTCTCGCCGCTGGCCTCTGTCGAGGAATGGGTCAACGTCGAATGCCCGTCCTGCGGCGGAGCGGCCAAGCGCGACACCGACACGATGGACACCTTCGTCGACTCCTCCTGGTACTTCCTGCGGTTCATCACACCGGACCTCGAGACAGCGCCGTTCGACACCGAGGCCGTCAACCGCTGGCTGCCCGTGGGCCAGTACGTGGGCGGCGTCGAGCACGCCATCCTCCACCTGCTGTACAGCAGGTTCTTCACCAAGGTGCTCTTCGACCTGGGGCTGGTGAACTTCACCGAGCCGTTCGCCTCGCTGATGAACCAGGGGCAGGTGCTCAACGGCGGCAAGGCGATGAGCAAGTCGCTGGGCAATGGAGTGGACCTCGGTGAGCAGCTGGACAGGTTCGGGGTCGACGCCGTCCGCCTCACCATGATCTTCGCCTCACCGCCCGAAGACGACGTCGACTGGGCGGACGTGTCGCCGTCGGGCTCTGCCAAATTCCTTGCCCGGGCCTGGCGGCTGGGCGCGGACGTCTCGAGTGAGCCCGGCATCGACTTCTCGGCAGGGGACCGGGCGCTGCGCTCCGCGACCCACAGGACGCTGGCGGACATCCCGGAGCTGATGGGTGCCCACAAGTTCAATGTGGTGATTGCCCGCCTCATGGAACTCGTCAATGCCACCCGCAAGGCAATCGACTCGGGCCCGGGAGGCGCGGACCCCGCCGTCCGCGAGGCCACGGAGACCGTGGCCGTGCTGTTGAGCATGTTCGCCCCCTACACCGCCGAGGACCTGTGGGAGCGGCTCGGCCACAACCCCGGGGTCGCCATGGCGGCCCTGCCTGTGGTCGAGGAGTCACTGCTCACCCAGGAAACCGTCGTCGCCGTTGTCCAGGTTCAGGGCAAGGTGCGCGACCGGCTCCAGGTCCCGCCGGACATCACTGAGGACCAGCTGCGCGCCCTGGCCCTTGAGAGCGAGCAGGTGGTGCGGATCCTTGACGGCCGCGACATCCGCACGGTGATCGTGCGGGCTCCCAAGCTGGTCAACATCGTGCCCAGCTGACGATGGGTCCCCAAGGACTCCCGGCCGCGGTGGTCACCGACTCCGCGGCCGGGTTCCCGCCCGGTTGGCTTGACGGGCAGGGCCGCGCCGCCGGAGTGACCGTGGTCCCGCTGCCGGTCATGATTGCCGGCCAAATCTACAGCGAGGGTGAAGATTCCCTCGTGGAGCCACTGAGCATCGCCCTGGCCCAGGGCTCGGAGGTGCGCACCTCGCGTCCGTCGCCGGGCCAGTTCGAGCGCGCCTACAAGGAGCTGGAGGCGGAGGGGCACCAGGGGATCATCTCCATCCACCTCTCTGGTGCGTTGTCGGGGACCGTGGACGCCGCCCGGCTCGCGGCTGGGTCGGTCAGCATCCCCGTCGAGATCATCGACAGCCGCACCGCTGGCATGCCCCAGGGTTATGCGGCCGTCACCGCCCTGAAGTCCCTGCGCGAGGGGCTCAGCCTCGAGCGCAGCGCTGCGGCCGCCGCGATGGTCTGCCGCACCTCGCAGCTCTACTTCTACGTCCCCAGCCTTGACCAGCTGCGCCGCGGCGGCAGGATCAGCGCGGCGGCGGGGTGGCTGGGGAGCGTGCTCTCGGTCAAGGCCCTGCTGAAGATTCAGGAGGGCAGGGTGGTTCCGGTCGAGAAGGTCCGGTCCTCCGAGAAGGCCCTGGAGCGGCTCCTCGATCTCGTGAAAACCAATGCGTCCGCCCGTACCGACGGCGCCGAGATCACCGTCCACCACTTCGGGAACGACGAAGAGGCCGCCGGGTTCGCGGCGCGGCTGGAAGCCGGTCTTCCCGGGACGCCGGTCTCGCTCGCACGGTGCCCGGCGGTCCTCGCGGCCCACGCAGGACTCGGAGTGATGGCTGTCGCCGTAACCGGGGCTCCTTTGTCAACATAGCCGGTTCCCACCCGGATCGACGCTGGATCCGGGCCTAGCGTTTCCCCATGGCGAAGCACCGGTGGGCCACCACCGACCCACCCTCCCCGCTCGTGCGGACGCGGCCCTTCGCGGCCGGGCCGGGGGAGCCCACCTCCTCCGAGATCCGGTCCCCGCCGGTCCGCCGGCGCCGCTGGGTCGCCGCGCGCGGTGCGGCCCTGGTGTTCCTCGGACTTGCCCTCACCGTTGGCGTTGCCCTCTTCCTCGGCCGCGGCGGAGGGCCGCCTCCGGCCGCCATATCCGTTCCGCTCGAACAGCCACTGCCCGGCACGATCACCACCACCGCCGCCGCCGGCACGGGCCCCGGTGACGGTGACGCGCTGGCCGGTCCCGCCCCGTCGGAAGCGGGGCCGTCCGGCGGTCACCCGTCGGCAGGCGAGGCAGGCCCGCGCGCCAGTGGCGCCCCGGCGGGTCCGACAGTTCAGGGCGCCGGGCGCCCTGCAGAGGTCGTGTTCGTCCACCTCACCGGCGCGGTCGCGGCTCCGGGGGTCATCGAGGCCCCGGCGGGCTCCCGGCTCTTCCACGTGCTCAAGCTCGCCGGGGGAGCGACAAAGGATGCCGACCTGGCGGCAGTGAACCTCGCGGCCCCCGCCGCGGACGGCGCCCACGTGCACGTGCCCCGTGCCGGAGAGCCTGCAGCTACGCCCACCGTCCCCGAACCGGCACCCGCCCCGGTGGCAGGGGAACAGGCGCCGAAGGGGCAGGGAGATTCGATGGTGAACCTCAACAGCGCCGACGCCGCCGAGCTCGAGGCTCTGCCACGGGTGGGGCCGGTGCTCGCCGAGCGGATTGTCGCCTGGCGCGAACAGCACGGGCCCTTCCAGCATCCTGAGGACCTCGACGCAGTGCCGGGCATCGGGCCCGGGATGCTTGAGGCAATCATGCCGCTGGTCGTGACGGGGTGAGGCGTGAGCGAAACCGGCCCGCCCCGCCCCGGGGTGACCCTGCCGCAGACCTGCGCCTCGCCGGTGCTGCCGCCGCGGCCTGGGCGGCAGCCGCAGCCGCACCGCACCTGCCTGCCGGGGCCGTGCCTGTCGCGGCACTGCTGGGCGCGGGCGCGGCGGTCCTGGCCGGAGTGCTTGCACTGCTCCGATGCCGCGGGGCCGGTGGGATGCTCCTTCCCGCGGGCGCGGCGGCCCTGGTACTCCTCTCTGCCGCCGGCAGCATCGAACGTGCCACCTCGGGACCGGTTGACGAAGCGGCGGCCAGCGGTGCCCCGGTTTCGGCGGTGCTGCGGGCCACGAGCGACGCCACACCGGTAGGCCGGAACACGTTCACCGCGGGGGAGCGGTTCCTCGTCGAGGCGGAGGCCAGGGAAGGCTCCCTGGCCGGTGAACCGTTCCGATCGGCCGCGCCCATTGTGGTTATCGGAGGCGAGGAATGGAAAGGCGTGGGCCGCGGCGACACCGTGCGGGTCCTCGGAACGCTAAGGCGGCCCCGCGGTCAGGGGAGGGAGGTGGCGGTGCTGTTCCCCACAACCGCCCCGGTTGTGGACAAGGCCGAAGGAGGGCAGCGGTTCACCCAGCAACTCCGCGAGGACTTCCGAAAGGCAGCAGCCCGTGGCGGGCCGGATGACGGCGGGCTGCTGCCGGGCATGGTGCTGGGTGACCGGTCCGTCCTGGTGCGCGATCTCGAAAAGGCGATGAAGGATACGGGCCTGACGCACCTGACTGCCGTGTCCGGCGCCAACTGCTCCTATGTTCTCGCTTTCCTTCTCGGCGCCTGCCGCTTCCTTCGGCTGCCGCGGTCCGTGGGCGCCTGCACCGCGGTCACGGCGCTGGTTGGTTTCGTGCTGCTGGTACGCCCGGAGCCCAGCGTGCTGCGGGCAGCGGTGATGGGGGCGGTGGGCGTGTTTGCCCTGGTCACGGGCAGGGGCCGGCAGTCACTGGCCCTGCTGTTCCTCGCAGTCATCGTCCTGCTCGCGGCGGATCCCTGGCTTGGCTCCTCCTACGCCTTCATCCTCTCGGTGGCAGCCACCTCGGGCCTCGTGCTCGCAGGCCCGCTCGTCGCCGCACGGCTCTCCTCGGTCCTTCCCGAAACCACCGCCCAGCTTGTTTCGATTCCGATCACGGCCCAGCTCTTCTGCACGCCCATCCTTGTGTTGCTGGAGCCATCACTGCCCGTTTACGCGGTTCCGGCGAACATCGCTGTGGCACCGGTCATCCCGTTCGTGACGATCATCGGGATGCTCGCCGCCGTGGCACTGGTCCTCTGGCCGCCCGCCGCGCCCGCTCTCGTCTCCGCAGCCCGCGCCGGAACCTGGTGGGTGGCATCAGTTGCCCGCGCCGGCAGCGAGGCGCCGTTCGGTCAGCTGCCCTGGACCCCGGGACTGCCTGGGGTCCTTCTCGCGGCGTCGGCCTCCGCGGGGATCCTTCTCCTCCTGATCCGCGGTCCCCGGCTGCCGCCCCTGCCGCGGCGCGTCCGGAACGCCGCCGTGCCCCTGTACATCGCGGCTGGCTGCCTCATCGGCCTTGTCCTGATCACTGTGGTCCCCCTGCGCGGACCGGCCGTGCCGTCCGCCTGGCTGCTCGCCGCCTGCGACGTGGGCCAGGGTGATGCGTTCGTGGTGCGCAGCGGCGACGGCCGCGCCGTCGTCATTGACGCGGGCCCCGATCCCGGGGCCGTCGACGACTGCCTGCGCGGCCTCTCGGTCGAGACCGTCGACCTGCTCGTCCTGACCCACCTGCACGAGGATCACTACTCCGGTGTTTCCGGAGTCTTCCGCGGCCGGTCCGTCGCCGCCGTCGCATACTCCTCCGCAGAACCCCGCCTGCCACCGGAGATCACCGAACTCACACGCGGGGCGGGCCTCACGCCGTCGCGGCTCACCGCGGGGAACAGCTTCACCACCGGTAAAGCGCGCTGGAGCGTCCTCTGGCCCTCCTCCGTTCACCGCGCCACACCAGAAAACGATGCAAGCGCGGTGCTCCTCGCCGAAATCCCGGCCCCCGACGGCGTCATCCGCGCCCTGTTCACCGGCGACATCGAACAGGACGCCTCCGAACGGATGCTCACCGCCAACCCCGACCTGCAACGGAACGGCGTGCACATCCTCAAAGTCGCCCACCACGGTGCCCGCAACGGTGGCAACGCGATGGCCCGGGCCCTGGCCCCGGCGCTGGCCCTGATCTCCTCGGGCGAGGGCAACGACTATGGTCACCCCCACCCCCAGGTGATCGCGGCGCTCCACAAGGCGCGGATTCATGCGGCGCGCACCGACCGGCTCGGATCCTTCACCGTCCTCCTTGACGGCGCCGCGCTGCAGGTCCATCCACTACCTTGACCGCGGCTCCCTTCCGACCGCCGCCGACCCCGGGTTTCGTACTAGGCCCCAGGGAAGCTTGACGCTTCGAGCTTCAGCGCTGCCAAAACTCTTGCACGAAGCAGGCGGTACTCCTGGACGTATGCGCGGGGCCCTCCTGTCGGTCTGACCACGACACGGGGTTCCCCGATGACGCGGACCGCGGTGAACTGTTCACGAGTGAGATCGATTTCCAGCCCACCGGAGAGCCTGTTCCAGTAGTGCACCTCATTGTTCTCATGCCCGCCAGTGACATCAGCGATCAGGAGCTCTCCGCCTAGAAGGTCCTGCAAGACAAGTGCGGTGGGTCCGCATTGTCCGTACTCCGGCTTCCTGGGGTCCCAGCCGGCAAGGCTTCCTGGCTTGAGACACGTAGTGTCCGGGCCCCAGGCGTGACGAAAAGCCCGCTCGAGCTCAAACAAAGTAAAAGTCATGGGTTCCAAGCCGGATCAGGCGCGCGCAACGATCAGCCACCCGCGGCCGGGTGCGTAGGGAAGATCCCGAACCTCGGTCCCGGAGAATCCGGCTTCTGACAATGAGCGGGACAACGCCTCCTCCGTGCGGAAACGCAGGACGGACGTGGAGTCAATGCGCTGACCATCAGCCAGGAAAATCGTCGGGGAATCAAACGTCACAAGCTCTCCATCCACATCGGTTACCTGAACCCAGTCCTCCACCGGCCCCTCTCCTTCAACGTCCACGACCCGCCGGGTGAGTTCCTTTGTCCAGCTCACCCAGGCGCGATCAGAGGGTACACGGCTTTCGAACGCGATCCGCCCACCAGGGCGAAGGCACTTGCGTACTGCCCGCAGGGTAGAGAGCCACTCTTCGTCGCCAAGGAAGACCTGGGCAACATTGGCGGTCATCGTGGCGAGGTCATACTGATGATGATGGGAAGTGTCCGCGGCCACATCCAGCACGGTTCCCACAACCCACGTCGCCCGATCGGCGCCGGATTTGGCACGGGCGACAGCAACGGACGCTCCCGCAGGGTCAACACCAACGACTCTTATATTGCGGTCCGCCAGGCGGCAGCAAAAGGTCCCCGTCCCGCAGCCGACATCCAGGACCGCAGTCGAGTGAAACTCATCGAGAAGGTTCACATAGGTATCTAGATCGCTGCGGTCAGGGTCAAGAGGATCATAAATGCGGGCGACCCGCGGATGATCGAAAATAGGATCAGGCATCAAGCACACGCTACTCCACGCCGCGCGAGCAATCCCCAGCAAACGCGAACCCGCACAGCAAAAGATCCGTCACCGGGCCGCGCCTTCCGCGATCATGGTGCGGCAGAAAGTCGGGGCCGGCAAGAAACGGGCCCCACTCCAACACCGGCGGAAGGGCCATTGCCAAAGCAAATCCGGTAACGGTGCGCACCCGGCCAAGTTCCGGTGCCGCTATTGGTGCCATCTCGGAATTCTCGCAGGTCAAGGTGGATATCCGCCCAGCAGGACCTGGAAGCAGGACATTGCATGCGCGTCGCCCGCCCGCAGACCCCAACCCGATCCCAGGATGCCCCACAGGACGATCCCACACTGGGCGTTTCATCGGGCGGGTGCAGCGCGACGTTGAAGGGTTTTTTTATGGGAGGGGGCCAGCTCAGAGGCTAAGAAACCTGCCCGACCGATCCCGCAGGGTGAATGGCGAAGGTCATTCGGATCTGCGGAGTATCAGCTCCGGGTCGTGGGGTCTGCCCGTGTCGTGGCCGCTGCGATGTGGCAGATGAAGGGGTGCCAAGGCGCTGATGCCGCAGATGATAGCGGCGATGATAAATGCGGGACCGGGTTTCAGTGTTTCGATCAGGGCGCCGACCAGTGTTGCTCCCAGGGCCTGTCCGAGGACAAGGCTGATGAAGAGCACTGAGGTCCCTGTGGCACTGCTCCCTGCCGTCTGTGCCGCCCAGATGATGAGCACCGATGTCGCGGCGGTGTAGGCCAGGCCGAACAATGCCGCCGCTCCGAAGCTCGCGGCGGTGCTGTGGGGTGCGATGGCGAAGACCCCGGTCGTGACTGTGACGCCCAGCACGGTGACCGGCCACGTTGTCTGGATAGTGTGCCGCGCCAGCCAGGATGATGTGAGGGCCGCTGCGGCTCCTCCGACGCCGAGCGCTATCCATGCGATTGCAGAGGTTTCAACTGCCATCCCACCGTGCCTTTCCAAAAGGGTCCGGCCGTGGACCCAAATTGCGGCACACCCGATGCCGAAGACGAAGGCGGCCGTGACCGGACGCCGCAGCGGACGGAACCCGGCCCTTCGATGATGCGTCCCCGGTACGCTGGGCCGGCGGGAGCCTCTGCCGGACCCCAAGCGGGAGATGTCTGAACCGAGTACGCCAATCATTGCGGTGAAGGTGATGACAGCAATCAGTGCCCAGGCAAGACGCCACGAGGATCCAAAGACGACGGCGAAGGTCCCGGCAGCAATAACGCCGAAACCCGTGCCTGAGTTCACGACTGACTGAAGCTTGTCCTGCAGTGCGGCCCTGACATTGCGCTGCACGAGTTCCACCAGGGCAGGGGAGGCAAAACCAGCGCCCATTCCTGCGAGCAGTACGGCTCCGACGAAGGCCGCCGTGCCGGGGGCAGCAGCAATCACCGCGCTTCCCGTGGTGGCCGTCAGCCCAGCCAGGACAACGACCATGCGGGGGCGGGCCGGCGCATAGCGGAATCCCACGAACGCCGAGATGCAATAGGTGACGGAGGCGCCGGAAGCCAACAGGCCTCCGACCGTGGGGGTCAGAGCGAAGGCTGTCGAAAAGGCGGGAAGAAAGAGTCCGTACCCAAGCCTCGCCAGGCCGTAGGTGGCCGCGATGAGTGCCGCGGATGATGCGATGAATACCGGGCCCGCGGCGTCGCGCTTCCTCTGTAACGACCGTTTCATTGAAACGAACGTTATAGGATGGGGTCATGGATGTACAGCCCAGCGCGCGGGAACGGTTGCTTGACGCCACGGAGGATCTTGCCTTCACGCAAGGGGTGGCGACAACGCCTGTGGACGAGATCCTCCGGCGTGCGAGCGTGGCCCCGGCCACGCTGTATGCGCACTTCGGGAACAAGGAAGGCCTTATCGTTCAGGCGCTTGAACGTCGCTTGGTGCGGTGGGATGAGACGTGGCAGCTGGCCATTGATAATTCCTCCACCCCCAGGGAAAAGCTGCTGGCAGTTTTCCCTGCGCTCAAGGAATACCGGACGAGTGTGACGGCTGCCCGATGGTGTGCATTCCTCGGAGTAGCAGCTGAATCGCCTCGCGCAGGATCGGAACTCCAGAAGGCACTCTCCAGTGACACGCAGCTGCTGACAGTGCGCCTGAAGGAGCTGGCAATCCCAGTCGTCACCGCGGACCACGTAGACGCCCTGGTCGCGCAACTTGTCCTGATCCACACCGGGGTACTCGGAATGTTGCTCCGGGGAATGGATACCGAGACAGCCGTTGGCCTCGGACTTCAAACCGCTGGCGCCGCTGTGGATGCCGCTGCCCGTGGCTAAGCAGAGGTGGCGATCTCGTGGACGTCCGCGCTGTGGGCACATGCAGGCTGAAAGCTCCGGCGTCTTGATGCGCAGGGTCTCCGGAGACCGGCAGGAATGGGACCTTCCCAAGTTGCGAAGCAAATTCGCTCTGAGATAACCCGCAGCGGGCGAAGAAGTCGAAGTGGTCGATTTCGGGCGCTCAAATACGGGGGTCTTGCGTACAAGTGTGGATCAGCGGGCGTAACGATTCGACCGCTTGCGCAGGCAGCGCGGGTGTCGCAAAGCCCGTATACCCCGCACTACTTATTGCGCGGTAAAAGTCCCAACTGTGGCCATGCCAGACGAGTGGCAGTGTCCCGTTTCCCGTGTATTGGAACCCTCGATGCTCGCCACCGTCGATGTGAGACAGCGGCATTTTCGGAGGGGTTGTTGGGGAAGACGCCGCGGCGTAGAGTCCTCGACGACGCGGGAGCGAGGAGCAGGTCATGGGGCAACTGATCATTCAGGACTTTGTCAGCGCCGACGGTTTCGCGGCCGACGCCAACAACGAGTTCAGCTTTTATGAATTCCTTGACGGGGGCACCGCGGAATTTGACCGCAACCAGCTGGAGTGGTTGGAGACGGTTGACACGATGGTCCTCGGGGCAAACACCTACCGCATGTTTGTCGAGTACTGGCCAACACCGGCATCCAAACATGAAATCATCGCGCCATCACTGAACTCGCTCCGCCGCGTTGTTTTCTCCCGCCACCTGACAAGGGCCCCATGGGGAGACATGGCGGAGGCGGCCATCGAATCAGGTGACCCTATTGAAGCGATCAGGCGGATCAAGGCCGAGACCGGCGGGGCCATTGTTGTCTGGGGAAGCCTTACCCTGGCGGAGACGTTTCTGGCCGCGGGCGTCGTGGACTCGGTGAGGCTCGTGGTGATGCCGATTGCCATAGGCATGGGCCGGGGCGTCTTTCCTCCTGGGCAGGACCCGAACCTGCTGACTCTTCGGAGCGCAACATCGTACGACCAGGGACTGGTCGAGCTGGTGTATGGGATCCGGGCAAGGAACGAAGAGCGCCCGTGATGGTAGTGGTGTCTCACTTCTGCGTTGCCGCGGGCATCCCACTGTCCTGAACGCGGAACATCCTTAGTCAACCCGCGCATCTCATCCGCTGCACCACGCGCAGCTTACTGCGTCGCGCCACCTTGCATCGAGCTCACTACGAAGACGCCTGCCCGTAGCAGGTCCGCCGCGTTCGTCGATATACAGGGGAGTCGCTTTCACCGCTCATTCCCTGGGCAAGACGGATCGTGAAACAGTCCGGCTACTTAGTCACCGGTGCGACCTCGCGGTGAACGACTTCCGGGAAAGCAGTCGCTGGCCGGCCGAGTATGCGCTCTACTTCACCAGTCGGTCGAGCGCCGTTTCCTTCGGCGATGCCGGACAGCAAGGCAAGGAAACCGGCATAGTCAGCGGGTAAACCGTTGGACGTTGCTTGTTCCGTCCAGTCAGCGACCGGCACAGACTGGTACTCGACGGGGCGTCCGGACGCGCTGAAATGTTTGGCGACCTCCGTATGCGTGAGGGCGTCCGGGCCGGTCAGCTCGTACTGGCCGCCCGCATGACTGAGGGGTCAAGCAGAGTGGCTGCGGCCACGGAGGCAATGTCATGGGCGTCGATAAAAGCCTCTTCGCCGTCGCCCGCCGGCAGGGCGAAACTTCCTGTAGCGAGCGCGTAAGCGAAAGAGCCTTCTGTGAAATTCTGCATGAAGAAAGACGGCCGCAGGATGGTGAAGCTCGGTGATTTGGCTGCTAACAGATGTATCTCTACGGCGCGCAGCGAGACGTCGTCAGGCGCATACTCGATACCTCGAGCGCTGAGAAAGGTGATGTGCTGCACCCCGGCGCGCTTCGCCTCCTCGATCAAGCCGATTACAGTCTCGGCGAAGTCGGTTCGAAATGCGGGCGGCACGAGATACAAGCGGTGAACGCCGGCGAGGGCGTCCATGTACGTCGATGAATCATCCCAATCGAAGAAGACATCAGTGCCTGAGCGGGCCGCTGTCCGCACAGGCACGTCTGCCTCGCGCAGGATGCGAGCTATTCGACGGCCAGTCTTGCGAGGACGAGGGTGAGGCGATCAGATTCATGTCCTCCGAACTGGTGACATAGCCGCCGTCCGCAGCACCGAGGTGCATAGTCTCTCCGGCCGGTCGTCCGCGGACCTGGTCGATCTATCGACTTTCCTCGCAGATCCGGACATCGAGCGAACAAGCGACGGCTTCATAGTCCGCGGCGACGGTCCCGTCACCACCTTTCTCTGCGGCGCCTACCGCTTCGAGGGTGATCTTTGCAGCACGCTACTGGACGGCCTGCCAGAGGTGGTCATCGTGCGAGCCGAAGAAGGCGCGGCGATCAGCAGCGTCGTCCATCTGATCAAGCTTGAACTCTCCTACGCCCCACCGGGTAAGCAGACAGTGCTGGATCGATTGTTGGATGTGCTGTTGATCAAGGTGCTGCGTCACCATTTCGCCTCACGTCCGCTCAACGCTCCAACCTGGTACACGGCCCTGAGCGATCCTGCCGTGAAGACAGCGCTGCAGGCGATGCACGGGTCGCCGGCAGAGCCGATGACCGTCGCCTCGCTGGCAAAACTCGCCCACGTCTCCCGCGCGACCCTTGCTCAGCGATTCACGGATCTCGTCGGCGTACCGCCACTGACGTACCTCACCTCATGGCGCGTACTTCTCGCGAAGGAACGACTCCGCGAATCAGATGAACCCCTCCACTTGATCGCGCATGATGTGGGCTACGGGTCCGCTTACGCCTTCAGTGCCGCGTTCAAGCGAGAGACGGGCACAGCACCGGGTGCATGGCGCAAAACCGAACGACAACTGACGAGTGCCCCTTAATGACATACAGCCGACAGTTAGTGGATCGTTTGTGAGACCTCTCTTGGGTGCCCCTGCCCAGTCCTATTGGGTACGACATCTTTCCTTGAATGCCGGGTGTCTCCCGTAGGCTTCGTTGGTGCCCTCCCGCGCTCTTCGCAGCACCCGCCTGGCTGTCATGGGCCTGTTCTTCCTTGCAGGGCTGGCTCTGGCCATGTGGGTCGTGAACATCCCGGCAATACAGGCATCCACTGGGTTGTCACACGGTCTCCTGGGCGGGCTGCTTCTCCTGCTCGGCCTGGGATCAGTAGCAGGCATGCAGGTCATGGGCGTTCTCATCGATCGGTGGGGGAGCCGGTTGACCGCGATCCTCGGGTGCCTGGTCCTTGCTATGGGCGTGCTGCTCCCGGGGTTTGCCCAGGATGCGTGGGGTCTTGGTATCGCCCTGTTTGTCCTTGGCTTCGGCGAGGGAGCGGTTGATGTATCCATGAATGATCAGGCGGTGCGTGTGGAGCGCGGCTGGAAAAAGCCCATCATGTCCAGCCTGCACGCCTTCTTCTCCGTTGGCGCGGTGGTCGGAGCCGGTGTCGGTGCGCTGATGCAAAGCTTCCACCTCCACCTCTTCTGGTCCCTGGGATTCGGTGCCGTCGTCGTCCTCGGTGTCATGGGCACCTCGATCCGGTACTTGCTGCCGCCTGGCGCACCGAGCGGGGTCGGGGCGGTGGAACCGGCCGCCGCGGAGGTGCCGGCGCGGGATGTACGTCGGAGAATCATGGCACTGGCAGCCCTGGCGTTCTTCCTCATGTTGGCCGAAGGTGTCGCCCATGACTGGTCGGCGCTGCACGCGGTGCAGGACATCGGTGCCTCCGAAGCCGTCGGCTCGCTGGCCTTCGCGGCTTTCGCCCTAGCAATGACAATTGGTCGGTTCTTTGCGGACAGGATCTCCTATCGGTTCGGCCCTGTGAGGGTCGTTCGATACGGGAGCGCAATCGCAGCCGGTGGCATCCTCATCGTGATCACCTCCACGGTTCACCCGGTCACGCTGACCGGCTGGCTTGTCTTCGGGTTCGGGCTCTCCGGCACGGTGCCCCAGCTCTTCACCGCTGCCGGGAACCTCGGAGCGAAGAATCAGGGACAGATGATGGCCAGGGTTGTGAGCGCCGGGTACGTCGGCCTTCTGGCGGGTCCCGCCGTCATCGGATGGATCTCCCACCTCACCGGCCTATCTGCCGCCTTGTCCCTACCCTTCATCCTGTGTGTCGCCGGCGCCCTCCTCGCCCGCAGCGCCGCACCCTTAATACCGCAGCCACACTTGCGGGCTGACCGGGCACCAAAGGTGGGCATTCAGGCGTGAGAGCCCCAGCTCGCTGATCTTCGCCTCATACACCGGCCGCCGGCCAGGATGCTCGTCCCGAAGGAGCAATTTCCGTCTCGTAGTACGTCTTACCGGTCACTTGGTTCTCGTGCTCCGTGTACGGGGAGGTGTGAAGCGGGATGATTCTGTCCCCGTGGTGGAGCACGAACGCCTTTCCCCGTCCCGGGCCGGTCCCGGCCTTAAACTACAGCGTTGTGCCGGTTTCCGGGTCGAGCACGCGGCGCTCGTCCGAGTAGGGCGGGTCACCCCCCTGTACAGTGGCGGGCGGGGCGCTGGAGCCGCGGCGGCGCGGCGGTGGCGTATGAGGGGGGACAATGAGGTTCTTTAAGATGCCGACGTCGACTGAGGACCGGTTCAGCAGGGGTTTGCGCGATGCGGTGTTTGTGCTGGGGGGCGTGGTTCTCAGCGGGGCGTGCTTCGGCTGGGCCGTGGAATCTTTCGCATGGCTCGCCGGAATAGTGGAGCCACCACCTGAGGTGCGTGTGCCGGCGGCCCGTAGGGGCGGTCGCCTGGTGGAGTATTCGGCCGGTGTGGCCTGGTGGTTGTTCCTCCTTTACCTCTTCTCGGGTGTGTTCTTTGCCGCCGGGACGGCCATCGCGGCCATCCTCACGGTGGGGATCTTCCGGCGGGCCGACAGGAAAGCGCGACTGACGCGGCAGCGGAAACGGCATGCCGGACGGAACTCCCGCATGGGGCGCCGCCCCGGGGGCTGGCCGGAGCCAACGAACGACCCACCGGGTGTGCCGCCCGGGCCGGGAACCCGGGTATGAACAACCGAGACCGTATTCCAGGATCAGTCCGAAAGGGTGCAATGACCTCGCTCAGGTCGGTCCGCCTCCTGGAACACCTGCAGGATCGGTCCACCCTCCCTGTCGGGCTGATACGGCATTAACACTCCGGGCCCCTGTCGCTTTTGCCGTATTCAACGGCGCATCACGCGGGATTATGCGGAGGAGTGCATACCGCTATGTGGCTCGGATGGACCCGCGGCACCGAACTCGGAGTAGGGCGTATGAGTACGGTTCGGCGGCCGCCTTCTCGGGCAGTTCCAACGCGGCAGCGAGGTGATCCTTCTGGGACGAACTGGGAATCGGCTCAAGTGTGCGCGGCGAGTATGGTGCGGCCGCAGTTGAGGATTGCCGTGAGGAGCCGTTTCTGGTCGGTGAAGTCTGGGCTGTAATGCTCACCTGCCGGAGTAATGCTATCCAATCCCATTTCACGGCAGAGATCCTGGCACGTGTGAAGGAGCTCTTAACCGGTGCCTCCGCTTGGCCTCGTGCGGGGTTAAGCGGGTGAGCAGTGCAGGGCTTGGAAAAGTCACCTTACGCAGTTGGAGCTCTCCCCTCGTGGGGAGAGCTCCAACTATCGGGCCTGGTCGCCCGCTTTCCACGTTCTCGCGCGGGGTGCTCCGGGCAACCATGTCCGTCCGGGCTGTTCAACTGGGAAGGGCTTCCCGGCCCTACTGCAATATTCAGACCTGGGTTTCCCCGCCGTCTGCGAACAGTTCGGTGCCGGTGACGTAGCTTGCCTGATCCGAGGCGAGGAACAGCACGGCGTTGGCGATCTCAGCCGGCTGGGCGAGGCGTCCGAGCGGGACGTTTCCGGCCATCGCGTCGAGCATATCCTGTGCCTGGCTGGGGTCGGGGGCGAGTCCGGTGAGGCCGGGCGTCTCGGTGGGCCCGGGGGAGATCGTGTTGACCCGGATGTGACGGCCGGCGAGCTCCGCCGCCCATGTGCGCGTGAACGAGCGCAAGGCGGCCTTCGTCGCAGCGTAGACGCCGAACGCAGGGTTCCCCTTGCTCGCCGCATTCGATCCCGCGATGATGACGGAGGCGTGATCCGCGAGCATGGGCAGCGCCTTCTGCACCGTGAAGACTGTCCCTCGCACGTTGACGCCGAAGGTCTGATCGAAGGCCTCGGGGGTCAGCTGCTCAAGCGTTGCGAACCCTCCGCCCCCGGCGTTCACGAACAGAACATCGAGGTCCTTTCCGCTGGATGCGACGACGGAGAAGATGCGGTCGAGGTTGTCGAGATCCGCGACATCGCCCCTGATTCCTGTTGCCCGATCTCCCAATTTGGCGACCGCGGCATCCAGTTCTGCCTCGCGGCGACCGGTGATGAAGACATGCGCTCCCTCCTCGATGAAGCGTTGGGCGGTCGCGAAGCCGATGCCCGTTGTCCCTCCCGTGATCAATGCGGTTTTGTTCTCAAGCTGTCCCATGGTGGGCCTCTGTTCTTCTGATACGACGCGGATATCTCATCGTAGATGGTTTTTGTCTATAGGGTCAAAAATAAGGGGGTGCCGTCGGGTCGGTTCCGGGTTTGCGGGGTTCGCTGCGGTGTCCGATGGTGCCGGCATTGGTTGGTGACTGGTTGGTGTGATGATGCCGAAGCCGAGGGGTGCAAGGACGGGCGTCGGCGCTGCCCTCGGGGCGCACGTGGAGGTCGTGGCCCGGATGCATGCAGTACTTCCCGCGATGACGTTGCCCTCCCGGGCTTCCGGTGATTATCTCGCTGGGGAGGCGCGCGAGGTGCGGGATGTTCTGACGGCGCGGACGGTGAGCTGCGTGGCAACGACGAGGAGCAGCAGGCCAAAGAGAATGCCGGACAACTGCGCCGGCAGGGCCAGAGCGAGGCCAGCACCCGGAATGGAAGCGGCTGTTGCGGCCACCCCGACGATGAGACCGGCTCGAACGTCGACGGTTCCGGCCCGCCAGTTGGCACCTGTGCCGATGGCACTGGTGGGGATCATGACCAGTAATGAGGTGCCTTTGGCGATGAGGTCGCTGATGGCAAAAATCCCAATCAGAGCCGGCACCACGATGATTCCGCCCCCGATTCCGAACAGGCCCGAGAGTATCCCCATGGCCAGGCCGAGCAGGACATAGCCAAACCCGACCAGCACAGAAAATTCAAGGCTTTCTCCACGGACCGGCGATACCAGGAACAGGCGAGCTGCGACCAGGAGGATGAAGACGATGAACATCCAGCGCAGCCACACAATGGGAATCTTCTTCAGGAGGGCGCTTCCGAGCAGCGCCCCGACGATGCCGCCGATGGCGATGAAGAACCCCGCAAGGAGGTCGATCTCACCGGCGAGCAGGTAGGTGATGGAGCCGACGACCGAGGCCGGTACGATCGCGGCAAGCGACGTCGCAGCGGCCCTGCGCTGGTCGAAATGAGCCAGGGCCATCAGGAGCGGCACCATGATGATTCCGCCGCCGATCGCAAACAGGCCGGACAGAAGCCCCCCAACAAGTCCGACCGCGATGAGAACCATCCAGAAGCTCGTCCCCGCCCCGTGGGGTACGGGTGGGGAACTCTCCTTCAAGCCACCCATTTTTCTCCTCAAGTTGGGGGGGGGGGTGGACAGCATTCCACCGCCTCGACCTGGCAGGAGGCCCTGCCGGCCTCCTGCCGTCTCTGATTGTTCAAGGTGAAGGGCAATGATCACTTCCCGTGCCGAGGGAGCAGCCGCGGGGCCGCGGTTGTGGGCGGGTTCGGTTCTCAGCAGCAGGTGCCCGGCGCCCTACCGCCGGTTGGCGATCGGGTACTTCGAGCCGCCGTCTTTCAGTTCCAGGTGAACAGTGGGGGCTGCTGGCCGGCCAGATCCGGGTCCGCGTAGACGTGCAGACGACTGATCAGCTGGCCGCGGAACTCAAAGACATTGCAGAAAAGACCACTGCTCCGGGCGTCGCCGGGGAAAGGCACGCCGGAGGCGAGCACGCCGGATTCCGCTCCTTCGACGACGACGCGGTTGTTGCTGGTAGTGAATGTCATTCGGGCC
This sequence comes from Arthrobacter sp. TJ-217, assembly GCF_058269255.1. Lineage (NCBI taxonomy): Bacteria > Bacillati > Actinomycetota > Actinomycetes > Micrococcales > Micrococcaceae > Arthrobacter > Arthrobacter sp. TJ-217. The sequence goes on from NZ_JBZCNJ010000004.1 coordinate 74,183, forward strand.
TGGGGGTGATCAAACGAGGTCACGGCCGAACCAAGGCCGACGAGAAATGGAACGATCTCCGCTTTCCCATGCGCGAATCCAAACTTCGGGAAGAAGATCTCGGTGTCATCGGTGAACATGTCGAGCAGGTTGGGGTCTCCGGAGTCGACTCTCCTGAAATATTCCTTGGCAAGGGCAATTTGCTCTGCTGCGCTGGTCTGTTCCTGATCCATGGTGATGCACCTTTCAGTTACTGCATTTGGGGGCTGCCGCGTCGACGGCGAGGGAGTGGAGAATTCCAACCTCCTCTGCCTCGTGGGCGCGGACGGTTCAGCGTAGTCTTTTGTTGTCTTTTCGGTCAATAAAGGTGGGTGGTGTCACTTTGCTGCTTCCGCCTGCCGCCGATAGAGGGTGGGCAGTGCGCCGCCGGCAGCCCGGTAGTGCTGGTCAGGGTCTGCCGGCTGCACTTGGCTTCGGATCTCGCACCCGCGCCCGGCCCGGTTAGCCGATGCGACGAGGACCCCCGGTGGGTGGCCGGGGGTCCTGCGGGCAGATCCGTTCTAGTCCGTTCCGGTTCCCAGCGCCTTCTGAAGCGAGCGGATTGCCTGCTCGATGGCGGCGGTCGTTCCCTGGGTGACGCGTTCGGGGTTGAGCATCATGAAGTCGTGGGTGACGAAGTTGTAGCGGACGCTGGTGGTGGGCACCCCGGCTTCGACGAGTTTCGCCGCGTAGGCCTCGCCCTCGTCCCGGAGCGGGTCGTTCTGGTCCACGAGCAGCAGGGCCGGCGGAAGCCCTCGAAGGTCCTCGAGCGTGGCCCTCAGCGGTGAGACGGTGATCTCCGAGCGACGGCTGACGTCGGGGAGGTAGGCGTCCCAGAACCAGGCCATGCTTCTGGCGGTCAGGAACGGTCCGTCGGCGAAGGTGCGGTAGCTTTCGGTGTCCTGGCCGGCGTCCGTGACCGGATAGTACAAGGACTGGTGGACGAAGGTCACGTCACCGCGCTGCTTTGCGAGCAAAGTCAGGGCCGCGGTCATGTTGCCGCCGACCGAGTCACCGGCAACGGCCATGCGGGACCCGTCCAGGCCCTCCGTGGCGCCCTGCTTCGTGATCCACTGCGCGGTGGCGTAGGCCTGCTCGATGGCCTTCGGGTACTGGGCCTCGGGGGAGCGGTCATATTCCACGAAGGCCAGGGCGGCGTTGGCCCCGGCGCACAGTTCCCGGATGAGGCGGTCGTGGGTGCCGGCGTTGCCAAGGATCCAGCCGCCTCCGTGGACGTAGAGGATCACCGGCAGCGTCCCGGTGGCGCCCACGGGTTTGATGATGCGCACCTGTACGTCTCCGACTTCGGCCGGGACGGTGATCCACTTGTCCTCGCCGATCTCGACCTTGTCGACCGGGGCTGCCTGGAGGTCATCGAGCAGTTTGCGGGCACCTTCGACCCCCAGGTCGGCCAGAGCCGGTGGCTGGGCGGTAGCGTCGGCGATGATCTGGGCACCTGGTTCGAGCACTACTTTGGACATGGTCGTACCTTTCTGGGCTGCTGCATGGATGGATGATGTGCACTGATGTTCATTCGGCACGTTCCGGTGCGGGGTAGTTGGTGACCAGTGGCTGGTCCTCTGCGACTAAGTAGGTCGAGAGCATTTTCGTGGTGACCGAACCGACGTTCACCGCGTTGTGGATGGTGTTCGGCGGAATGAGAAACGGGCTTCCGGCGTGAAGCTCGAGCGGGGGCGTGTCGTCGAACTCCATGGACACGTCTCCGCGGATGATGTAGCCCACTTCGGGCCCGGGATGGCTGTGCCGGCCGGAGGAGGTGCCTTCAGGGATTTCCACCAGGGTCTGACGGATCCTCCAGCCCTGCACCGGACTGGACGCATCCTGCAGACTGACCCGGGTCAGGGCCGGCTTGGCCTCTTGTGCTTCGGTCATGTTCCTGATCCTTCTGAGATTGGCGGCTCGTGTTGCCCGGTTATCGTCTTACTGGCGGCCGGTGGTGGCGGCGGCGGCTTCGCGGATCAGGTCAACGACCTGGGCCGCCTCGGGAATCGCGACCGTGTGGGAGCCGCCTTTGAGCTCGATCGTTTTCCGTGACCCGGCGCGCTCGGCCATGAAACGGTGGGCGGCGGCCGCGATGTTCCGGTCCTCGGCACCGAAGAGGAACCATGAGGGCACCGACTTCCACGCCGGCTCTGTGGAGGCCTCCGAGAAGGCGGCCTCCAGGATGGGGCGCTGGCCGACACCCATCACCGCGGCGACCTCCGCCGAGGAATCGGCCGCGAACTGCGCGTGGTAGCGGCTCTGCATGATGTAAAGGTCCCTGCCGCCGGGGACATCCACCGCAGCGAGCGTTTCCCCGAGGGTGGAGCCTTCGAACTTATTGGCAAGCTCCCCGGGGTCTCTCCTTCCTCGGGTGCGAAGGCGCCGATGAAGACCAGGGCTTTCACGTTGGGGTTGCCAGTGCCGCCGCCGCTGATGACCGTGCCGCCGTAGGAGTGCCCGACGAGGATGATCTCGCCGGTGATGTCGGTCAGGAGAGCCCGGAGGTACTCGGAATCGACGGTGACCCCGCGCAGCGGGTTCGCGACGGCGATCGCCGGGTAGCCCTCGGCCAGAAGTACGCTGATCACCCCGTTCCAGCTCGATGAATCCGCGAAGGCCCCGTGGACTAGGACCACAGTCGGCTTATCCGTTGCGGGTTCGGTGATGCTCATGATGTTCTCCCTTGTGCAGTGGGTACGGGTGCCTTGCTCACTGCACGCCTTTGACAGATCAAGTCTCGTCCGCCGTCTCCGCCGTCGCGCCAGGGATATCCGGAGTAATGCTCTGGTAAACCCCCCTGCATAAGAGCAGACTGAGTGGGAGGCTGGGGGATGGCCCAATTCGTACTCGTCGTCGATGATGATGAAAGGTTTCGGGACTTGGCGAGAAGACTGCTCGAGAGCTGTGGGTACGCGCCAGGTGGCGACGCTGGAAACGTGGCCGAGGCATTGCGTTGTGCTGGCGCCTCTCGGCCTGACATTGCACTTGTTGATATTGGGCTTCCTGACAGCGACGGTCTGGAACTGAGCCGGCAACTCACCGCAGCACCGTATCGGGTTCGGGTGGTGCTGATTTCCGCCGATAGCGACGCAACCTCAGCAGAGGAAGCAGCCGCGGTCGGGGCGAACGGCTTCATTCCGAAAAGCGAGCTGTCGTGCTCGACGCTCCGGTCGATTCTCGGCGACGGGTAAGGAAGGTCGGTGAGTTCACCCGCACCGTCCCCGGTGCGCGTTGCCGTCGGGGAGGACGATGTACTCCTCCGTGAAGGAGTGACGCGGGTGCTCCTGGGTGCAGGGCTGGACGTCATCGCTCAGACCGGGGATGCGACCAAACTTCTCGCCATGACTTTGGCGTTCCGTCCCGATGTCGTCGTCGTCGATGTTCGAATGCCTCCACATCACGGTGATGATGGCTTGCGTACCGCCATCGAAGTCCGCAGACGCCTGCCTCGTACGGGAGTAGTGCTGCTGACGCAGTACTGCGAACCCGAATTCGCGATCGACCTGATCGGTGATCGGCCGCAAGGCGTCGGGTATCTACTCAAAGAACGTGTGGGGGACGTCGACGATTTTGTAGCGGCGGTCAAACGGGTTGCCCATGGAGGAAGTGCGCTGGATCCCGAAGTTGTCACACGGATGCTGCGGCCGCGCTCTGTGCCCTCTGAGCTCGCTGACCTCACCGACCGCGAGCGCGGCGTACTGGCCCACATGGCAGAAGGATTATCGAATCGAGGCATCGCCCGTGCGCTTCTCATCAGCGAAGCGGCTGTCGAGAAGCACGTCACGGCAATGTTCCGGAAGCTCGGGCTCGCCCAGCAGACCGATGGCCACCGCCGGGTGCAGGCCGTGCTCCGCTACCTCGCCGCTCAGTGCCCCTGATCATGAGGTCGCCCGAGCCTCCGATTCCCGATCATGACCTCGAAGGGTTACAGAGACTAGCCAGCGAAGGGCGCTCTCTCCGCGACATCGCTGACCTCGTTGCGCGGGCGAGCCGCACTGAAGATGTGTTCCAGTTGGCAGCGATTGAGGCATCCCGGCAACTTGATGGTGACGCGGTCACGATCACTCGATACACCGCCGTCGACGAAATCACGGTGGTGGCCGCCCATGCCGGCCCGACGCCGATCGGCACCCGCATAAAGTTCGGACCGGATACCCAGCCGCATCGAGTACGCCAGCAGAAATGCAGCGTGCGTGTCGATGACTTCAGGCTCGAGGTCAACGCCGCTCTCGCCGAGCGGTATGGGCTTCGGGCGTGCGTTTCAGTACCGGTGATCATCGAAGGCGTCGTCTGGGGTGCATTCTCAGCCACCTCCCTCACCGGACCCCTACCTAGGCGCACTGAGGACAGGCTCGAGAGCTTCGCTCAACTCGTTGTGACGACGATCGCCAACATCGAGGCGCGGGAGGAACTGCGCGCTATTGCCCAGCACGATCTCGCAATACGGTTTTTGGCCGAGCAATCAGTCACGGGCACCTCATCCGAAATCGCGCTGGCGATGACCGTGGATCACGCGCTCACCCTGCGAGGCGTTGCGCGGGCAGCTATCAATCCGCCCCCGATGACACTCTCATCACCTCCAGAAAGCTCAACTTCGACGGCGGAGGATCATTTGTCCCTGTCCTACCCCATCCAGACCCACGAGCGCACCTGGGCGTATCTCGAGATTGAAGCGCAGGCTCACCCACTACCCGACACAACCGCCGCGCGGTTAACGAACCTCGCACAGGTCGCCGGCCAGGTCGTATCCGCGATCCTGACCCGCCTGCACCTGCGCCACCTTGCCGAGGAGCAGGCAGCACTTCGCAGGATTGCCGAGCTCATTGCAAGCGGCGCAGCGCCGTCGACCGTCTTCCATTCCATCGCGACAGAACTGTCCCGCCTGCTCGATGACTCGCCGGTCGTGATCGTGCGATTCGACGCGGATGGCCCGATAATAGCGGCGGCCTGTCGAAGCGGGATCCCAGCAGGAACAAGGCTCCCCGTGGTCAAAGAATCACTGGTCGAGCGGAGCCTGCGCGGCTCAAGGCACGTTGACGAGGTGACGTCCGCCGCGCGTGGCGTGTTCGGCAGCGACGCAGAAGCCGCCGTCGGGGTACCCGTCACAGTCGCCGACCAGTTGTCCGGCGCTTTGCTCGTTGCGCCCCGTCCGGATACGAAGGCGGGCCCTGCCGGCATTGATCTTGAAGCCTTTGCTGACCTCGCTGCGGCGGCTATTGCCAACGCCCGGGCCAGGGAAGCGCTCATCGCCTCCAGAGAGCGCATGGTCAAAGCAGCAAATGACGCACGGCACCAGCTACAACGCGATGTGCACGACGGAGCGCAGCAGCGGTTGGTACACACCATCCTGGCGCTGAAGCTCGCCCGCGACCAAGGCGCGCACGGGATGTCTACGGCCGCCCTCATTCAGGAAGCCTTGTCGCACGCCGAAGAAGCCAACCGGCAACTGCGGGACCTGGTGCGGGGCATCCTGCCCGTCGCGCTCACTCGAGGAGGTCTCGTGGCTGGCATCGAATCCTTCGTCACCGACCTACCGGTGCCCGTCACGTTGCACCTGCTGCTGCCCAGACTCCCCGCGACTGTAGAGACGACAGGGTATTTCACCGCCGCTGAGGCGATCACGAACGCCATCAAGCATGCGCACGCAGAGCATGTAGACGTCGCAGCGTGGCTCTCGGATGCAGGAGACGAGCTTCACCTACGAGTGCGCGATGACGGCGTGGGCGGCGCCGACCCAGACATGGGAACCGGACTCACTGGACTGACCGACCGCATCGAGGCCGCCGGTGGAACGATTACCATCACGAGCCCATCAGGATCTGGCACGGACCTCGAAGTGACTCTTCCACTGTCCTCGGCTTCCCAACGTAACGGGGATAGGTGATTGGAGCCGCCCACTCAGCCGGTCGGGCCAGTGCTTCACAAACAACATACGTGCATCACAATGCTAGACAAACTTCAAAAACGGAGCAGAATATTCAGCATTGAAGCGGGCCACTAGTCGAACCGCGGAACGGTAGAACATCTGGCGGCTCTCCCCAATGGAGGGTGGGCCCGCGATTTCGAAATTCAATTCGCCATGAGCGGTGGATTTCCACGTTCGATTGACTGAGCGACATTGACACCGGTGGGATCAGGAACCCAACGGAAAAGACACTTGAAGCTGCCTCCCTCCTCCAGCAGGGTCTACACAGGAATTTTCGGCCGCACAGCCGTGGCAATCCGCGGGTGTCCTTCCAGCCGAAGGGCGCAGCGCCCGAATCAACAATCCCGGCCGGTCCGGTGGACACCATTGTGGTGTTCGCTGGGTATCCACTGTGGTGTTCCCTCGCCCTGTCAGCACGTAGGGCCCTGCCACCACGACGCCCGGTCCGGGCACGCATTAGCCGAAGGTATTGCGCCATGCCCGAAAGGGAATCTCGGCCGGGCCCAAATCTTTATGGAAGGTTCAATTATGGAATTGCAGGCACCTGTCACCAGAAGGTCTTGGCGACGGACGATGATAACGCTGCTCCTGGCATTCACGCTGGGGGTGGGACTTCCCTCGGCGGCCGGCGGCGGCCCGGAGGCCGGCAGTTCAGGGCACAAGGGCACCGCGCCGAAGCCGACCGTGGTTCTGGTCCATGGCGCCTTCGCAGACGCCTCGGGATGGGCAGGAGTGATCGAAAGACTTCAGAAGGAGGACTACCCGGTAATCGCTCCACCGAATCCGCTCCGGGGAATCATTGAGGACGCCGAATACCTGCGGTCGTTCTTGAGCACCATCACCGGTCCCGTCGTGCTCGTGGGGCATTCCTACGGCGGTGCAACCATCACCAACGCCGCCACCGGAAACCCAAACGTCAAGGCCCTGGTCTACGTCAGCGGCCATATTCCGGACGAAGGCGAAACTTTGGCCGAGGCGGGCGCTCTCGGTGGGGGCCAGACCGACCTCAACAACCACCTGATCGAGCGGCCATACCCCGGCGCGCCCGAAGGGGACGTCGATCTTTACATCGACCCCCTGTTCGTCCACGGGCTGTTCGCGCAGGACCTTTCGGCCAGGCAGGCAGCAGTGATCGCCGCAACCCAGCGGCCCGCAACTGCCCGTGCCTTCAACACCCCCTCAGGGGTTCCCGCCTGGAAGACAATTCCGAGCTGGGCGCTGATCGGGAACCAGGACCGCAGCCTCTCGCCCATCGCTGAGCAGTTCATGGCTGAACGGGCCGGCGCGACCATTGTGAGGATCGACAGTTCCCACTTGGCCTTCGTGAGCCATCCCAAGGAAATGACGGACCTCATCAAGGCGGCGGCCGAGGCCACTGCGGACTGACACGGAAAGGCAGGAACGCCGAAGAATCAGCCCGGCCGATCCCGGGCTGGTTCTTCTGTACACCAGATGGGCGACCCCCTTTCCCGCCTCGACCAGATTACGTTGGTGGCACTCCTCCACTTGAGGATGGTGCTGTTAACCGATGAGGCGTTTTCCCCCGGTAGTGGCTCGCCCGATCCCTGGCGGGTCGTTCAGTGTTCTTTATAGAGGTCGGGACGGCGGTCGTGCAGTGAATCGTTGAGTGGTCCGATGCGGGTTCGATCAGCCGTAATGGTGATGGTGGCGTCCAATTGGCCCGAAGGGTCGGTGCGTCCGTGAAGCCATCCGTCGCTGCCGATGATCGCGGTTCCCTGCGTCCAGGTATGTCCCCGCTCGGTTCCCCGGCGATCACAGCAGACAATCGCCATGGCAGAAGCCCGCGCCGCGGCCATGCCCTGGATGACCTCGGGCGGGTGCTCCCCGGCGGGCCGGGGCAGCAGTGGCCAGTTGGTCGGTACAACGGTGATCTCCGCGCCCCGCAGGGCCAGGGAGCGCGGCATTTCCGGGAATTCGAGGTCGTAGCAGATGAGAACCCCGACAGCGCCGGCGGGCGTCTGTATCACCGGGGGGACCTGCGTCCCTTTGGAGAAGAGGGATTGCTCCTCGTCCCACAGGTGGGTTTTACGGTAGACGCCTTGAATTCCGGCCTGGGTGATTACAGCGGCGCTGTTGAACAGCTCTCCGTCGCCCTGTTCGCAGAATCCGACAATCACAACCATGTCCCGTGCGATGTGTTTGGCCCACTGGTCAAACACGGGGTGATCAGCGGGAAGCGCGCACCGCTTTGCTTCGTCTTGGTGCAGGTAGTACCCACTCGTGGAGAGTTCCGGCAACACCAGCAGCTGGACCTTGTCGGTCGCAGCCGCTCTGATCGCGAGCTCGATCATCGAGAGGTTTACCTCAAGATCACCGACCAGCGGCGCAAGTTCGTGCGCCCGGACGGACACCTCGCGATCTCGGGCTCCGGCGCGCACGGCGGCGGTCGCGTCCGAATTCATCAGGCGCGGACCGGGGTACCGGACTCGGAGATCCGTGCCAGCCGATCCAGGCGCAGAGTAGCGGTGGCCCGGTGTGCGGCCATTCCCTCGGATGCGGAGATCACTGCGACGGCCTCGGCAAGCTCGGGGGTCGCATCCCGCTCCACGCGCTGATAGGTGAGCGGTTTGAGAAACCGCGACACCGATAGCCCCGCTGAGTGTTTCGCTCCACCGGCGGTCGGCAGCACGTGGTTCGTCCCTGCCATGCCCTTGTCGGAATAAGCCACCGTGCTCCACTCTCCAAGGAAAACGGATCCGTAGTTGCGCAGGGTCGAGTGGTAGTAGTCGTTTTCGCCGGTAAGGAGTTCGAGGTGCTCGGGGGCGAGGTCATCCATGAGCGCGGCCGCAACCTCCCGGTTGGCCGCGACCGTGACGGAACCATAGTCACGCCATGCGGCGCCGGCGATCTCGGCTGTCTCCAGGGTCAGAAGCTGCCGGTCCACTTCCTCAATCACCTTCTGACCCAGTTCCGCGGACGTGGTCACAAGCGCAGCGGGGGAGTTGGGTCCATGCTCGGCCTGGCCCAGAAGGTCCGCGGCCACGAGTACTGGATCGGCGTCTTGATCAGCGATGACCGCCACTTCCGAAGGGCCCGCAAGCAGGTCGATGGCTGTCGCGCCGAACAGTTGGCGCTTAGCCTCAGCAACATAGGCGTTGCCCGCGCCGACCAGCATGTCAACGGGCAGCTCGCCGAGCAGCCCGAAAGCCATCGCGGCCAGGGCCTGCACCCCGCCCAGGACGAATACCCGGTCGACGCCGGAAAGGTGCGCCGCGTACAGGACGGCATCATTGGCCCGGCCATCAGGCTGCGGTGGCGTGCAGGCCAGAACCGTCGCCACGCCGGCGGCCTTGGCCACGCCCACAGTCATGAACGCGCTGGCGGTGAGGGGGAACCGTCCGGCGGGCAGGTAGGCGCCCACGCGGGACAGGGGGATGTAGCGCACACCGGCTTTCACCCCGGGCACCACCTCGGTTTCGAAATCGACAAGATGCTCTCGCTGCGTTCGGGCGAATATCTGGGTGCGCTCGGCTCCGAGCTCGATCGCTGCACGCAGGTCGGCGGGCAGCCGGGCCCCACTGGTTTCAATGTCACCTGCGGATAGCTCGACGCCGCCCCTTTTCCATCCATCCAAGGTGCCGGCATACCTCAGTACTGCGTCCATGCCTCCGATCTCTATGTCGCGGAGCATTGTAGAAACCGTTTCGATGACGGCAGGATCGCGCTGGGCAGCGGGTGCATCTACCAAGGGTTCCTTGAGGTGGCGGTAACGGCCGGTGAGGCTCTGCAGCACGGAGGGAGTAAATAGCATGTCGTGATCGTAGACAGGATTACGGACCTGCCACAAGAACTATAGAAGCTATCGAAGCTATAGTTTTAGGCTATGACTCTTACTCAGTTGCGGGCTTTCCTGCTCGCTGCAACGCTTGAATCTTTGACTGCCGCGGCCGCCGCTCTGGGAACCACCCAGCCCACTGTCTCCGAACTGGTCCGCAAGCTCGAGGCCGAGCACGGACTGCAGCTGTTTGTCCGGGGCGGCCGGCGCCTCGTGCTTACCTCGGCGGGGCGGGAGCTGCTGCCGTGGGCCCGCCGGGTGGTAGAAGGAGCCGATGGCGCCGAGCAGTCATTGAATGCGTTCCGCGGCATGACCGGGGGAGTAGCCTCCGTGGGCGTTCTGCGCAATGCCCCCTACTACTTCCTCTCCGACCTTGCGGTGCGGTTCCATGCTGAGCGGCCGGGCGTACGCACGCGGCTGATCGGTCAAAACTCTGTCGAAGTTGCCGAAAGCGTCCGTTCCGGGCAGCTCGAGGCTGGCCTCGTCGTCCTGCCCATCACCGACGACGGGCTCGCCGTCACCCCGATTCTGCGCGACGAAGTGCTTTGGGCCACGACCGATGCGGCGCGGACGGCGCAACCGATGACCGTGGAGGCGATTGCCGAAGCTCCACTCATTCTGTATGACGCCCATTACGGATGGGAGGATCCCACCCGGCGGCAGTTGGCCGACCGCGCCCAGCTTGCCGGAGTGCGGCTTGAGCCGATGATTGAGGTGGAGAACGTGGAATCCGCCTTGGCGCTGGTCGCCCGCGGGCTCGGAGACACGATCGTCTCCCGGGCAGTCGCAGCCAGTGCAGCCTTTCCGTCCCAGGCATTCACGGTGCCCTTCGCCGACCCCTTTTTCGAAACAATCGCCGTGATCACGCGTGAGGATGCCGCACTATCCCCGGCCACGTCCGAACTGCTGCGGCTTGCCACCGAAATGATGAGAACCACCCATCCTGAGGGTGCATAGTTCTTTCCTATAGCTGACAGCGGGAAACATCGCCTTGTGCGATGCCTTCGGCGCATTTATGGTCGATCGATGGAACCACGATGCAGTGCGACTACCTCCGGAGGACAACCATGAACTCATCAGTCACGGCGGCACAGCAGCCGGCTGCGCGACCAGGGATCATCGAGTCCCGGTCCATCGACTGGGTACCGCTGACCGAGCGCAGCGGGAAGCCATGGAGCCTGTTCCCCCTGTGGTTTATGTCAAACGCCAACGTCACCACCCTGGCAACCGGCATGATCGGCGCTGCTCTGGGAGCATCCTTCGCGACTTCCCTCCTGGCCATCGTGCTGGGGGTTGCCGTGGGAACCGTCTTCACCGCCTTCCATTCGGCCCAGGGGCCGCAGCTCGGCCTGCCCCAGATGATCCAGTCCCGGGCACAGTTCGGCTTCCGCGGGGTCGCCTTGATCTGCGCGGTCGTGGTGTTCAGCTTGGTCGGCTTCAACATGTTCAACCAGATGCTTGCAGCCGAGATCCTCACGATGACCACCGGTTCAGCGGTAAATCCTCTGTGGTACTTCATGATCAGCGCTCTGGCACTGGTGCTTGCGGTGTTCGGGTATCACTGGATCCACAAGACACAGAAGTGGCTGACCCTGCTCTTCCTGCTCACCTTCGGCCTCTTCACCGTCGCCGCCATCTTCGTCGTACCCCTCGGCGGCGAGCAGTATTCCCTCACCGGGTTCGCCTGGGCGCCCTTCCTCGTTCAGTTCGGTGCCGCGGCAGCATACGCGCTGGGGTGGGCACCGTACGTATCGGACTACTCCCGATACCTGCCGCCGGAAACCCGGCCCGGAAAGGCGTTGGCCTACACCTACGGGGGTGTGTTCGTCGGCGCCGTATGGCTCATGGCCCTTGGCGCATTCATCGCCGCAGCCTTCCAAGGAACGGCCCCGCTGGAAGGGGTCAGGGATGCCGCTGATCAGATCGTGCCCGGAGCGGGATACTGGCTGCTCATCGCCGCACTCCCGGGTCTGGTGAGCGTCATCACCGTCAACATATATGCGGCAGCCATGGAACTCATCACCGCGGCTGACTCGATCAGGCCTTTGAAACCCACCCGCGCGGTCAGGGTCATCAGCTGCACCGTGATCGCGGCCGCTGCTTTCATCGGCTCCCTCCTCAGCACCGGTGAGTTCCTCGCGAACTTCGGCAGCTTCCTGGTCATCCTTCTCTATGTCCTGGTCCCATGGACCTCGGTCAACCTCGTCGACTACTACTTCGTCCGCCGCGGGCAATATGCCATCGGTGAGATCTTCAAGCCCAATAGCATCTACGGCAACTGGGGCTGGCGGGGTATGACCGCATATATGATCGGGATCGTCGCCATGGTGCCCTTCGCCGTCACCGCTTGGTACGTGGGACCAGTCGCGGAGGCGCTCGGAGGAGCCGATCTTGCCCTCTTTGTCGGTCTCGCAGCCTCCGCCATCGCCTACCTCATCCTCGGACGATCACTCGACCTCGACGCCGAACGCCGGATCGCCGACCAAGGCCGCGAAGCCTCGGGACAGGAGGCCATATCCTTCGAGGGCCGCCGATAGGCGCCAACCTCACTTTCCGGCAGGTTCCGGGCATCCTGCTCCAGAGGCGGCGTTACTACGACACGGGATCGAGTCAACGCCCGAACCCGTCAGTGGACGAAAATCCGGAGGCTATTGCCCCTTAGCCGCAAGCCGTCCACAACACGATGCCCTATCCGGACGCCCCTAATGTCCAGCACTTTCCCCTGTGTACGGTCTTCGAATGGCTGAACGCTGCACCGAAAAGCGGGGCGGGCGTGCACAGCCTCGAACCGTTCATCGATGCCGTCTTCTTCCCACCTGGTCGGATCCTAGTCGCCCACGGCGTCGCGGCCCCGACGCACGATGAGTGGGTCGGGCTCGCGGATCACTGAGGTGTCCTTGCCTTCGTAGTCGAACTGGTTGAGAAAGAAACGCATTGCGTTGATTCGTGCCCGCTTCTTGTCGTTGGACTTCACGGTGATCCAAGGCGCATGATCGGTGTCGGTTCGCAGGAACATCGCTTCTTTGGCTTCTGTGTAGTCGTCCCACCGATCCAGGGAAGCTAGATCCATGGGGGATAGTTTCCACTGTCGCACCGGATCAATCTGCCGGATGGCGAATCGGGTGCGTTGTTCCCGGCGTGTCACGGAGAACCAGAATTTGGTGAGGTGTATCCCGGAGTCGACCAGCATCTTCTCGTAGTCCGGCGCCTGCGTCATGAAGATCTGATACTCCTCTTCAGTGCAGAAACCCATCACCTTTTCAACGTTTGCCCGGTTGTACCAGGACCGGTCGAACATCACGATCTCCCCGGTCGTGGGTAAATGCTGGACGTAGCGCTGGAAGTACCACTGGCCCTGTTCTCTGTCCGATGGTTTGCCCAGTGCCACGGCTCGGGCGGAGCGCGGATTCAGATGCTCCGTGAAGCGCTTGATGGTCCCTCCCTTGCCGGCTGCGTCCCTGCCTTCGAACACAATGACGTGCTTAAGATTATTGTCTTGCCCCCAGTATTGAAACTTCAGCAACTCGATCTGCAGCAGGTACTTTTCCAGCTCGTACTCGTCCCGGGTGAGCCGCTCTTCGTACGGGTAGTCCTCCCTCCACGTTTCCACAGCCAAGCCACCGGGATCGATCAACTCTGGGTCCTGGCCCTGCCCGCCGCGAACGGTGTAACCCTGGCTCACCAAATGGTCGATGGCTTCGCGCAGGTTCTCCCGCACCCAACCTTGATCTTCGGAGTCCCATGTTGTGCCGGCCTGTGCCATCATGGTCTGCTTCCTGTCGTGCCGAGCGATTGGCGGCAGTTTAGCAGCGCTGGTCACCCGAATGGCGAGTGCGTCGGACCAGTTCGTGGGCCGAGGGGCGCCGGCGTCCCCCGGGTCCGCTTTGATGAGCACCGGGGGACCATGTGAAGTCCGTCCGGGGCGGAGCCTCACGAGAGGTGATGCACATTTGAAGTTCTGCTGTCAGTCCTTCAGCCGGGAGCCGTCATCCGCTTGAGGACAGCTCCTTTGTGGGCCGATCCAGGTGTTCCGGGTCAGCTACTGCGGGATGACGGCAGAACGCGCCGCAGGACATCGGACAGGGTCACGACCCCAATGCAACGATCGTTTTCCATGACGACGGCGAGCTGTTCCTTTGCGCCGCGCAGTTGAGCGAGGGCCTCGTACACCGGGGTGCCGGCCTCGAGCTGAAATGCAGGGCGGACGAGCGCGCTCACCGGCCGGCCGCTGGGCTCGAGGAGAGTGTCGCGGACATGTATCACGCCCGGCCCACCGCTTGATCCTTCATCAACCAGGATCCGCAGGTGCTTGGATCGAGCGGCGGCGGCCTGAACGCCTGCAACGGTCGCGTCGGCCGGCACGGATGTCAGAGCGCCAGGGGACATCAGCTCCTTGACCGTCAGCTTCTCAAGTTCCAGGACACCTGACAGCTGGGTCCTGAACGAAGCATCCAGAGCCCCGACGGATGCAGAATGCTCCACAAGGTGGCGGATCGTATCGGCGTCCTGCCCGCCGACGGCGGCCCGTTCCACGGGCGTGACACCACTGGCGGCGACCACCCTATTCGCCATGGCGTTGACCCACACCAGCAGGGGCCGGACGAGCCAGATGAAGACCCGCGACGGGACGCCGATGAGCTTCGCGGACGTTTCAGGGTGAGCGATCGCCCAGGATTTCGGGGCCATCTCACCGACCACGAGGTGAAGGAAGGTGACGAAGAGCAGTGACAGGGCAAACGCCGTGCCGCCGGCGATCGCCTCGGCAACACCCCAGGAGACGAGCACCGGTCCGAGCCACGCATCGACGGCAGGCTTGGTGATCGCTCCGAGCGCGAAGGTACAGGCGGTGATCCCCAGCTGGGCCCCGGCGAGCATGATCGTCAGCTCGTTAATGCCCCGAAGTGCTGCCCGCGCTGAGCGGTTCGTTGCTGCCTCGGCTTCAAGCCGGTGACTGCGAGCACCCAGAAGGGCGAACTCGATGATCACGAAGAACGCACTGAGGACGATCAGGAGCGCCGTGACGACAGTGACGGCCAGTGGATCCGTCATCGGTCCTCCTCCGTAAACTGGTTGGGCCCGATGGGGCGAGGCTGCTCGTGGCCCGTCTCGGCGCCTGTCCCGGCCTCATCTTCGATGACTTCCCGCAGATGGGCCCGTAGAAGGCTCGGCACGTGCCGGTCGATTTCGAGCACCTCGACGTCGAGGAGGCGTCGCACAGGCTCGTCCACGACGTAATCGCGGCCCTCCCCGGGGAGGAGGACCCTGACGGTGTCGCCGATGGCGGGAAGCTCACCGCGGGTGGCGATGAGAAGCCCCGAGAGGGTCTCGTAATCGCCGGAGGGAAGGTCGTGTCCAACGGCCCGCTCGACCTCGTCGAGGTGGGCGTCGCCACTCATACGCCAGCTCGACTCGTTCTCCGGCTCGATGAACGGAGGCATATCATCGTCGTGCTCGTCGGTAAGTTCGCCGACGAGTTCCTCGGCCAGGTCCTCGATCGTGATGACACCTGTGAAACCACCGTATTCGTCGATCACGCACGCAAGTTCAGAGCGCGAAGCCGTCAGCTGTTCCAGCGCATCGGGCAGCGACATGAGGGCCGGCAGGACCAACGGTGGACGCATGATGGTTGTGACCGCCGCTTCGCCGTCGACTCCCGGCTGCAGAAGGTCTGCGAGATGGACGACGCCGAGAGGCTCCTCGGTGCCGGAGACCACCGGGTAGCGCGTGTGGGCCTCGGCCATGCGGGTGCGCACCTCGTCCACCGATGCGCCAGGAGGCACGGTGCCGACCTGAGAGCGAGGAATCATCGCGTGCCCGATGTCCCGGTCGGGGAAGTCGAAGATGCGGTCGATGAGCATCGACAAGTCCTCCGGCAGGTCGCCGCTCTGGCGGGAATCGGCGACAATTCGATCAAGGTCAGCCGCCGTCGCTGCAGTGTCGACATCATGCACGGGTTCAACCTTCATCAGCCGCAGCAGCGCATTGGCCGCACGGTCGAACACGCTGATGAGCCACCCGAAGACCGTGAGGTAGATGGTGGTGGAGCGGGCGAGCCTGCGGGCGAGCGGCTCGGGGTTCGCGATCGCGAGGTTCTTCGGATAAAGCTCACCGAAAATCATCTGCACCACCGTCGCGAGAACCAACGCCAGCACAGTGCCGATCGAAATGCTCAGTGCCGCAGGGATGCCGGCGCCGCCGAGCAAGACCCCCACCGATTCACCAACCAGCGGCTCGGCCACGTACCCGACCATCAACCCCGTGACGGTGATGCCCAGTTGGGCACCCGACAGCATGAACGAGGTCCTGCGCGTCACCTTGAGGGCGCGCTGCGCCGAAGCGTCTCCTGCTTCCGCGCGCGCTGCCAAGCGTGCGCGGTCCACGGACATGTAGGCGAACTCCTGCGCCACGAAATAACCGTTGACCGCGATGATGGCCAGAATCACGAGGATGCCGGCCAGAAGCGTGAGGACCGCGGCGATCATCGACGCGCTCCGGTTTCACAGACCGTGGCGTCAGGGCACCAGTAGCTCCCCGGCTTTAGGCCCACAAGTAAGAAACAACAATGACCGGGGTCATCAAGTGACCCCATACGTGCTCGCAGCTGAACCAGCATCCCTCAGGTGATCGCGGAAATAAGTGCGTTCTACGATACCCGAGCAAACTGAGAGAACCCTGCGTCACCTGGTCGAGATCAACCACACAGCTGCGTTCGACTGCCAGGAAAGGAAACCCGGGTTCGCCGGCTCAAGCGTGCCCGCGGTGGCCCGCGCGGCCACCATCGATGCTGTGATCACACATTATGTCGGGGCGGACTGTCCGGCGCGGAGCGCAACGACTCCTAGACAACGCCGCACTGACAACGCCGCATTTGCAGGTCCATCCGTTACCCTGACGCTCCCGCGCCTCCGGCACCACCGCCCGCCCGCTTCCGCTTTGATGGGCACCGGGTGCATGGCAGAGTTGGACGCGAAGCACTCCCAGTAGAACGAAGGAACAGTGGCTACCAAGGTCAACAGCAAGGGAACCACCGGCACGCCCCCGACGGCGTCGTGGCGGGACGTGCAGCCGGCCCCCGTCGTGCTTCTCAGCGGCCCCGAGGACTACCTCGCGGCCAAGGCCTCCGAAACCCTCCGCGCCCAGGTGCGCCGCGCCCAGCCCGGTGCAGAACTCGTCTCCCTGGATGCCGGAACCTACGAGGGGGGAAGCCTCACGATGCAGGCCAGCCCGTCGCTGTTCGGCGACTGGAAAATCATCGAGGCAAGCAACCTCTCGGCAATGAACGATGCATTCCTGCAGGATGCACTTGACTATCTGGCCGACCCTTCGCCGGACGTCGTGCTCATCCTGCGGCACAGCGGCGGCAACCGCGGCAAGAAACTCCTCGACGCGCTCAAGGCCCACGGGGCGACGGCCGTTGACTGCCAGCCGTTCAAAAAGGACTCTGAAAAGGGTGAATTCGTCACTGCCGAGTTCCGGCTCGCCCGGCGGCGGATCGACGGCGATGCCGTCCGTGCGCTCGTCGTCGCCGTCGGGTCCCAGCTCGCCGAACTGGCAGCGGCATGCCAGCAGCTGATCGCCGACACCGCCGGCGACGTCACCGCCGAAGTCGTCGAAAAGTACTATGGCGGCCGTGTCGAAGCCACGGGCTTCAAGGTCGCCGACGCGGCCCTCGCCGGCCGTGCGGCGCAGGCACTGTCGATGCTCCGCCACGCCCTGGCGACTGGCGCCGATCCCGTTCCCCTCGTGGCGGCCCTCGCGATGAAGGTCAGGGCGGTCGCGAAAGTCCACGGCGCGCAGGGATCGTCGGCCCAGCTTGCACGAACCTTGGGCATGGCACCGTGGCAGGTGGACCAGGCCCGCCGGGAGGCGCAGCGGTTCACCTCCGAATCGCTGGCTCGCTGCATCAAGGCCCTCGCGGAGGCCGACGCGCAGGTGAAGGGCGGCTCGCGGGATCCGGTCTACGCGGTGGAGCGGGCAGTAACGATCATCGCCCTCGGCCACCACTAGGGCCCGCGGCTGCTGCGGGGTCCCGCTGTCGGGACAACCTTCCGCGGTTGGACGGAGCCCCCGCGGCCAGGTTCCTCGCTCAGAGCCCGGAAACGACTGAGGCCGGCCCCGAAAGGGACCGGCCTCAGAACGAAATCTAAAGATGCAGCCTAGAGCGCGTTGACCTTCTTGGAGATCGCCGACTTGCGGTTGGCTGCGTTGTTCTTGTGCAGCACACCCTTGCTGACAGCCTTGTCGAGCTTGCGGCTGGCGGTCTGGAGTGCGGCCGCGGCTGCGTCCTTGTCAGAGGAATCCACGGCGGTTGATACCGCGCGGATAGCCGTCTTGAGCTCGGACTTCACCGAGTTGTTGCGCTGCCTCGCCTTTTCGTTGGTAAGGATGCGCTTTTTCTGGGACTTGATATTTGCCACGTATGAGAACTTTCTTTGTATTGCGGACTGGTCGTGAGGGAATTTCGGTCCAACCAAGAACTGAGCGGCGTGGGGATACCGTGTGGCGATTGGTCCAAAGTGCCCGTCGACCTGCGCGGACACACAGCAGTAAATATTAGCAGAAAAGCGCCGATGCGCCGACTGCGGCACCGCTATGCTCCGCGCGCCGTCCGGAAGAACGGCGCGAATCCAGCCCTGAGCCGTCAGCGGCGCCGCATCGCATCGAGCACGGCGTCGAATGCGGCGCGGTGCAGCACCGCCCCGTTACGGCGGATCGTCGACGGTTCCAGACGGATCACCCGGTCCACGTTCACCTCGCTGGGGCGGCCCTTGCGGTCCCAGGCGCCGGTCCCAATGTCGACATACCGCCGATCCTTCGACGAGGCATTATTGCGGTCGCGGGTGGTCAGCGGCAGGGCCAGGAGCCGGTTCCCGTCCCGCCCGATCAGCAGCACCGGCCGGTCCTTGCCCTGCGCCGGATCGTCCTCGTAGGGCACCCACGCCCAGACGATTTCACCGGGGTCCGGCTTTCCGTCGGGCCGGGGCGCATAAAGGACGCCGCTTCCTGCCGCCGTTCGCCGGTCCGAGCGGCTGCGCGCCGCGGGCGCCCCCGGGAACACCAGGCGCTTCAGCAGGCGTCCCGCGGACCGGAGCGCTCCCTTGTACATTCCTCCGCCGTTGATTCCCATCCGGCAAGCCTAGCGGCGGGGGAGCAGGGCCCCCGGAACGCCGCCGGTTCCGTTCCGATTCGCCGCTCGTGGGACACTTATAGGACAGCGGCTGCGACAACGCTGGCGAACTTGAAAAATATCCCGTAAAAGTGAGGAACCCACGTGTCACCCATGGCCCGCACCGCTCCGGTGCCCGCCGCCACTGATCCGGCGATTATTCGGAACTTCTGCATCATTGCGCATATCGACCACGGGAAGTCGACGCTGGCCGACCGGATGCTGCAGCTGACCGGCGTCGTCGAGCAGCGTGACATGAAGGCCCAGTACCTGGACCGCATGGACATCGAACGCGAGCGGGGCATCACCATCAAGTCCCAGGCCGTCCGCCTGCCGTGGGAGTACGAGGGCGTGACCTACGCGCTCAACATGATCGACACCCCCGGGCATGTCGACTTCACCTACGAGGTCTCCCGGTCACTTGCCGCCTGCGAGGGTGCGATCCTCCTCGTCGACGCGGCGCAGGGCATCGAGGCGCAGACGCTGGCAAACCTTTACCTCGCCCTTGAGAACGATCTGACGATCATCCCGGTGCTGAACAAGATCGACCTCCCCGCGGCGCAGCCGGAGAAGTACGCCGCGGAGCTGGCGAAGCTCATCGGCGGCAAGCCGGAGGACGTCCTGCTGGTCTCCGGCAAGACGGGGGCCGGCGTCGAGGCGCTCCTGAACAAGATCACGGCTGAACTTCCTCCGCCCGTCGGCGATCCCGACGCGCCGGCCCGGGCCATGATTTTCGATTCGGTGTACGACACCTACCGCGGCGTCGTCACCTACGTCCGCGTCGTGGACGGGCACCTCAGCCCCCGCGAACGCATCCAGATGATGTCCACCCGCGCCAGCCACGAGCTGCTCGAAATCGGGGTGAGTTCCCCGGAGCCGACCCCCTCGAAGGGCCTCGGCGTGGGCGAAGTGGGATACCTGATCACCGGGGTGAAGGACGTGCGGCTCTCGAAGGTGGGAGACACGGTCACCAACCTGGCCAAGCCTGCGTCGGAGTCCCTGGGCGGTTACGAGGACCCCAAGCCCATGGTGTTCTCCGGGCTGTACCCGCTCGACGGCACCGACTACCCCGTGCTGCGCGACGCGCTCGACAAGCTGAAGCTCAACGACGCGGCACTGACCTACGAACCTGAGACCTCCGCGGCCCTGGGCTTCGGCTTCCGCGTCGGCTTCCTTGGCCTGCTCCACCTCGAGATCATCCGCGAAAGGCTTGAGCGCGAGTTCAACCTCGACCTGATCTCCACCGCGCCCAACGTCGTCTACGAGGTCACCCTCGAGGACAAGAGCGTGGTCACGGTCACCAACCCCAGCGAATACCCGACGGGCAAGGTGAAGGAGGTGCGCGAGCCGATGGTCTCGGCAACCATCCTCGCGCCCAACGAGTTCGTCGGCGGCATCATCGAGCTGTGCCAGCAGCGGCGCGGCCACATGCGCGGCATGGACTACCTCTCCGAGGACCGCGTGGAAATGCGCTACTGGCTGCCGCTTGCCGAAATCGTCTTCGACTTCTTCGACCTCCTGAAATCCAAGACCCGCGGCTACGCCTCGCTCGACTGGAAGGCCGACGGCGACCAGGTCTCCGACCTCGTCAAGGTCGACATCCTCCTTCAGGGCGAGCAGGTCGACGCGTTCAGCGCCATCACCCACCGCGACAAGGCCTACGCCTATGGCGTCATGATGACCGGGAAGCTGCGCGAACTGATCCCGCGGCAGCAGTTCGAGGTGCCGATCCAGGCGGCCATCGGATCGCGCATCATTGCCCGCGAAAGCATCAGGGCAATCCGCAAGGACGTCCTCGCCAAGTGCTACGGCGGTGACATCACCCGCAAGCGGAAACTGCTCGAGAAGCAGAAAGAAGGAAAGAAGCGCATGAAGATGGTCGGCCGCGTCGAAGTGCCGCAGGAAGCATTCATCGCGGCGCTTTCCTCCGATGATTCAAAGGACAAATCAAAGAAGTGAACCACCTGTCCTGCCCGACCGCGCAGGGTCCGCGACATGCCTAGCGCACTGCCGCTGGGCCTTCCCGCTCCCGGAGACGGCCTGCTGCCGGCGCACGCGGCCGAGGGCGCCGCTGACCGGAAATTCGGCCTCTATGTGCACATCCCGTTCTGCGCGGTCCGCTGCGGGTACTGCGACTTCAATACATACACAGCCACCGAGCTGGGCGGGGGAGGGTCCCAGGACGAGTACGCGGGCACCGTTCTGCAGGAACTCGACCTGGCCGGCACGGTGCTTGCCGGGTCGGGCCTGCCCGAGCGTCCGCTCTCCACTGTTTTCTTCGGCGGGGGAACCCCCACGCTTCTTCCGGCTGACGACCTCGTCACGATCCTCGCCGCCGCCGTGCGGCGGTGGGGGCTGGTCGAGGGCGCCGAAGTGACGACCGAGGCGAATCCCGACTCGGTGACCGAGGAGTCGCTCCAGACCCTTGCGGACGGCGGGTTCACCCGGGTTTCCTTCGGCATGCAGTCGGCGGTTCCGCACGTGCTGGCCGTCCTTGACCGCACCCACACGCCGGCCCGGGTTCCCCAGGCCGTGGAGTGGGCGCGGAAGGCCGGGTTGAAGGTCAGCATCGACCTCATCTACGGGACGCCGGGAGAAACCCTTGACGACTG
The DNA here is from genome assembly GCF_058269255.1 of Arthrobacter sp. TJ-217. NCBI lineage: Bacteria > Bacillati > Actinomycetota > Actinomycetes > Micrococcales > Micrococcaceae > Arthrobacter > Arthrobacter sp. TJ-217. Next base: position 95,704 of record NZ_JBZCNJ010000004.1, read on the forward strand.
GCGGTACTCGCTCGAGACCGCCCTGTCCTACAACCCCGACCATATCTCGGCCTACGCCCTGATCATCGAGGACGGTACCAAGCTGGCGGGCCGCATCCGCCGCGGCCAGGTTCCACCCATCGACGACGACGACCACGCCGAGAAGTATTCGATCGCCGACGAGATGCTCACCCGGGGCGGGCTGCAGTGGTACGAGGTCAGCAACTGGGCGCGCACGCCCGCCGACGAGTGCCGGCACAACCTTGCATACTGGTGCGGCGACGACTGGTGGGGGGCGGGCCCGGGCGCGCACTCCCATGTCGGGGGAGTGCGCTGGTGGAACGTGAAGCACCCGCGCGCCTACGCCGCTGCGCTGGAGGGCCGCGCGTCACCAGCCCAGGGCCGGGAGATCCTCGACGCCCGGGAGAAGTACGTTGAAGACGTGATGCTGCGGGTGCGCCTCAGCGAGGGGCTGCCCATCAGCCGCCTCGATGCGGCCGGACGGCGTGCGGTCGCCGGACTGATCGCCGAAGGCCTTGTCGAGGCGCGCGACGTTTTCCAGGGGCTGGTGCGGTTGACCAGCAGCGGGCGACTGCTCGCCGACGCGGTGGTCCGCCGCCTCCTGCCGGACTGAGCCGCACCCCGGGAGGGGATCCCGCGCGGGGGCCACCGACACGCGCACAAACGACTGCCGCCCCGACACTGTCGGGGCGGCAGTCTCAAAGCGGCAAGATTAAAGCGGCTTTTTCGCCAGTTGCTGCACCCAGGCCGGGGTGGGCTTTCCGAGCTTTTTATCCGTGGTCATCCGGAGGCGCGCGGCGCGGATCCGGACGCGCTCGTGGTCACCCTGGCGCACAACGGGCGCGGCGGGGCGGCGCCCGGCCTGGCCGTTACGGCTTGCTGTTGTGCTCACTGCCAGCCTCCTCGATCGATTCCTCGGTGTTCCCATTGTTCCCCATGCCGCCGTTTCCGTCCACGACCCCCGGCGCCAGCGGTTCGGCCCAGGCCACCTCGATGATCGCCACCTCTTCCTCCCCGGCGAGATCACTCTGCGCCAGAAGGTCAAGGACGCCAAGGCCGATCTCCTGGCGGTGGGGGTCTTCGGACATCGACGCGTCAAGCGCCCATTCGGCCCGCGCCCACCACTGCGAGCGCTGATCGGCCTCCCGGCGGTGCTTGATGTTCGTCCAGGCGATGGCCCCCGTCACGAGCGCGGCCAGCAGGATGGCCAACGGGCCAAAAGCGCCGACGATCTCCCACCAAGGAGTGGCGTCGGAAACGATATCGACCATCACGGGATCCGGCGGGGTAGTGGTTCGTTGGAGCACCCTGCCAGCCTAACCGCCGCAAGCGGCCGGATCCTCCGGGTGCCCCGCCCCGCATGTCGCACGGCGCGGACCGCCCGGATCCTCCGGGTGCCCCGCCCCGCATGTCGCACGGCGCGGACCGCCCCTGATTGGTAGAAAGGAGCAATGGTCCAGCCCCGGAGGGGACGCCATGCGCCCGGCGGGGCGGGCCTCCCCGGATTCGGGGGCGGCCGGCTCCATACTTGATGACGGGCGGCTTACCGCGGCCGCTGTCGGCACGACGAAAGGCATTACCTTGAGGAACTCCGCTCTGATGGCGCTCACCGCTGCAGCCCTGCTGCTGACCGGGTGCTCCGTTGCCCCGGCCGCAGACCGGGAACCGCTGCGCACCGCGTCGCCGAGGGTGGAGACGCCTCCGGCCGAGGAAACGCCTGCTGCGCCCGTCGAACCGGCGCCCGACGCCCCCATCGTGGAAACCACCGTGCCTGCGCCGGTCGAGACGCCCACCGCAACGCCTACGCAGAGCGAGGCGCCGCCGGAACTCACCTGGGATGGTGCTCAGTACCCGCAGCCAGTGGAGACCCCCGAAGAAGCACCGGCCGACCTGGTGCTCGGCGGCCAGTGGGTGGCGGGCAAGACCGGGACCGTCACCGGTTCCGGATACCGGCCGGGTGAGGAAGTCGCTGTCATGTTCGGCCGCGAGGGCGACGACGTCATCACCCAGACCATCCGGATGGTGGCCGACCCTTCAGGGAAGTTCACCGCATCGATCGCGATCCCGGAGGAAGCCCCCGGCGGCTCGTACCGAGTCCTTGCGAGCTCCGAAAGCCACAGCCAGTGGACGCTCGTCAAAATCACCGCCGCGGGTCTCTAGCTGCGGGTGAGCAGCCTCACCGGCCGGGTTGCGGCCCGGCCGGTGTCAGCGCAGAAGGCGGAGGTTGACGGCATAGCGGTAGGGCCGGCCGCGGTTGACCTGGATGCCCGCCGTGACGGAGAAGACCGCTATCGCAACCCAGATCAGGGCGTTGATGACGGCGAATACGCCGCCGACGACCGGCAGCAGCGACAACAGCCACGCCGCGAGGGCCAGCACCGTCGGCGGCAGGGTGAAGTTGAGCGCTTCCTTGGACTCCTGGGCGGTGAACGGTCCGCGGTCCTTGAAGATCAGGTAGATGATCAGCGAGGGGACGAAGCCGAGGATTCCGCCGAAGTGGGCGAGCGTCGCGAACTGCCGGTCTTCGGCCGCCGTCAGCGGCAGGGCCTGGGCCGGTGCGCCTTCGAAGGCGGACCGGTTTGCTTCCCAGCCGGAGTCCTGGTGCTTGTCGGCGGTGTTAGACAACGAGATTCCTTTTCAGCGTGGCCGGATTCCCCCAGCGTTTCCTCTAAGGGTACTTGGTGCTGCGCGGGACCCGCATCAAGCATTCGCCTCACCGGCGGTGAGGAAGTCAATGACTTCCTCGACCCTCCCAAGGAGCGAGGGCTCAAGATCTGCATAGCTGTTCACGCTGCCGAGGATCCGCTTCCAGCCATGCGCCACAGCCGCCTGGTTGTGGTGGGGCCAGCCCAGGCCGGCCAGGATGCCTGTTTTCCAATCCTGCCCGCGGGCCACAACCGGCCAGGCCGAAAGCCCGACGGCAGCAGGTTTCACCGCCTGCCAGACATCGACATACGGATGCCCCACGATCAGCACGTGTCCCCGGGCGCCGGGAAGCGCCATCGCTTGCTGCGCTATGCGGGATTCCTTGGTGCCTGGAAGCAGGTGGTCAACGAGGATGCCCAGGCGGCGCTGGGGCCCCGGTGAAAAGGCGCGCACCGCGCCTTCGAGGTCGTCGATTCCATGCAGCGGCTCGACGACGATCCCTTCATGGCGGAGGTCCTCGCCCCACACCTTCTCCACCAGTTCGGCGTCGTGCTGTCCCTCCACCCAGATCCGGCTGGCCCGTGCCACGCGCGCCCGGGCCTCCGGAGCCTTGACCGACCCCGAGGCGGTCCGAGCCGGTGCGGCCACCTTGGCCTGCGGCGCAACAACGTGCACCGGTTCGCCGTCGAGCAGGAAACCGTGGCCGAGGCGGAAGGTGCGCTTCTTCCCGCGGCGGCCCTCAAGCACCATGACGTGAAGGCCACCGGACTTCTCCACCCGCACCACGGCCCCGACGAATCCGCTCTGGATGTCCTCGAGCACAAGACCGAGATCGGCCGGAATGTCGCGAAGTTGGGTGCGCTTCGGGGCGGAGAGGTCCTGTGCGCCCCAGGCGTAGTCGGCCACCGTTGATCTCGCTTCCGTGTGGTCCGGCGCACGCTCTGTGACCGGGTTTTCAATGCTAACAATCGCCCGGAACGTACTAGACTTAGCACTTGGGTGTGTCGAGTGCTAACCGTTGAGCGTGCACCGCCCCCACGAAACGGAACAACGGAGGTGAACCAGATGAGTGAACCGCGACGCCTTGAGGTGCTGCAGGCGATCGTTGAAGACTACGTCCATTCCCGGGAGCCGGTCGGTTCAAAGGCCCTCGTTGACCGGCACAGGCTCGGAGTCTCCTCGGCAACCATCCGCAACGACATGGCCGTCCTCGAAGAGGAAGGGCTGATCACCGCACCCCACACGAGCTCGGGGCGGATCCCGACGGACAAGGGGTACCGGACCTTCGTCGACCGGATCGCCGAGGTCAAGCCGCTCTCCGCCGCGGAGAAGCGGGCCATCCAGACGCTGCTCTCCGGTGCCGAGGACCTCGACGACGTCGTGGACCGCACGGTGCGCCTGCTGGCCCAGCTCACCAACCAGGTGGCCGTTGTCCAGTTCCCGCGGCTCGGCTCGGCGGCGGTGCGGCACATCGAGCTCGTGCTGCTCGCCCCCCAGCAGGTTCTTGTGGTCCTCATCGCCACCAACGGCACGGTGCACCAGCGCGTTGTCCCGCTGCCCGCCCCGGTGCCGGAGGCTGACCTCGCCGAACTCAAGCAGCGGATCCTCGCAGGGGTTGCCGGGGCGAAGCTTTCCGCCCTCCCGCAGGAGCTCGCCGGGGTGCCTGCGTCGCTGCCGCAGCATCTGCGCACGGCCGGAGCGGCGCTGATCCGTACGCTTGAACAGCTCGCGGGCATCAGCCGGGAGGACCGCATTGTGATGGCCGGTACTGCCAACCTTGCCCGGTCCACAGTAGACTTTCCCCTCAGCATCGGACCGGTCCTCGAAGCGCTCGAGGAACAGGTGGTGATGCTGCGGCTGCTCTCCGAGATGGAATATGACGCCCGCGGCGTGTCCGTGCGCATCGGAAGTGAAAATCCGTACGGCGGTCTGTCGGAAGCCTCGGTCATCGCCACGGGCTACGGGCCGGACGCCACCGCCAAGCTCGGCATCCTCGGACCCACACGGATGGACTACCCGAGCACCATGGCCGCGGTCCGTGCGGTTGCCCGGTACCTTTCCCGGGTCCTCGCGGAGTAAGGGCGGCGGCACGGCGCACCCCGGCGCGGTTTGGCCGGGCAATACAACGTTTGACAGCTGATTCAGCAGGAAGAGATGTGCACGAGTGAGTAATCACTATGAGGTTCTTGGCGTTTCGCAGGGAGCCAGCGGCGAGGAAATCAAGAAGGCCTACCGGAAGCTCGCCCGCAAGCTCCACCCGGATGTGAACTCCGGGCCCGACGCGTCGGAACAGTTCAAGCGCGTGAGCCACGCCTATGAGGTGCTCTCGGACCCCCAGAAGCGCCGGGTGTACGACACGACCGGCAACGAAAACGGAACGGACAACGGCTTCGGCTCCGGATACTCGGGATCCGGTTTCGCCTTCCAGGACATCTTCGAGACCTTCTTCGGTGGAGGAGGCTCCAGCGGGCCGCCCTCACGCACCCGCCGCGGGCAGGACGCGCTGATCAACGTGCGCATTGACCTCAAGGACGCCGTCTTCGGCACGAACAAGAAGATTGAAGTCGACACCGCAGAGGTCTGTTCGACGTGCGACGGCACCTGCTGCGAGCCGGGAACCTCGCCCCGGACCTGCGACATCTGCGGCGGATCCGGACAGGTCCAGCGCGCCGTGCGCTCAATCCTCGGCCAGGTCATGACAAGCGCGCCCTGCGGAACCTGCCAGGGCTTCGGCACTGTCATTCCCCACCCCTGCCACGAGTGCAAGGGCGAAGGGCGGACCCGGGCACGCCGCACCCTCACCCTTAAGATCCCCGCAGGCGTCTCGACCGGAACGCGCATCCAGCTGTCCGGACAGGGCGAAGCCGGAACGGCCGGGGGACCGCAGGGTGACCTTTACGTCGAGATCCGGGTCAACACCGACTCCACCTTCCTGCGTGACGGCGACGACCTGCACGTGACCCTCAGCGTGCCGATGACGGCCGCCGCGCTCGGCACCTCCGTCAGCCTCGACACATTCGACGGCGACCAGGAACTGGCGATCAAGGCTGGCACCCAGTCCGGGGAAATCATCACCCTGCGCGGGCTTGGCGTCACCCACCTGCGCGGCCAGGGGCGCGGCGACCTCCGGGTGCACCTCAACGTGGAGACCCCGCGCAACGTCGACGCCGCGCAGGAGGAACTGCTGCGCAAGCTCGCCGAACTGCGGGGCGAGGAAGCGGCCGAAGGCCAGTTGGCGAGCAGCGGCTCGGGCGTCTTCGCGCGCCTCCGGGAGCGGCTGGGGAACCTGTAGGAGTGACACGGCCCCTGTTTTTCGCCGACCCCGAGGCGGTCCGTGCGGCAGTGCCCGGCGGCGTGTTCGTGCTGCGCGGAGAGGCAGCCCGGCACGCTGCAACGGTCCGGCGCCTCGGCCCGGGTGAGAGCATCGATATCAGCGACGGTTCCGGGTTCCGGCTCAGCGGTGAAATCACCGACAGCAGCCAGGGTGCCCTGACCATCGACGTCGCCGCCGTCGCCCAGGAGGAGCCTCCCCGCCACCGGCTGGTGCTTATCCAGGCACTGGCCAAGGGCGACCGCGACGAACAAGCCGTCGAAGCGGCCACGGAACTCGGTGTCGACGCCGTCGTCCCGTGGCAGGCTGAGCGGAGCATCGTGCGCTGGCGCGGGGAGAAGGCCGCCAAGGGCAGGCAGAAATGGGAGGCCGTGGTCACCGCGGCCGCCAAACAATCGCGGCGGGCGTGGATTCCGGAGGTTCATCCCCTCCTTGAGTCGACCCAGCTCCCGTCCCGGCTCGCCGGGTTCGAACGGGTCTTCGTCCTTCACGAAGACGCCCCCGACGGCCTGGCCCGGGTTCTTGAGGGCAGCGGCCCCGGCGAAGCGGGCACAACCGCCGTGGTGGTTGGACCCGAAGGAGGGATCAGCGAGTGGGAGATGCTCGCTTTTGAGGCCTCGGGGGCGGCAGCGGCCAAGCTTGGGCCGCACGTCCTGCGCTCATCCTCCGCCGGCCCCGCGGCGCTCGTACTGCTGAACCACCTGCTGCAGCGGTGGTAGCCCGACCCCGGCCGGCACCGGATAAGCACCCGGCCGGCCCGGCGCGTCAGATCACTTGATTTCGATCAGCTTCGTGTCGGCGTCCTGTTCGGCGCCCTCCGGAGCGCTGCCGTCCGTGCGGAAAACGCTGATCTCGTAGTGCCCCGGCGGAAGTGCGACGGTGAACTCGTAGGTTCCAGGAACGCCCGCCGCGCTGTCGAGCTCCACAGTTCCCTGCTTCACCGTTCCCGCTTTCATGGCACTCCCCGCTGATGCCGCACCCTCGGCGCCAGGCGGGACGACCGCGGCGATCCGCCATGCGAGGAGCGAGGAGTCGGAGACGCCGCTGCCGTTGACTACAACGGTGGACGGGTCGCGGACGTCGCCGTTCTGCGGATTGGCGATCCACACCGGGGCGACGAGCGAGGTGTCGCGGTGCAGCTCCCCATCGAGGCTCACCTTGTCGAACGCCCGGTAGCCCGCCTTGCCGTCAACAAGGATCACGACCGAACTTGCCTCACCGCCGGTGATCAGCCCGGCGTTCGCCGCGGCCGCCGTCGCCGTAAACACGAGCTGTTGGATCGCCCGGCGCGCTGCGACTTCGGTGAGCCTGCCACGGAAGGCGTCGGCTGAGATGTCGACGGTGATCACGTTCCGCTGGGAGATCGACGAAGTGACATGGGAGGCGGACTCCCACGCCGTATAGAAGTCGGAATCGAGCGGGGCCGCGGTCGTCATGAAGCGCACGGCGTCGGCGATCGGGTCGCCGATTCCACCTGGCATATCCGCAGGCACGAACTCCCGGTACAGCCGGGCATCCGAGCCGGATCCGCCGAGCCAGTACACCGGCAGCAGCTCCGTCGAGCTCGGGGATTGGGCCGCCACGCCCTCAACTGGGGCGGCCTCGGCGCCGAGGTTCGCCTTCGCGGCCCCGGGATCCGTGGCGGTGGGGATGGGGGAGGGCACAACGGCTTCAGGCAGCCCCGTGCAGGCGGGAAGCATCAGCAGGCTGCTGGTGAGCACGACGCCCGTCGCTGAAAGAAGGAGGCTCTTGCCGCCCAGCCGGCTGCGGCGCAGCGGGTCTTGCCTGGTCACGGGTGCCTCCTCTCGACATCCTTGGCCGCGGCCAGCCCGGGCGGCTGGACGGCATCAAAAAGGCGCACCGGTGGTCTCCTCCGGGTGAGCGCGCAGTTCAGCTTCGCACAGCGGACGGACGGCATTGCGCGTAAACCGGGCCGCCGGCCGGACTGAAACGGTATCGATATAGAGCCGTTGCGAAGTTGGAACACTCGACCGGCAGGTTACGGTGCCGGTGGCCGCACGGGGACAGGACGGCGCGGGGAAGCGATGCCGTAAGATTAAGGTGCGCAGGATCCAGTACAACGACACTCGAATCACAGCAAGGGGCGATGGAAGGCCGAGCGGCCGTACTATGAGCGAATCTTCAGGCATGAGCGCGGCCGGGCTAGACACAAGAGTCGTGCAGTTCGACTCGGGGGAACAGATGGTCAAGGCCCTCGGCACCAATGACGAGGCACTTCGGCTCATCGAGGCAACCTTCCCGGGCGTTGGCCTCCAGGCGCGCGGGAACGAGCTGTCCATCACCGGCCCCGCGGCCGATGTTGCCCGCACCGAGCGCCTGATCGCCGAGGTCCGCACCATGGCCATCAACAACACGACGGTCAATCCCCAGGTGCTTGAGCAGCTTGTCACAATGCTGCGCACCCAGAGCGTGAGCAGGCCCTCGGACGTGCTGACGCTGAGCATCCTTTCATCGCGGGGCAAGACGATCCGCCCGAAGACCCTGAACCAGAAGAGCTACGTCGACGCGATCGACCGTAACACCGTTGTCTTCGGCATTGGCCCCGCCGGCACCGGCAAGACCTACCTCGCCATGGCCAAGGCGGTTCAGGCCCTCCAGCAGAAGGAAGTCAACAGGATTATCCTCACCCGGCCCGCTGTTGAGGCCGGTGAGCGCCTGGGCTTCCTTCCGGGCACGCTGAACGACAAGATCGACCCTTACCTGCGCCCGCTGTACGACGCGCTCCACGACATGATGGATCCCGACTCGATCCCGCGCCTGATGGCCGCCGGAACCATCGAAGTCGCGCCCCTTGCCTATATGCGGGGCCGCACCCTCAACGACGCCTTCATCATTCTCGACGAGGCCCAGAACACCACGCCCGAGCAGATGAAGATGTTCCTGACCCGCCTTGGATTCGGTTCAAAGATGGTCGTGACCGGGGACGTGACGCAGGTCGACCTTCCGGGCGGCACGAGCTCCGGGCTGCGGATCGTCAGCGACATCCTCTCCGACATCGAAGACGTCCACTTCAGCGTGCTCGACGCCTCCGACGTCGTCCGGCACCGCCTCGTCGGGGACATCGTGAGCGCATACAGCCGCTGGGACGAGGAACAGAACGCCTCCCGCGGGGCGTCCGGCGGAGCGGCGGGCGACGGCGCGGCCCGCCGGGCGAAGGCTGCGGCGCGGCGATGAGCATCGAAGTCAATAACGAGTCGGGGTACGCCGCCGACGAGGAGAACCTCGTACGGCTCGGGAACTTCCTCCTTGAAAATCTTTTCGTCCACCCCGACGCGGAGCTGTCCATCATCCTCGTCGACACCGACACGATGGAACGCCTGCACGTCGAGTGGATGGATGAACCCGGACCCACCGACGTGCTCTCCTTTCCCATGGACGAGCTGCGCCCCGGAGCCGCAGGACGCGTCACCCCGGCCGGGGTCCTCGGCGATGTCGTGCTCTGCCCGGAGGTCGCGCAGAGTCAGGCGGCCGCCGCTGGGCACAGCACCGGTGAAGAGCTGCTGCTGTTGACCACCCACGGCGTGCTCCACCTGCTCGGCTTCGACCACGCCGAGCCCGATGAGGAAAAGGAAATGTTCGGCCTGCAGCGCCAGCTCCTCAGCGATTTCCTCGGCCGGCAGGCGCCTCGGGAGACCCGCGCTTGATCATCTGGCTACTTGCGGTAATGGCGCTGGTCTTCCTGATGGTTGCGGCGCTGGTGACCGCTGCCGAGGCGGCCTTCAGCTACCTCCCGAGGCACGAAGGCGAAGCCCTCGTGTCCGAATCGCGCAACTCCGCACTGCGCGGCATCCTCGAATCCCCGACCGCGGCAATGCGTGCCCTGCGCTTCTGGCGCGTCTGGTTCGAGATGGCCGGCGCCGTGGCGCTGGCGATCCTGTTCCACGACCTCCTCGGCAACGTGTGGCTTGCCGGGCTGATTGCGACGGCGGTCCTGGCCGTTGTCGGGTTCGCCCTTGTCGGGGTTTCGCCGCGGCAGCTCGGCCGCGCCCACGCTCCGGCCGTTGTCCAGTTCACCGCCGGGTTCGTGGCCTTCCTCTGCGCGGTGCTTGGTCCGATCCCGCGGTGGCTCGTTGCGGTCGGCAGCGCAGTCACCCCCGGTGCGGAGCGCGACGATGCAGCGTTCTTCACGGAAGAGGAATTTCGGGAGATGCTCTCGCGCGCCAACGACGCCGAGATGATCGAGGACAGCGAGGCGGAACTGATCCACTCGGTGTTCGAGATGGGCGACACGATGGTGCGTTCGGTGATGGTGCCCCGCACCGACATGGTCACCCTCGAATCGGGTGCGACGCTCGACGAGTCGATGTCCTTGTTCCTCCGTTCGGGGTACTCGCGCGTCCCCATCATCGGCGAAAGCGCAGACGACATCATCGGAATCCTTTACCTCAAGGACGTCGTCGCGGAGCTGCACGGCCGGTCCCCGGACGGCGGAAGCCGCCCTGTCGACCCGGTCTGCCGCGAGGCCCGTTATGTCCCCGAATCGAAGCCCGTGGGTGACTTCCTGCAGGAGCTCCAGCGCGAATCGACGCACGTCGCGATCGTCATTGACGAGTACGGCGGAACCGCCGGCCTCGTGACCCTCGAGGACCTCATCGAAGAGATCGTCGGCGAGATCGTCGACGAATACGATTCCGAGGTCCCGGAACAGGAAAGCATCGACGAAGGCGCCTACCGTGTCAGCGCACGGATGGGCATCGACGACCTCGGCGAGCTCTTCGGGCTCAACCTCGAAGACGAAGAGGTCGACACCGTCGGCGGGCTCCTTGCCAAGACGCTCGGCAGGGTGCCGATTGTTGGCAGCGAGGTCACAATTGACGGTATAACCCTGCGGGCCGAGCGCCTTGAGGGCCGGCGGAACCGGGTTTCACACATCATCGCCTTCCGGCACGACGCCGACCGCGACGAAGACACTTTGGCAGACGAGAGAGAAACGGCGGAAGAATATGAGCGGCGATAAGCACCGGGCGGGATTCGTGTCCCTGGTGGGCCGGCCAAACGCCGGCAAGTCCACACTGACGAACGCGCTGGTCGGACAGAAGGTTGCAATCACTTCGGCGAAACCGCAGACCACCCGCCACACGATCCGCGGAATCGTTAACCGGGAGGACGCGCAGATCGTGCTCGTCGACACGCCGGGCCTGCACCGCCCGCGCACCCTCCTGGGCCAGCGACTCAACGACCTTGTCGCGGACACGCTCGCCGAGGTCGACGCCGTCGGTTTCTGCATCCCCGCCAACGAGAAAATCGGCCCGGGCGACAAGTTCATCGCACAGCAGCTGGCGCGGCTCAACCGCAAGCCCCTCATCGCGGTCGTCACCAAAACAGACCTCGTTGACCGAGCCCAGCTCACCGAGCAGCTCCTTGCCGTGGCACAGCTCGGCGTGGACGTCGTCGGACCCGACGGATGGGCGGACGTGGTGCCGGTGTCGGCCGCCGACGGGTTCCAGATCGACACCGTGGTCGAGGTCTTTACCCAGCACATGCCCGAATCCCCAGTGCTCTACCCCGGCGGAGAGCTCACCGACGAGCCCGAGGCCGTCATGGTGGCCGAGCTCGTCCGCGAAGCGGCGCTCGAGGGTGTCAGGGATGAACTGCCGCACTCGCTTGCCGTCGTCGTCGAGGAGATGATCCCGCGCGAGGGTCGGCCCGAGGACAATCCCATGCTTGACGTCCACGTCAACCTCTACGTTGAGCGGTCCTCGCAGAAGGCAATTATCATCGGTAAGGGCGGTGCCCGGCTCCGCGAGGTGGGAACCAATGCGCGGCGCAGCATCGAAGCACTGCTCGGAACCCGGGTTTACCTCGACCTTCACGTTAAGATCGCAAAGGACTGGCAGCGCGATCCCAAACAGTTGGTGCGCCTCGGGTTCTAGTCCGCGGGGTTCCAGCCGGCGCCCTGACGGGCGTTCGATGCAGTGCCTTGTTTTTCCGCCGGCAACGGCGCCTAGCTCCTTGAAAGGGACCCGCACGCGTGAGTGAAGACAAAGGACCGTCCGGACCTGTTCCCGCAGGTTCCGGATCCTCCGCGGGCGGACGGGAAGCGGCAGCTCCGGCAGGGAGGCACCTCGGCCCGCCGGCCCGGCCGCGTGCGCTTCAGGCTGCCGCTGTAGGCCTCTCAACGCTCCTGCTCGGAACTGCTGCCTTCGCCGGTTTCCAGGTCCTCCGCCTGCAGTCGAACGTGGACACCCAGCCCCTCAACATCGGGGCAAGCCGGGAGCCTCAGCTGCCCGTCGACCTCAGCACCGATCCGGTGCAGATCCTGATCCTTGGCACCGACACGCGCACCGGCAACGGCGGCGACGATGTCGGCGGCGAGGATCTTTCCTCGGGTTCGGGCAACTCGGATGTGATGCTCCTTGCGAATCTCTCGGCCGACCGGTCGACCGTCACGGTGCTGAGCCTGCCGCGGGACCTCCTCGTTCCCCTTCCCAGCTGCGTCAACCCCGACACGGGAGATGTATCGCCGGCCATGGACCTCGCCCAGCTCAACGGTGCACTGAACTCCGGCGGACCCGGCTGCACGGTTGCGGCAGTGAACGAAATGACGGGGCTCAGCGTCGACCATTTCATGATGGCCGACTTCAACGCCGTCAAGGAACTCTCCGAGACCCTCGGCGGGGTGGAAGTATGTGTCGACCAGGCCGTCGAGGATGAGTTCTCCGGGCTGAGCCTTCCCGCCGGCACCAGCGAAGTCGAGGGGGAGCAGGCACTTGCCTTCCTGAGGACGCGCCACGCGTTCGGGGACGGCGGCGATGCCGGCCGCATCCGCGCCCAGCAGTCATTCATGGCTTCGCTCGCCCGCAAGGTGCAGGAGGAGGGGACGCTCAACAACCTTCCGCGCCTCTACTCGATTGCCGAAACGCTCAGCAAGAACCTGACCGTCGACGAAGGGCTTTCCCAGGTCACGGAGATCCTCAAACTCGCCGACCGCGTCAAGAACGTCGACCTTGGAAACATCGCCTTCGTCACCGTGCCGACCGCGCCGTGGGACGAGGACCCGAACCGCCTGGTGCTCGATGAGGAGCCGGCCGAAAAACTGTTCGCCGCGCTCCGCGAAGACCGCAGCCTCACCAGCGCCTCACCCACGCCCAAGCCGTCCGCCGGCACGCCGGCGCCCGCAACCGGGAGCTCCCAGGGCCCGGCGCCGACCGGCCCCGCCTCGGAGAGCCCCGCCGCCGAGACGACCACACCGGAAACGCCGGCCTTCGACGCCGCCTCGATCCCGGTCACGGTGGTCAACGGAACCGGCGACCCTGCGCGCGCCGCCGAAATCCAGCAGATCCTCCTCGACGAGGGGTACGCCCTGGCTGGAACGCTCGAGGGCGGATCCGCGCCGGTCACCCAGCTCCTCTACGGGCCGGGATACGAAGAGGCAGCGGCCGCACTGCAGGCGCTCCTGGGCATTCCGGACAGCCAGTTCATTGCCAGTGCTTCGCTGCCGGGCATCGAGGTGCAGGCAGGCGCCGACTTCGTTTCGGGGCCGAAGGTGAAGCGCGAACCGCTCGCGCCCGGACTCGACGGACAGACGGCCGAAGAAGTCACCTGCCAGGCGTCTTCAGGGTTCTAGACGGGAGGCGCCCGGGTAGGCGCCTCCCGCGCCCGACTACCAGATGCGCACGCGCTCCTGGGGCTCCAGCCACAGCCGGTCACCGGGGCGGACGGCGAACGCCTCATGGAACTCGTCGAGGTTCCGGACAACCTGGTTGCAGCGGTACTCGTTGGGTGAGTGGGGATCGACGGTGAGGCGGCGCAGGGCCTCCTCGGGGCGGATCTTCTGCCGCCAGCACCGCGCCCAGGAGTGGAAGAAGCGCTGTGCACCGGTCACCCCGTCGATCAGGGGCGGTTCCGCGCCGCCAAGGCTCAGCAGGTAGGCCTCGTAGCTGATGCCCAAGCCCCCGAGATCGCCGATGTTCTCCCCGAGGGTCAGCTCCCCGTTGACCTTCGAGTCCGGTGCCTCGGCGGGGGAGAGCGCCGCGTACTGCTCGACGAGGCGGGAGGTCAGTGCCTCGAAGGCCGTCCGGTCGTCCTCGGACCACCACTCGAGCAGGGCGCCCCTGCCATCGAAGCGAGACCCCTGGTCATCGAAGCCGTGGCCGATCTCGTGGCCGATCACCGCCCCGATCGCGCCGTAGTTCACCGCCGGATCGGCGTCGGCGGTGAAGAACGGAGGCTGAAGGATGGCCGCCGGGAACACGATCTCGTTCATTGTGGGCATGTAGTAGGCGTTCACCGTCTGGGGCGTCATCAGCCACGCGCCGCGGTCGATGGGGCCGCCGAGCTTGTTCAGCTGCCGGTTGTGTTCAAACTCCGACGCCCTGCGGACGTTGCCATAGAGATCGCCCGGCCGGATGTCCAACGGCCCATAGTCGATCCACTCCTCCGGGTAGCCGATCTTCGTGGTGAAGAGGGAGAGCTTGTCGAGGGCACGCGTGCGGGTGGCCTCGGTCATCCATTCCCTGGAGGAGATGCTCTTGGCATACGCCTTCACGAGGTTGGAGACCAGATCCATCATTGTCTGCTTGGAACTCTCCGGGAAGTGCCGGGCGACATACTCCTGGCCCACGGCCTCACCCAGTGCACCCTCCACCAGCGCCACGGCGCGCTTCCAGCGGTCCTTGATACGCGGAGTCCCTCCCAGATGAGTGCCGTAGAAGGCAAAGACCGCCTCAACGAACCGGTCATCGAGGTAGTCGGAGGCGTGGAGCAGCACCCGGGTGCCCAGCCACTCCTTCCAGACGGACAGCGGCTCTTCCGCCAGTGCCGCGTCGACCGTTTTCAGGTACTCCGGCTGGCTGACAACGAGCTCTTCGGCCTGCTCCTCGGTGTTGGTGACCACCGCAAGCCAGCCGCTGCTGAAGGGCGCGTGCTCGAGGAGCGCTGCCCGCGAATAAAGGTTGTAGGTCTTCTGGGGGTCCCGGCGTTCGACGGTGGTCATGTGCCCACCGGCCAGGCGGGTCTCGAGGGCGAGGACGGCGTCGGCGGCCCGCGCCGGTTCGCGGTGCCCGGCCAGGGACAGCAGCGTTTCAAGCAGCTTCGCGTACTCCCTTCGCGTTCCCTCGAACCTTTCCTCCCGGTAGTAGGACTCGTCGGGCATCCCCAGCGCGGACTGGTAGAGGTGCAGAAGATAACGGTCGGGGTTCCCAGCGTCGTTGCTGACGAAGGGCGCGCAGAGGCCCTGGACACCGGACCGGGTCAGGGAACCGGTGAGGGCCAGGAAAGAGTCGAGGTCCGCCACCGCCTCAACCTCCGCCAAAGGGCCAGCCACGGGGGAGATCCCGGCGGCGTTGATCGCCGCGGTGTCCATGAAGGCCGCGTACAGCGTGCCGATCTTGGTGAGCGACGGCGTCGCACCGGGTTCCTGGGCCGCGGTCTCCACGATGTCGCGCACCGCGCGTTCGGAGGCATCGGCGAGTTGCGTGAAGGATCCCTCAAGGGGCCGGTCTGACGGGATCACCGTCGACTTAAGCCAGCCGCCGTTCACGTGCCGGAACAGGTCGTCCTGCGCACGCACTTCCTCATCGGCCGCATCCGGCGCAATCCCGGCATCGCTCATCGGGTTCTCCTCAAGGTTGTCTCAACGGGTGTTTTTTCAACGGGTTCGGCCAGGCGCGCTCCGCCGTCCCTGCGCAACGGAGCGTCCCTTAAGCCATCCTATGTGCCGTGCTATCGTGAGATTGTGCGCGCAAAGACGACTCTTCTTATGTGCCGCGGCGAGGTCACCTAGGACTTTCCAGCTACAGGCCGAACCTCGCTGCGGTGACTGTGTTGCCCGGCCGCCAGCGCAAAGGTTCAAGAGATAAGGCCAATGTAATGCGAAACGCACAAAAGACTTCGGGAATGCCGTTCTCCAAGTACACGCCGTTCCAGGATCAGATCACGGTTGAACTTCCCGACCGCACCTGGCCGGACAAGCTGATCACCAAAGCCCCCCGGTGGTGCGCCGTCGACCTTCGCGACGGCAACCAGGCCCTCATCGACCCGATGAGCCCCGAGCGCAAGCACAAGATGTTCGATCTCCTCGTGCGCATGGGCTACAAGGAGATCGAAGTCGGCTTCCCCTCGGCGTCGCAGACAGACTTCGATTTCGTCCGCCAGCTGATCGAGGGCGACAGGATCCCCGACGACGTCACGATCCAGGTGCTCACCCAGGCGCGGGAGCACCTGATCGAGAGGACGTACGAGTCCCTCGCGGGAGCCGACCGCGCCATTGTTCACCTCTACAACTCGACCTCGGTCCTTCAGCGGCGGGTGGTCTTCAACCAGGACCAGGACGGCATCGTCGATATTGCGCTGACGGGCGCCCGGCTCTGCCGGAAGTTCGAGGAAACCCTCGGCAACACCCACGTCACGTACGAGTACTCGCCCGAGTCCTTCACCGGGACGGAGCTGGAGTTCGCGGCGCGCATCAGCAATGAAGTGGCGGCCGTCTTCGAAGCGTCCGCCGACCGCCAGATGATCCTCAACCTGCCGGCCACCGTCGAAATGGCCACCCCCAACGTCTACGCCGACTCGATCGAGTGGATGTGCCGCAACCTTGAGAACCGCTCGAACATCATCCTCTCGCTCCACCCCCACAACGACCGCGGAACCGGAGTCGCCGCCGCCGAGCTCGGCTACCTTGCCGGCGCCGACCGGATCGAGGGCTGCCTGTTCGGCAACGGGGAACGCACCGGCAACGTCGACCTCGTGACCCTCGGCATGAACCTCTACAGCCAGGGCATCGATCCGCAGATCGACTTCTCTGACATGGATGAGATCCGCCGCACCGCCGAGTACTGCAACCAGTTGTTGGTGCCCGAGCGTTCACCCTATGGCGGCGACCTCGTCTTCACCGCGTTCTCCGGATCCCACCAGGATGCCATCAAGAAGGGCTTCGAAAGCATGGAGCGCGACGCGAAGGCCGCCGGCGTGAGCGTTGACGAACTCCCATGGGCCGTCCCCTACCTGCCGATCGACCCCAAGGACATCGGTCGCAGCTACGAGGCCGTCATCCGGGTCAACTCCCAGTCGGGCAAGGGCGGCGTTGCCTACCTGCTCAAGCACGAGCACAGCCTCGACCTCCCGCGCCGCGCCCAGATCGAATTCTCCGGCGTCATCCAGCGGCGCACCGAGACCGTCGGCGGGGAAATCAGCGGGCCCGAACTGTGGGCCGTGTTCCAGGACGAATACCTGCCCACCCGCGCGGGCGAGGACTCCGCGCAGTGGGGGCACTACGCGCTCACCTCGGTCAACACCGACACCGCCGAGGACGGCTCCTTCAAGCTCGCAGCCACCCTGCTCGTCAACGGGGTGCAGCAGCGACGTTCCGCGGTGGGCAGCGGTCCGATCGCCGCACTGCTTGAAATCCTCGGGCAGGACGGGGTCGACGTGCGCGTCCTCGACTACACCGAGCACGCCCTGTCCTCGGGCGGGAACGCCCGCGCGGCAGCCTATGTGGAGTGCGCCGTGGGGGAGCGGGTGCTGTGGGGCGTGGGAATCGACGCCAACACGACGATGGCGGCGCTCAAGGCCGTGGTGTCGGCGGTCAACCGGGCGATCCGGGACGCCGCCTGACTCCTGCGGCGTCGAGTTAGTGGGACAATTGTAGGGTGCCCAAAATGTCAGCGTCCCGCACCTACCGCGCCGAAGGCGTTGTGCTGCGGACCTACAAACTGGGCGAGGCCGACCGGATCATCGTGCTGCTGACCCGTGAACACGGGCAGGTGCGTGCGGTCGCCAAAGGCGTGCGGCGGACGAGCAGCAAGTTCGGTTCGCGGCTCGAACCCTTCATGACAGTCGACCTGCAGCTTGCATCCGGACGCAACCTCGACGTCGTCACCCAGGCCCAGACGAAGGGCGCGTACGGGCACGGCATCGCCGCCGACTACGGCCGCTACACCGCGGCGGCTGCCATCGCAGAGACGGCGGAACGCCTGACCGACACCGACGGCGAGGCTGCCGGCGCGCAGTACGGCCTCGTGGCCGGAGCCTTCTCGGCTCTCAGCCGCGGGCTCTACCCGCCCGAACTGATCCTCGATTCGTACCTGCTGCGCGCCCTGGCCACCGCCGGGTGGGCGCCGAGTTTCTCCGAATGCGCCAAGTGCGCGGCCCCCGGACCGCACACCGCTTTTTCGGCGCCGCTGGGCGGTGCCGTGTGCGCCGAGTGCAGACCGCCCGGAGCGGCGTCGCCGTCGCCGGCAACGATGGACCTGCTTGCTGCGCTGCTCACCGGCGACTGGGCTGCGGCCGAAGCCTCGGAAAGCGCGGCCCGCCGTGAGGCGGCGGGCCTCGTGGCAAATTATCTGCAGTGGCACCTTGAGCGGGTCGTCCAATCACTACGACATGTGGAGCGTGTGTGACTTCGAATATTCCGGCAGCCGGTCCGGTGGCCCCCTGGCCCCACCCGAGCGGGGAAACGGCACCTGCCATCCCGCGCGAGTTCGTTCCGGCCCATGTGGCCATCGTCATGGACGGCAACGGTCGGTGGGCCAACGAGCGCGGGCTGCCCCGCACGGAGGGCCACCGCGCCGGTGAGGCCGCGCTGCTCGACGTGATGGCCGGAGCCATCGAGATCGGCGTGAAGCACGTCTCGGTGTACGCGTTCTCGACAGAGAACTGGAAGCGGTCGCCCGATGAGGTCCGGTTCCTGATGGGGTTCAGCAAGGACGTCCTGCGCAGGCAGCGCGACCAGTTGAACGAGTGGGGCGTGCGCATTCGCTGGTCCGGGCGCCGGCCCCGGCTGTGGCGCTCGGTGATCTCCGAACTCGAGGCGGCCGAACAGCACACCCTGGGCAATTCGACGTGCACGCTGACCATGTGCGTGAACTACGGGGGCCGGGCCGAGATCGCGGACGCCGCGCGGGCCATCGCCGAGGAGGTGGCGGCGGGCCGCATCAAAGCTTCGTCAGTCAATGAGGAAACGGTCCAGCGGTTCCTCGACGAACCGGACCTGCCCGACGTCGACCTGTTCCTCCGCACGTCCGGCGAGCAGCGCCTCTCCAACTTCCTGCTGTGGCAGTCGGCGTATGCCGAGATGGTCTTCATGGACACCCTCTGGCCCGACGTCGACCGGCGCACCCTGTGGCGGGCCATCGAGGAGTATGCCTCCCGGGACCGGCGCTACGGAGGCGCCGTCGACGCCGCCGCAGCCGCGCGCGGCTGAGGCCGGGGGGTCAACGGCTTAGAGGCTCAGCGTGTAGCCGCGGACCCACCTGTCGAGCTCGCCGTAGACTTCCCGGCGCACCTCCCGCCGGGAGAGAAGGACGTCGTGGAGGGCGCCGTCGAACCGGCAGATCATCACCCTCCGCCCGAGGTCCGTGGCCCTGCGCACCATGGGGGACACCTCGAGGATGCTGTCGGCCTCGAGCATCGCCGGGCTCCACGTGGGACTGACGGCCGAACGGGCCGAGGCAAGCACGAGCACCGGCGCCTCGATGTGCAGCCCCCGCGCCACGGCGGCATGGCCCGCGAGCACGGCCGTCAGCCACCCGGCCGTTACGGGGAACCCGA
This sequence comes from Arthrobacter sp. TJ-217, assembly GCF_058269255.1. Lineage (NCBI taxonomy): Bacteria > Bacillati > Actinomycetota > Actinomycetes > Micrococcales > Micrococcaceae > Arthrobacter > Arthrobacter sp. TJ-217. Next base: position 115,190 of record NZ_JBZCNJ010000004.1, read on the forward strand.
ACTCGGGCCGCCAGCGCCGGTCAAGGTCCCACTCGCCTTCGGCCTCGCTGCTGATGCTGCGCCAGTAATACCCGAATTCGGGGAGCCGCAGCCGGGTCTTGGGGCGAAGCCGGCTGATCGGTTCAAGCAGACCCTGCGTTGTGCTGCGCAGCAGGGCGCTGCCCTGGGTGTCGAGCCAGGGGCTGTTCATGATGAGCGAGGTGACCCGCCCCGGGAACCGGTTGGCCCACAAGGCCGTCGTCAGGGCGCCGGTCGAGTGGGCCATGATGCTCAGCTCAACCTCCACGCCGCCGCCATGTTCCTCCTGTACCGCAGCCTCGACGGCGTCGATGGCGGCATCGAGATCGGCGTCGTACTCCTCGAGGGACCGCACGTATCCGGGTGTCTGCCACTGCCTGAGGCTTCGGCCGTACTTGCGCAGATCGAGGGCGAAGAACTCGATGGCCCGCTCACTGAAGAATTCGGCGAGTTCCGTGTGGAAGAAGTAATCGCTCCACCCATGGATGTACATCACGGCCGGCACCCGCCGCGGCTGGACCCCGGCGGCGGGCGCAGCCGGAGCGGAACCATTGCCGGCGGTGGAATCACTGCCTGGGGTGGAATTGGCTCGTTTGGCCGGTGCCCGGCGGTAGGAGACGAGGGTGGCGAAACAGGGGCCCTCGTCTTCTGGCTCCAGTTCAAGGGTGAGCTGTCGATAGCCGTCGCCCAGGGGGTCCGGCTCCCAGGTGCCAGTCATGATTCGGCCAAATCCTCCGGGTGTCGTGCCCGAGTTGTTCGAGCGGCGGTCCTCATGGGAACTTTAGAGCATGCGCATGTACCCAACCTTCTTCCGCCTCGTGTTTTCCGGAATGGACGCCGAGAAAGCGCACCGGATTGGGTTCGGGCTGATCCGCGCCGCCGACCGCACGCCGGCCGGGTGGCTGCTGAGGCGCTACTGCAGCCCTCCGGCGGACCTGCAGACCACTGCCTTCGGCGTCGTGTTCCCCTCGCCGTTCGGTCTCGCCGCGGGATTCGACAAGGGAGGAAAGGGCATCAGCGCCTTGACGACCCTCGGCTTCGGCCACGTCGAAATCGGGACCATCACCGGTGCGGCCCAGCCGGGCAACCCGAAGCCGCGGCTCTTCCGCCTCATCGAGGACCGGGCCGTCATCAATCGGATGGGATTCAACAACGACGGCGCCGCGGCCGTCGCCCCCCGCCTGCGCGCCGCCCGTGCCCGCCTTGAGCGCACCTACCGTTCGAACCGCCCGATCATCGGCGTGAATATCGGCAAGACCAAGAAGGTCGACCTCAGGCATGCCACGGCCGACTACCTGCTCAGCGCCGCCGAACTTGCCCCTGCGGCCGACTATCTCGTGGTCAATGTCAGCTCGCCGAACACCCCCGGACTGCGGCTCCTGCAGAAGGTCGACTCGCTGCGCCCGCTGCTGACCTCCGTCCGCCGCGCCGCCGATGAAGCGGCGGGCCGCCACGTGCCCCTCCTTGTCAAGATCGCTCCCGACCTCACCGACGCAGACCTCGACGACGTCGCCCGGCTGGCCCTCGACCTTGGCCTCGACGGCATCATCGCCACGAACACCACGATCACCCGCAACGGACTGAAGGCGCAGCCGGAAGCGGTGATGTCCATGGGGGTGGGAGGCCTGAGCGGAGCGCCCCTCAAGGCACGCTCCCTCGAAGTGCTCAAACGCCTGCGCGCCGCCGCAGGCGACGACCTGGCCATCATCTCGGTGGGCGGCGTCGAGTCGGCGGAGGACGTCCTGGAGCGCCTCGACGCCGGAGCCACCCTTGTCCAGGGCTACACTGCGTTCCTCTACGAGGGGCCGCTCTGGGCCGCCCGCATCAACCGGGGCCTTGCCCGGGCCTTCCGCTCGCGCCAGCAGCGCTGAGGCCCGGCGCCGGGCGGGGCGGGTGGGCCGCTCAAGCGTTCTGTCGGTACCGTCCGCGGCCCATAAGGTCCGCAGTCAGGAGACCTTTAACGCGAAGGGGTGGCCCGGCGCACCGGTCCACCCCTTGAATGTTCGTCTTCGCCTCCCGCGCGGCGAGGCTGAATCCTAGGCCGGGTACTGTCCGCGCTTGTTGAGCGGCTTGGGCAGGCGCAGGCGGCGCAGCTGCAGCGCGCGGGTGACACCGTACCAGAGATCCCCGGCATTGGGGCCGCCGAACTTCTCGGTCAGGCGAGCCTTGAGCTTGCGGCGCAGCAGGAAGCAGTCGGCGATCACTACCAGGATCAGCACCCAGAACCCGAGCATCACGGCGCTCTGCACGGCGAGGCTCTGGATGAAGCTGAGGATCACGAACACCAGTGCCGCGAGCATGAGGAATTCCCCGACGTTCCACCGTGCATCGACGAACTGGCGGATGTAGCGGCGGTTCGGGCCTTTGTCACGCAGCGGCAGGTAGCGCTCCTCGCCGGTGTTCAGGGCCTCCCGGATCCGGGCGCGCTCCTCGGCGACCGCCGTGCGGTTCTGCCCGCGCGCCGCCTTCCGGTCCTCGGGCACCAGCGGCCGCTTGCGGGCGGCCTGCTGAACGCTTCGCTTGGGAGTCGGGGCGCCTTTTCCAGCTGCCCGCTGGCTCTCTTCGCGCTGCTGGCTCATCCGGTCAATAACATCCTGGGCCGCTGGGGCGTCTTTCTTTCGTCCAAACACACCCTCAGGATACCCGCAGGTAAGCCGCCGGGCGTACGCGCACGAAGGCTGCGCCGCGCGGGAACGGCCCCCTTGACGCCGCGAGGCGGTGCTCCTCCCGCTGCCGGCCCGGCCCCGGCTGTGTAGGGTCGATATATGAACCTCCACGACGCGGCCGAGCGGCCGCCCAGCAGCACTGACCAGCACGTCGAGGCGCTCCGTTCGAGCGTCGAGGCCGCTTTCCCAAGCATCGTCGAGCAGCTTTCCTCACTGGTGGCCATCCGTGGCATCGCCTGGGAAGCGTTCGACCCCGCCGAGCTGGACCGCAGCGCCAAGGCGGTAGCGGACCTGATCCGCGCCGCCGGCGTCGACGATGTCCAGATTCTCCGCGTTGACAATGCCGGCGTCCCGGGCGGCCCGGCCGTCGTTGCCCGCCGTCCTGCCGCGGCGGGCCAACCCACCGTGCTCCTTTACGCACACCACGACGTCCAGCCCCCGGGGGACCCGGATCTGTGGGAGAGCGACCCCTTCACGCCCGAGGAACGCAACGGACGCCTCTACGGGCGGGGCGCTGCCGACGACAAGGCCGGGATCATGGCCCACGTCGGCGCCCTGCGCGCCCTGCTCGAGGTATTCGGCGACGAATTCGGTGTGGGTGTGACCCTGTTCATCGAGGGCGAGGAGGAAGCCGGCTCGCCGACCTTCAGGTCCTTCCTTGAGACGCACCGCTCGTTGCTCGAGGCCGACGTCATCGTCGTTGCCGATTCGAGCAACTGGAAGGTCGGCGTGCCGGCCCTGACCACCAGCCTCCGCGGCCTGGTCGACGGCACCATCGAGGTGCAGGTCCTCGACCACGCGGTTCATTCCGGAATGTTCGGTGGCCCCGTCCTCGACGCGCCGACACTGCTCGCACGGCTCATCTCGACGTTCCATGACGACGCAGGTGACGTGCGCATCGCTGGCCTGGCCGGTGGCGACCACGCCACAGTCGACTACGCCGAAAGCGACTACCGGGCAGACAGTTCGGTGCTCAAGGGCGTGCGGCTCGCCGGCACGGGCTCCATCGCTTCACGGCTCTGGCATAAGCCGGCCCTGTCGATCATCGGCATGGACATCCCCAGCGTGGCACTGTCCTCGAACACGCTGCTGCCTCGTGCGCGGGCGAAGTTCAGCCTCCGCCTGGCGCCAGGCCAGGACCCGGAGCAGGCCATGCGGGCCATCGAGGATCATGTGCAGCGGCATGCCCCCTTTGGTGCGCGGGTGACTTTCACACCGGGGGAGACGGGCAGCCCGTTCGCCACCGACACCTCGGCGCCGGCGGCCCAGCTCGCACTGCAGGCGCTGGAGGAAGCGTGGGGCGTGCCGGCCGTCGAAGCGGGAATGGGCGGGTCGATTCCCTTCATCGCAGACCTGACAGAACTGTTCCCACAGGCCCAGATCCTCATCACCGGTGTCGAAGACCCCGACTCCCGGGCGCACAGCGCCAACGAATCCCTCCACCTCGGAGAGTTCAAGCGCGCGGTGCTTGCCGAGGCCCTCCTCCTGGCGGGGATCAGCAAGGGCCGCCTCACTGGGCCTGGTGCCGAGGGTGCGGCAGGAAGCCCAAGTTAACTGCAGGAGAAGCGCGGCGTACCATGGAAGGGACTCCAGAACGCCGCATTGACGGGGACGGAACTGTGAGCGACGTTCCAGCAACGGATCCAAGCTAGGAGAAACACAATGAGCTCAAGCACGACAGAGACCACCACCGCCGCCGATGAGACCGCCGCGTCGCTTCCGGAGCACGAGGTGAACCTGTCCGACGTCGCAGCGGGGAAGGTCCGCAGCCTCCTCGAGCAGGAAGGCCGCACGGATCTCCGGCTCCGTGTCGCAGTCCAGCCCGGCGGCTGCTCGGGGCTGATCTACCAGCTGTACTTTGACGAGCGGGTCCTTGACGGCGACGCCGTGCGCGACTTCGACGGCGTCGAAGTGATCGTTGACAAGATGAGCGTTCCGTACCTCTCCGGTGCCTCCATCGACTTCGAGGACACGATTTCGAAGCAGGGATTCACCATCGACAACCCGAACGCAGGCGGTTCCTGCGCCTGTGGAGACTCCTTCCACTAGCACGCGCCGGGGGCCCCGCGCGGCGGAGAAATCCGCGGCGCGGGGCCCCCGCGAATGTCACACGATGGCTTCGACTGCAGGTAAGCTCTACAGTGAGTAGTAAAACTGGATGGGCACCCCGGACTGCAGCAGACTGCGGGTGGCAACGCACGTAGAGAAGGAAGGTCCGTCTGTGAGTTTGCAGGGCCGAACCGGCGGCAATCGCGCCAGGGTCGCAAAGATTTCCAGCCTCGCGCTGGCCGGCGCAGTGTTGCTGTCCGGTTGTTCAACGGAAGTCCAGAGGGGCTGGCTGCCCTCAGACGCCGACACCACCAACCACACCGGCAAGATCATCGATCTGTGGGTCAACTCGTGGATCGCGGCGCTGGTCGTCGGCATCATCACCTGGGGCCTGATCATCTGGTGCATGGTCGCATACCGCCGCCGCCGCAACGACACCGGGTTCCCCCGCCAGCTCAGCTACAACCTGCCGCTCGAAATCTTCTATTTGACCATCCCGCTGTTCATGGTCCTCGTGTTCTTCTACTTCACCGAACGCGAGCAGCGCGCCATCGACACCCGCGTCGACGATCCCGACATCGTTGTCGACGTCCGCGGCAAGCAGTGGTCCTGGGACTTCAACTACGTCAACGAGAACCGGTACTCCACCGGAGTGCAGGTTGCACTCACCGGTGAGCCCGGCGTCGAGGAAGAACTTCCGACGCTCTACCTGCCCGTCAACCGGTCGGTTGAACTGCAGCTCACTTCCCGCGATGTGCAGCACTCCTTCTGGGTTCCGGCATTCCTGCAGAAGAGGGACCTCTACCCGGGACGCACCAACTACATCAACCTGACTCCCACCAAGGAGGGCACGTTTGATGGAAAGTGCGCCGAGCTGTGCGGCCAGTACCACTCCGAGATGCTCTTCAACGTGGAGGTCGTCTCGCAGGAGGAGTTCGACGCCCAGATGGCGACGCTCAACGAAGGACAACTCGGTGACGACTACGACCGTGACTCCTACCCGGATGCCGACCCCGACTTTGACCCTGCCAGGAGCAGCTGATGTCTACCTACGAATACACACTTGAGGAAGCGGGCACCACTGCTGCTCCGCGCGTTGTCCCGCGGACCAAGGGACGCATCGTCGTCAACTGGATCACCTCGACCGACCACAAGACGATCGGGTACATGTACCTGATCTCTTCGTTCGTCTTCTTCTGCCTGGCCGGCGTGATGGCGCTCGTCATCCGCGCCGAACTGTTCGAACCGGGAATGCAGATCCTGCAGACCAAAGAGCAGTACAACCAGCTGTTCACGATGCACGGCACGATCATGCTCCTCATGTTCGCGACGCCGCTGTTCGCCGGCTTCGCCAACGTGATCATGCCGCTGCAGATCGGGGCGCCCGACGTCGCCTTCCCCCGGCTGAATGCACTCGCCTTCTGGTTCTTCCTGTTCGGCAGCACCATCGCCGTCTCCGGCTTCATCACCCCGCAGGGCGCCGCCTCCTTCGGGTGGTTCGCCTACACGCCGCTGTCGAGCACCACGTTCTCGCCCGGCGTCGGTGGTGACCTCTGGGTCTTCGGCCTCGCGCTGTCCGGCTTCGGAACCATCCTCGGCTCGGTCAACTTCATCACCACGATCATCTGCATGCGCGCTCCCGGCATGACCATGTGGCGCATGCCGATCTTCACCTGGAACACCCTGGTGACGGCCCTCCTCGTGCTCATGGCGTTCCCGCCGCTTGCCGCCGCACTGTTCGCCCTCGGAGCGGACCGCCGCTTCGGCGCCCACATCTTCGACCCGGAAAACGGCGGCGCCATCCTCTGGCAGCACCTGTTCTGGTTCTTCGGCCACCCCGAGGTGTACATCATCGCGCTGCCGTTCTTCGGCATCGTCTCGGAGATCTTCCCGGTCTTCAGCCGCAAGCCGATCTTCGGTTACAAGGGCCTCGTCTACGCAACCATCGCCATCGCCGCACTTTCGGTGACGGTATGGGCGCACCACATGTACGTCACCGGCGCCGTGCTGCTGCCGTTCTTCGCCTTCACCACAATGCTGATCGCCGTTCCAACCGGCGTGAAGTTCTTCAACTGGATCGGCACCATGTGGCGGGGCTCAATCACCTTCGAAACGCCGATGCTGTGGAGCCTCGGCTTCCTCGTGACCTTCCTGTTCGGCGGGCTCACCGGCATCATCCTGGCTTCGCCGCCGCTCGACTTCCACGTCTCGGACACGTACTTCGTCGTCGCCCACTTCCACTACGTGGTCTTCGGCACCGTGGTGTTCGCGATGTTCGCCGGGTTCTACTTCTGGTGGCCCAAGTTCACCGGAAAGATGCTCAACGAGCGCCTGGGCAAGATCCACTTCTGGCTCCTGTTCCTCGGCTTCCACGGAACCTTCCTCATCCAGCACTGGCTCGGAGTGATCGGCATGCCCCGCCGGTACGCCGACTACCTTCCCGAGGACGCGTTCACCGAAATGAACCAGTTCTCAACCATCGCCTCCTTCGTCCTCGGCGCCTCCCTGATCCCGTTCTTCTGGAACGTCTACATCACCTGGCGCAGCGGCAAGAAGGTCGAGGTCGACGACCCGTGGGGCTTCGGCGCTTCGCTCGAGTGGGCAACTTCCTGCCCGCCGCCCCGCCACAACTTCACCTCGCTGCCGCGGATCCGTTCTGAGCGGCCGGCACTTGACCTGCACCACCCCGAGCTGCAGCAGCAGCACACCGACGAGTCGGCTGCCGGCAAGGTGCTCGGATCTGCCGCACGAGAGGACGCGAACCAGTGAAAATCGAGACACGATTCTTTGTCTTCCTGACGCCGTTCTTCCTGCTCGTTGCAACCGTCTACGGCTTCCTTGTCGAATGGGAGGAACCTGTCGGTTTCCTCGGGCTGTACCTGACGGCGGGCCTCTCGATCATGATCGGGTTCTACCTCGGGTTCACCGGCCGCAGGGTCGGCATGCGCCCCGAGGACCGGCTCGACGCCGAAATCCACGAGGGTTCGGGTGAGCAGGGGCACTTCAGCCCATGGAGCTGGTGGCCGCTGTTCCTCGGCATCTCCGCAGCCACCGGGTTCCTGGGGATGGCAGCCGGCTGGTGGATCCTGTACATCGGGCTCGGCCTCACCGTCATCGCCCTGGTGGGTTGGGTCTATGAGTACAGCCGCGGGGATCACGCCCACTGACCCACGCTCATCGCCCGCCCTACCCGGAAGGGGCCCGCACTTTGTGCGGGCCCCTTCTTTGCGTTCAGAGGAGATGACGGGGGAGTGCGGGTAGGTAGAATCGAAATGTTCGGCAGCCGCCGGTGGAGGCGGTGCGTTACAACGCGTGGAGAGGGCGGTTGGAGATGACGGCGACTGTTCCGGGCTTCCTGCCGGGGGGAGCGGCTCTCGATGACAGCTCGCCCGTTGCCAAGCATGTGCAGCTGCGGGAGATCCTCCGCGAGTACATCACCGAACACGCCCAGCCCGGCTCGGCAATACCATCCGAACGGCAGCTGTCCCAGCAGTTCGGCGTGGCCCGGATGACCGTCCGGCACGCGATCGACGCACTCGTGGCCGAGGACGTCCTCGAACGGATCGTCGGCCTCGGCACCTTCGTGGCGCACGCGAAGCTCGACCTGCAGATGAAGCTCACTTCCTACAGCGAGGAGATGCTGCGGCGGGGAATGGTGCCCGACGCGCACGTGCTCAGCTTTGAGCAGGTCGGTGCGACGCCGCTCGTGGCCCGTGAGCTCCAGCTCGAGATCGGCCAGCAGGTGGTGCGGTTCCGGCGCCAGCTCCTTGCCGACGGAGAGCCGATGAGCGTGGACGAGAACTTCATCCCCGCCCACCGGGTCCGCGGCATCCTTGATGACCCTCCGCCGACCTCGCTCTACAACGTGCTCAGCGAGAAGTACGGACTGGTGATGGAGTGGGGAGAGGACACCATCGAGGCCACCGCAGCGTCCCCGTCGATCGCACGCCTGCTCAACGTGGAGATGGGAGCGCCACTGCTCAAAATCCAGCGCCATGCCTACGTAGCGCGTTCAATGGTCGACTACTCCGTTTCCTACTACCGGGCCGATCGTTACAAGCTGTGGGTGCCCCTGCAGCGCCCGGGAATGCGCACTCCGCGGGCTTACACCTCCAAGCGCCTCGGATAGCCGCGGGGGCAAGCTCGGCCGGTGCCGGGCATCCAGCGACCCCAAGCGCCATGACCGGCCTAGGGCTTCGCCTTCAACTGCCGGTTCCTTGACCCGAGCGCTATGAGGAACACGGCGGCAAAAGCCAGAAGAGGCAGTGCAAGCGACAGGAGCGTGAAAGCCGTGCTGGTGTCACCGGCAGCCGCTGCCGCTCCGGCAATGCATCCGAGAGCGGTTCCGACCACGGCCGGTACAAGCGCGATCGCTTTCCAGGTTTTGGCATCACGGTCGCTCAGGTCAGCCACGCTGAAGCGGGCACCGCTTTCCGGCTCGTAGAGCTGGGCGACGAACAAACCGACGATGGCGGGAAACAACGGCAGGGCCCGGTTGCCGCCCGCACGCTCCGGGATAACCATCGCGGCGAGAATAGAAAGGATGATGAAGACTGATGAGAATCCAATAACCATCGCGTATTTCCATCGCCGGCGGGTCCGCACCAGCCTCTCGGCCCTGATCTTCCCGACGAGGACCAGAGCGCCCCAAACGACCAGGAGGGCGCACAGGAGACCGTGGAGGACCGCGTACCAGGGCCCTGGCGCGGTTCGCCCTATCGTGAGCAGGGAGATGGCGGCGAGGGCAATCACTACGAGACCGATTACGATCCGCAGCTTCCGCTCAACGTGTTCAGATGCCATGCGCCAAGTGCAACCGTCAGTCGTTGATAAGTCAACACTCGGAACCAACCGAGCAGCCGGCACGTGCGAGACCTTGTGCCGGCGGGTCGTGGGTGGCTGCCGACACGCCACTACAGATCCGGAACCGGCTTAAACGGGGAATGCCCGGACAGCCTGCGCTGTCCGGGCATTCCCTTTCGGTGTACCGTGCCTTTGCCTAGTGGCTGGCGATCGACTCCCGGTCCTGGGACTCGGCGATCTCGCCGTGGTGGCCGGCGTGAGCGGCGGTCAGCTCCGACGGTGTCACCGGAGCGACGCGGTCCTCGAAGAAGAACTTGGACGCCCGGCCGCGGAGCTTCTCCGAGCGGCTGATGTGGCCGTTGCCGTCCGCCTGCGCCGGAGTGACCTCAGGGGAGTTGAAGTTGACGAGCTTGTACCTGCGGTACTCGTCGACAGGCTCATGCACCTCGATGAACTCGCCGTGGGGCAGCCGGACAATTCGGCCGGTCTCGCGTCCGTGCAGGGCGATCTCGCGGTCCTTGCGCTGCAGCGCCAGGGCGATGCGGCGGGCGACGATGAAGCCGATGATCGGGCCGACGATGACCAGGAAGCGCAGCCAGTACAGCACGTCGTTCAGCGACACCAGGAAGTGGGTGGCGATGAGGTCCGAGCTTGCTGCGGCCCACATGACGCAGTAGAACACGACGCCGGCCACACCGACACCGGTGCGGGTCGGGGCGTTGCGCGGGCGGTCGAGCAGGTGGTGTTCGGTCTTGTCCTTCGTGACCCATGATTCGATCCAGGGCCAGGCGAGCATGAGGGTGAAGACGATGCCGGCCGGGACGAGCGCCGGGAAGAGCACGTTCATCGACAGCGTGTTGACGCCCCAAGGGAAGGGAATGTTCCACTCGAAGTCGAAGTTCTGCCCCAACGTTCCGGGCATGAGGCGGAGTGCGCCGTCGACCCAGCCGATGTACCAGTCGGGCTGGGTACCGGCTGACACGGGAGAGGGGTCGTAGGGGCCATAGTTCCAGATCGGGTTGATCGTGAAAGCCGCCGAGATTGCAGCAATCACGCCGAACACGATGAAGAAGAACCCGCCGGCCTTTGCGGCGTAGACAGGACCAACCGGGTAACCGACGACGTTGTTGTTCGTGCGGCCCGGGCCGGGGTACTGCGTGTGCTTGTGGGTGACCACCATGAAGAGGTGGACGGCGATCAGCAGCAGGATCACGGCGGGAACCAGCAGGATGTGCAGGACGTAGAGGCGCCCGATGATCGCGGTGCCCGGGAACTCACCGCCGAACAGGAAGAAGCTGATGTACGTACCGACGACCGGGATGGCCTTCACAACGCCGTCGATGATGCGCAGGCCGTTGCCGGAGAGCAGATCGTCGGGGAGCGAGTAGCCGGTGAAGCCGGCGGCAAGGCTCATGATCAGGAGCAGCGTGCCGACAACCCAGTTCAGTTCACGCGGGCGGCGGAACGCTCCGGTGAAGAAGACCCGCAGCATGTGGAACGCGTTCGATGCAACGAACAGCAGTGCCGCCCAGTGGTGGACCTGGCGCATGAACAGGCCGCCGCGGATGTCGAAGGAGATATCCAGCGATGACGAGTAGGCCACCGACATCTCCACGCCGCGCAGGGGCAGGTAGCTGCCGTCGTAGTGCGTCTCGGCCATCGACGGGTCGAAGAAGAACGTCAGGAACGTCCCCGAGAGCAGAAGGATGACGAAGCTGTAGAGGGCGACCTCACCGAACATGAACGTCCAGTGGTCGGGGAAGATCTTCCGCCCGAACTCCTTCACCATGCCGGCTCCACCGACCCGTGAGTCAACGAAGTTGGCGACCCGGCCGACCCGGGTCTTCGGCACGTAGCCGTGCGTCGCGGTTGAGCTGCTCATTGTCAGCCTCGCTCCCAGAAACTAGGTCCTACGGGTTCTTGGAAATCGCTTGTTGCGATGAGGTAGCCCTCGTCGTCGACGGCGATGGGTAGCTGGGGGAGCGCTCGTGCGGCCGGGCCAAAGATGACCTTGCATTCCTGCGTGAGGTCAAAGGTGGACTGATGGCACGGGCACAGCAGGTGGTGTGTCTGCTGTTCGTAAAGCGCTACCGGGCAGCCAACGTGGGTGCAGATCTTGGAGTACGCAACAATTCCGTCATATCCCCAGTCCTCGCGGCCTGCCGACGGATTGAGCTCTTCCGGATCCAGGCGCATCAGCAGGACGACTGCCTTCGCCTTCTCTTCGAGCTTGTTCTCGACTTCATTGAGGCCCTCGGGGATGACGTGGAAGGCCGAGCCCACCGTGACATCCGAAGCCTTGATGGGGGTGCCGCTGGGGTCGCGGGTCAGACGCATCCCGGCGTCCCACATGGTGTGCCGGAGGGCGTCACCGGGCAGCGGGCCGAGGTCCCTGAAGATGGCGATCGCCGGCAGGGGTGCCAGAATCGCCGCTCCGAGGAGCGTGTTGCGGATGAGCGGACGGCGCTTGATGCCGCTTTCGTCGAGGATTGTCCCGACGATCTGCTCGGCTTCGGCGCGGTCCTTTTCGGTGGTGATCTCGTGCCGGTCTTCGGTGAGCTCGTGATCGGGCATCAGGGTCTTTGCCCAGTGCACAACGCCGACGCCGATGCCCAGCATCGCGAACGCGGTGCCGAGGCCCAGCGTCAGGTTCTGAAGCCGCAGGCGTTCGATCGTGTCATTGAGCGGGATCAGGAAGTACCCGACGAAGAAGAGGAGGGTTCCGAGGACCGAAATGGTGAAGAGCAGGGCGACCTGCCGTTCGGCCCGCTTCGCGGCCCGAGGGTCGCGGTCCGCAAGGCGCGGACGGTGCGGAGGCAGGCCCGGGTCGGAGAACCTCTCGACGCCGTCCTGGCCCGGCGTAGCTACGGTGACCGACGTATCCGGGGCGCCGTGACTAGTGTCGGCCATGATCCCTCTCATCCTTCTTTAGATGCTTCATTCGCAATTCGTTATTCACTTCTGATTCCACCCGCGCCACTGGATCAGGATGACCGGGAGGTCAGCCAGACGGTGAAGGCAATGATGACGCCAAGTCCGGCCACCCAGATGAACAGCCCTTCGGAAACTGGGCCAAGCGAGCCGAGATCGGCTCCGCCGGGGGAGCCCTGATCCTCGATGGTCTTGAGGAAGGCGATGATGTCGCGCTTGTCCTCGGGTGAGACGTTTGCGTCGTTGAATACGGGCATGTTCTGCGGTCCGGTGACCATTGCCTCGTAGATGTGCTTCTCTTCGACGCCCTCGATCGAAGGTGCGAACTTGCCCCTGGTCAGGGCGCCGCCGGCAGCCGCTGCGTTGTGGCACATCGCGCAGTTCACCCGGAAGAGCTCGCCGCCCTTGGCGGAGTCTCCCTTGGAAGCGTCGAGGATTTCCTCGTCGGGAATGGAGGGGCCGGCACCCAGGGAAGCGACATAGGCGGCCATCTGGCGGACCTGCTCGTCGTTGAACTGGACCGGCTTGACCTGCGCCTGCGGCCCGTCCATCTGCATCGGCATCCGGCCGGTACCTACCTGGAAGTCAACCGAGGCCGCACCGACCCCGACCAGGGAGGGTGCCGCAGGGGATCCGGTGGCGCCGAGGCCGTGGCACGAGGCGCAGTTAGCGGCGAAGAGCTTCTCGCCTTCCTCAACGTCTGAGGCGCTGAACGAGGTGGTCTGGGCCTTTGCTTCGTTCGCCGAGCTGGCCACCGCGTAAATGCCGCCGGTGAGCAGCAGCGCCATCAGCAGCAGTGCGATCGCTGCTAGGGGGTGACGCCGCCTCTGGGATAGTGCCTTCACGCGATGGTTCCTGTCTTCTTTGCCATGGTTCCTGAGTCCCTGTTCGGATTCTACCTCTAGTAGAAAAGTCTACAGGAGCAACCTACTTGAGGAAGTAAATGATGATGAAAAGTCCGATCCAAACCACGTCGACGAAGTGCCAGTAGTAGGAGGTGACGATTGCGGAGGTCGCTTCGAAGTGTCCGAAGCGCTTCGCCGCGTATGCACGGCCGATGATGAGGAGGAAGGCGATCAGCCCGCCGAGTACGTGCAGGCCGTGGAAGCCGGTGGTGATGTAGAAGGACGAGCCGTAGGAGTTCGACGACAGTGCGACCCCTTCCGAGACCAGCTGCGCGTACTCGTATGCCTGGACGGCGACGAAGATCGACCCAAGGAGGAAGGTGAGGAGGAACCACTCCACCATTCCCCAACGGCCGAAGGCGAAGAGCCCGCCGGAGCGCCGCGGCTGAAGCCTCTCTGCGGCGAACACGCCGAACTGGCAGGTCACCGAACTCGACACCAGGATGATCGTGTTGATCAGCGCGAACGGAACGTTGAGCTTTTCCGTCTCGGCCGCCCACATGTCACCCGAGGTGGAGCGGAGCGTGAAGTACATGGCAAAGAGGCCGGCGAAGAACATCAATTCGCTCGACAGCCATACGACGGTTCCAACAGAAACCATGTTCGGGCGGTTGAGCGCGGGATGTGGGGCGGCGCTGGGGGCTTGGGTCGCAGATGTCACGGACTCATTATGTCTCTAAAACTCGCCACTTCACCAATGGCTTTGCGCTATCGGCGCGTCCCCAAACATGCTGGTGGGGCACCGATCCCAGTAAAGACGCGGAAGTCGAGTTGTACCGACTTTCTACAATTCGTAGATAACCTAGGGGTGTGACGACAATTCCCAGCCCCGGTGACGTCCGCACGACCTGGCCGTCGCTGTTTTCCGCATTGATTGCGGGCAGCGACCTAACGCGATTCCAGGCCCAGTGGGCGATGGACCAGATCATGTCCGGGGAGGCGACGCATGCGCAGATTGCAGGGTTCCTCCTGGGGCTTCGCGCCAAGGGTGAGTCGGTCGACGAGCTCGTCGGGCTCGTTGAGGCCATGCTGGAGCGCGCGCATCGGATCTCGGTTGCCGGACCGGCTCTTGACATCGTGGGCACCGGCGGGGACGGACTCAATACGGTAAACATCTCGACGATGTCGTCGCTGGTGGCCGTGGGTGCCGGCGCGAAGGTCGTCAAGCATGGCAACCGGGCGGCGTCGTCGGCGTCGGGCGCCGCCGATGTCATCGAGGCGCTCGGCGTCCGGCTTGATCTCACCCCCGGTGACGTTGCGCGCACCGCCGAAGCAGCGGGGATTACGTTCTGCTTCGCGCAGGTGTTCCACCCCTCGATGCGTCACGTCGCCGTGCCGCGGCGCGAACTCGGCGTGCCCACAGCATTCAACTTCCTTGGCCCGCTGAGCAACCCTGCCGGCGTCCAGGCACAGGCAGTGGGCTGCGCCGATGCGCGGATGGCGCCGCTGATGGCCGGGGTGCTTGCAGCCAGGGGCATCCGTGCACTTGTGTTCCGGGGCAGCGACGGCCGGGACAAGCTGACCACGAGCGGAGCTTCAACGATCTGGGAGGTGCGCGGCCGGCAGATTACCGAGCACACAGTGCACCCTGCCGACTTCGGCGTTTCCGAGAGCAGCGTTGATTCGCTGCGCGGCACCGATGCCGCGGGGAACGCCGCGATTGTGCGCAAACTCCTTGCGGGAGATGACGGCCCGGTGCGGGACGCCGTCGTGCTCAACGCGGCGGCGGGCCTTGTCGCCCTCGATGAGAGCCACGAGGCCCCGCTTGTCGAGAGGATCCGCTCCGCAATGGAACGTGCCCGCGCCTCTATTGACTCAGGGGCGGCGCGGGATGCGCTGGAGCGCTGGGTGGCAGTGAGCCGCTCGTTTTAGCGGCAGGCGTTCTCAGCTGTCGAAACCGAGTGAGAACGCAGCGTCAAGATCGTGCTTTGAATACGACCGGAAAGCGATGTGCGTTGTCGTGGATTCAACCCCGGCGACTTTCGACAGCCGATCGGCGATGACGTCGGCGAGGTCCTCGTGACGCGAAACCCTCGCCATTGCGATCAGATCCCACTCGCCGGTTACCGAGTAAACCTCACTGATGCCCTCAATTTCTGAAATTTCCTGGGCGCATTCCGGGATTCGTGCAGCGTCGGTTTGTATGAGAACAAATGCGGTGATCATTTCCGGCCTTTCGTGGATGGTGCTTCCTGTTCACCGTACCGCGGCGATGCCGTTGAAGGCGTTTTCCGGCGCCGGGCAACGATGCCCGCGACGAGCCGCGGTGCCAGCATGAGGATGCCGAGTACCAGGAACGTCACAATCTGAAAACTGAGGGCCACGCCGCCTCCGGTCGCTGCGCGGAGCAGGAGGCCTCCGCCCGCGGTGCCGATCCAGACCGCGAGGCCGGTGGGCCAGACCCGGCCGGGCAGGCGCCAGGCCCGGACGGCGGTCCAGGCGGCGAGGCAGGCGGCGAGGAAAGGGCCGGCTGTTGCAAGGATGCCGCCTGCTGTCAGTCCCGACGCATGGGTGGTGCGGCCCGAAGCTGCGAAGAGGAGGACGAGCACAAGGTCCGCGGCCAACCAGACGATCCAGGATGAGCGGTTCTCCGGGGTGTGGGTCTGGGCCATGCAACCAGAATAAGGGTTGAATGGCGGGGGAGCGGGGACTACGCTCGGCGCTACGCGCATCCAGTGCGGCGGCCCGGCGTCACGTCCTGAGAGGTTCAGCGATGAAAGGCATAATCCCCTGCTTGTGGTTCGACACCGAGGCAGAGGAAGCGGCGGAGTTTTACACGTCGATAGTTTCGAACTCACGGGTGCTCGGGGTGACCCGCTACGGGGAGGCCGGGCCGGGAACGCCGGGGCAGGCGATGACGGTCTCCTTTGAGCTCAACGGTCAGGAGTTTGTTGCCTTGAACGGCGGTCCGGTGTTCACGTTCAGTGAGGCCGTGTCCTTCCAGCTTGGATGCGAGACGCAGGAGGAAGTGGACCACTACTGGACCAGCCTTTCCGCCGGGGGCGCGGAACAGCAGTGCGGCTGGCTCAAGGACAAGTATGGGTTGTCGTGGCAGGTTGTCCCGACCGTCCTGCCGGAGCTTCTCGGGGGACCCGACCCTGAGGCTTCGGGACGTGCAGTGGCCGCGATGCTCGGGATGAAGAAGCTCGACATCGCGGAGTTGCAGCGCTCCTACGCCGGAGGGTGAACCTGAAGGGCCGAGCCGTTAACGGCGAAGGCGCCGGCCTTCCGGCCAGGCGCCAACGATCTCCCTGATGCGCTCTGCAAGCGGTGAGCGGGTTCAGCCCTCACATTCGGTGCAGAACTTGCTGCCGTTGTGCTCGCGTGCGAGCTGGCTGCGGTGATGAACGAGGAAACAGGACATACAGGTGAATTCATCGTTCTGCTCAGGCACCACCTGGATCAGCAGCTCCTCGTGGGACAGGTCAGCGCCGGGAAGGTCAAAACCTTCAGCCGTATCGCTGTCCTCGACATCAATGAGGGCCGTCTGGGTCGTAGCGCTGCGCTGGGCCTGAATCGCCTCAAGCGATTCATTGGCAGGCTGGTCTTCCTGGCTGACGCGCGGAGCGTCATAGTCGGTTGCCATTGGTTTGATCTCTCCTTCGGATGAACGCTGCAACAGCGTACACGTGCAACTCTCAACTTCCGGCACCGCCGATTGATTCCCGCGAAACGTTGACGAAATATGAATTAGGGGCTGTCAGCGCATGCGGCGGGCACGGGTTCAACCACCTGTTCGATCTGCCGGAGCACGGCGGCGGTGGGTGCCCCGGCGTCAACGCGGATGAAGCTCCCGTACTCGGGAAGTTCGCGGTATCCGTCGCGGTAGGCGCGCAGCCTCTCAAGCGTCTCGACGTCGGTGCCCCGCTCGGTGATGCGTGCGTATGCCTGGTCTATGGATACGTCGAAGTAAAGGACGGCGTCCGGTTGTGGCAGGTGCCGGATCAGCCAGGGGAGCAGCCATCCTCGCCGGATTCCCCGCGAATTGCGCAGCGCAAGCTGGCAGTAGAGGTGCCGGTCCATCACCACGAGCCCGTCGAACCGGACGGCTCGCAGGTAGGACGCCAG
This sequence comes from Arthrobacter sp. TJ-217, assembly GCF_058269255.1. Lineage (NCBI taxonomy): Bacteria > Bacillati > Actinomycetota > Actinomycetes > Micrococcales > Micrococcaceae > Arthrobacter > Arthrobacter sp. TJ-217. The sequence goes on from NZ_JBZCNJ010000004.1 coordinate 132,630, forward strand.
AACGTTGATGATCCGGACAGCTGTCTCGAGGCGGTCCATGACCGTTTCCGGGAGCTGCCAGCCGAGCCGGCGGCACCACGCTGTCAGTGTCCGCCTACCCGAGTAGTTGCCCAGCATCAACACCGGCCGCTGCGGCGGCGCGGTACTGACCAGCGCGCGGGCTGCCGTTGTCTTTCCCGCGCCGTCGATGCCGGTAAACACGAGGAGCATGATGTCCTTCCGAGGATTACCTGACATTATCCACGGCGAGTCTGACCCGGCCCTGGGAGCTGCGGTGGAGGTTGCTGCAAGCGTCCGACGCGGCACCGTTCAGGCCGGGAGGAATCGGAAGGTCCCGGCGACCGCATCGAAAAGAGCACGTCCTCCTCCAGGGTGAGGTTGGGGGACGGGCCGGTGATCAGGATGAACTCGTCGGCGGTTCCCGGAACCGGAACGAAGGTGTGGGAGACAACCACGCTGACGCTCTGGGCGTCGGTTGCCTGGACCTCCTCCTGACCGGTTACCCGTGTCGCGACCGGTCCGTCCTGCAGCTGCACAGCACGGACTGGGCGCCGGGGGGCGGATTGAGGATCGTCAGGCGGGACCGGGGCCGGGGCCGCGGCTCAGGAGATGGGCGGCATTGCCTCGGAGCGCAGCTTCGTACCGCGCCACTTCGGGTGTGTCGATTCTGTCGGCGGCAAGTTCCAGGAGCTCGGCAACGGCCTCGTCGCTCCGGGCGGCGGCATGGAGTGAGAGCGCCAGGAAAAGGCGCACCGCGTCCGACGCCGGGAACTGCGACCGCGCCCCGCGCAGTACGGCCAGCGAGTCATCGTGTGCACCGAGGATCCTCAGGGTGCTCCCGTACTGCAGCAGGCATTTCCTGAGGGTCTCGCCGGTGAGCCCGGAACTCAATGCCCGCTCGTAGTATCCGCGTGCTGTTTCTTCGAGTCCTGCGGTGTCATAGGCGCCTCCGACTTCGTAGAGGACCGTTGGGCTGGCCGGATGTTTCTCCAGGAGCCTGAGGAAATAGTCGATGGTGGGCAGCATGTTCGACCGGTCGCGCAGCGCATTACCGTGCCTGACGGCGGCCTCGATCTCCATCTCTTGGGACTGTTCCATGACCTGATCCTACTTGGGAACAGAAAACGCCCGAACGGTCGGTTGTGGTCTGATTGATGATTGTGAATCATTCCGAGCGGCTGCTGAAAGCCTATGACCGGCAACTGCGCACCGACGCGGAGACGCCCAGCGCGATAGCCGTCGCCCGCCTGGGCCCTTTGCGGCTGGTGACCTTTGCGGGTGGGCGAGGGTTCGTCACCTACCAGGACCTGGCCGGCGGAAGCGTGAAGACCATCGCCCGATGGGTGGTTGACACGCTCGCCCACTACTGTGAAGACCCGGAGATCACGAGGGTGGAGTGGAAGACCCGCGGCCATGACCACGCACCTGGGCTCAATGACGCGCTGGTGGCGAACGGCTTTATGCCGGACGACACCGAATCGATCATGATCGGACGCGCGGATGCGCTCTGTGTCGAAGTGCCGCTCCCGGCCGGGGTCTCCCTGCGCCAGGTCACCGGGGAATCCGACATCCGCGCGATGAGCGCCATGCAGGACGAGGTCTTCGGCGACAGGATCTCCGATGAGTCGGCACGGGCGCTGCTGCGCCGCACCGCCCTCAAGGACGGCATGGAACTGTGGATCGCCGAGCACCAGGGCCAGATCGTGAGCGCCGGCCGCCTCGAACCCGTAGCTGGAACCGACTTTGCCGGCATCTGGGGCGGGGCGACACGCAGGCAATGGCGGGGACGGGGCATCTATCGGGCTCTCACCGCAGCGCGGGCGCGGTCCGCACTCGCGATGGGAAAAACCCTCATCCACAGCGATTCCACCGAGTACTCACGGCCGATCCTCGAACGCTACGGATTGGTCAAGGTGTCAACTACAACGCCGTACCGCTGGCAACGGTGACCGGCTAGGAACCCACCAGGGGCATGGCGGCCGGCTCCAGGGTTGCCTCCTTGGCTGGGAAGGCCGGAGGATGCACGCCAGCCATTTCCTCCATGACCCGGACAACCTGGCAGCTGTAGCCGAACTCGTTGTCGTACCAGACATACAGGACGAGGAAGGTCTCATTGGAGATCGTTGCGAGACCGTCGACGATCCCGGCGCGGCGTGATCCGACGAAGTCGGTTGAGACGACCTCGGGGGAGGCGATGTAGTCGATCTGCTTGCGCAGGTCGGAGTGAAGCGACATGCCGCGCAGGTAGGCGTTCACCTCGTCCTTCGTCGTGCCTTCGCGCAGGGTAAGGTTCAGGATCGCGATCGACACGTCGGGGGTGGGGACGCGGATCGAGCTGCCGGTCAGCTTCCCTTCGAGCTCGGGCAGCGCCTTGGCCACGGCCTTGGCCGCTCCTGTCTCGGTCAGCACCATGTTCAGGGCCGCCGAGCGTCCCCGCCGGTCACCACGGTGGAAGTTGTCGATGAGATTCTGATCGTTGGTGAACGAATGCACGGTCTCCACGTGGCCGTGCACCACTCCGAAGCGGTCGTTGATTGCCTTCAGGACGGGCGTGATTGCGTTCGTCGTGCACGACGCCGCCGTGATGATGGTATCGTCGTCGCTGATGGTGCCGTGGTTGATGCCGTGGACGATGTTCTTCAAGGCGCCCTTGCCCGGGGCGGTGAGCAGGACCTTCGCCACGCCCTTGCTGCGCAGGTGCTGGGAAAGGCCGTCGGCGTCGCGCCAGCGCCCGGTGTTGTCGACGACGAGGGCGTCGCGAATGCCGTATTGGGTGTAATCGATGGTCGAGGGATCGTTAGAGTAGATCACCTGGATGGGGATCCCGTTCGCGGTAATGATCTCCGCCTGCTCATCCACCTGGATGGTCCCCTCGAAGGACCCATGCACGGAGTCGCGACGCAGCAGGCTTGCCCGCTTGACGAGGTCGTTGTCGGACCCGCGGCGGACCACAACCGCCCGCAGGCGCAGGCCGTGCCCGCCGCCGGCCTTCTCGATGAGCAGGCGGGCGAGGAGGCGGCCGATGCGCCCGAAGCCGTAGAGGACGACGTCGGTGCTCGTCCTCTCGTCGCGCCCGCCCTTCCCCACGACGTCGGCGAGCTCGTCCCGAAGGAATGCCTCGAGCGTGCGGCCGTCGGCCTCGCGGTCGAACTTTAGGCGCAACCGGGCGATGTCGATCGCCGCCGCGCCGAGGTCGAGGCCGGAGAGGATCTCGAGCAGGGGAGCGGTGTCCTCCAACCGGAGTTCCTCGTTGCTGATGCGACGGGCAAAACGGTGCGCCTTGAGGATGTTCATCGTCGACTTATTGATGAGGCTGCGCCCGTGAATGCTCGTGACAACGTTGTTCTCGCGGTACAGGCGGCCGATCACCGGAATCATCGCCTCGGCGAGCGCCTCGCGGCTCATCCAGGTCTCGCGGCTCGTGGTCGGGTCGTGATGCGTCAACTGCGTCCCTCACTGCGCCGGGTCTACCGGCACGGAATCATCCAGCCGGATGCGACGCAGGGATAGCGCCAGGCAACATTGACTGGTCGGTTACCCCTATTAGACCGCCTTTCCTGCGTGTCGGACAACTCCGTTCCCGGTAAGGACCACCAAGGACTGTCGGCGCGGCCGGTCAGCTGCTCCGGAGGCCTTTGATGCGGTCCCTTCGGTCAGTTCGTACGCGAGGCCAGCCCCCGGTGCGGGGTCCAGCCGACGGGAAGTGGTCCGCGGATGTCCGCCCTGCGCCGATCGGCGTCTGCCGCCCAGCCCTGGGCGGCTTGCGCGCCGGGTTCACCAACCGACCCACGGGCCACCCTGAATCCGACATCCTCAAGTACCGCGCCGGGTGCACTGCCGCGGCGCACCGACGCCCGGCAGCTCCAGGGCTGATCGGCCCACCCTCCGCCGCGGATACTCCGGTAATCCCCATACCGGGCGGTATCGGCGTAGTCCCAGCACCACTCCCACACATTGCCGATCATGTCGAACAGGCCGAAAGCGTTCGGAGCCTTGAGCGCCACCGCCCGGGGACCGTCGACCTGATCCTCAGCCGTCCACGCGATCTCCGACAGCGCGCCGTAGGTAGGGGTACGCGTTCCCGCGCGGCAGGACCACTCCCACTCCGCTTCGGTTGGAAGCCGAAAGCCGTCGGCGCTGACATCCCACGTAACGTCCCGGTCGCGGATCGCGTACGCCGGAACCATGCCGGCCGAGGCGGACATGTCATTGCACCACCGGACAGCTTCAAACCACGTCACGGGGTGGGCAGGCACATTCACCGGGAAGGGCGGGGTGCTTCGGGTCTCCGCAGCCGCTGGCCAGACGGCCCATGTGACCTCCGTCCGCCCGAGCTCGAACGGAATCAGAGTGACGTCGCGGATTGAACCGGACCGCGCGTCCCGCAGTTCAAGAGATCCCCCAGGAATCACTGCCATTGAGAAGGTCACGGCCGGCGCGGAGACTCGGGCTGGCCATGCCCCACGATACGGAGCTGAATCAGGGCGAGGTCGAGGATCGGGGTCGGCACCCACAGCTGACGGGCACGGGCGGCGAAGTCCCCCACGAGATGCTCCGTTTCTCCGGCATGCCCGGCGCTGACGTCGCGGTACAGGGACGAGGTGAATACCGATCCCCGCTCCGTGAGCATGCCGATGGTCGCCTGGTGCTCGTTCTCGGGCACGGGAAATCCCGCAGCAGCAGCAACGGCCTCGCACTCGCCAACGATCTTGAGAATTGACTCCTCGCCGCCGGGAACCGAAAGAATCCCACCGATGGTGCTGCGGAAGAGGCAGGTTGCCACACCGGAGGCGACGATGAACGCCCATTTGTGCCACATTGATGCCGTGATGTCATCGGCCAGTGTGGTCTCGATACCCGGCACGGTCAGGGTGTCCAGGGCTTCGACGGCCCGCGCTGTTCGCTCGCCCGAGAGTTCGCCAAGGGCCAGGGTGTTGATGGGCTTGAACTGCACGATTCGCCCGGACTCATCGACGGTGCTGACAACCCGGACGATCCCGCCCAGGACCTGGCCGGGGAAACGGCGCTCCAGTTCATCCATGTGCGCCATGCCGTTCAGGAAGGGTAGGACGAGCGTTTCGCTCGTCACGGCTCTGCCGATGCCCTCAAGAGCCGCGGTGAGCGCGGCGGCCTTCACCGCGACAAGGATCAGGTCGAAGGGAGCGTCAAGCTGGTCGGCCGTGATGACCGGCGGGTGCAGGGTCACAGCACGGTCCGGGTCGACCACGGTCAGGCCGTGCTCCTTCAGTTGTGCTGCCCGGCCGGGCCGGGCAAGAAAAGTAGTGTCGCGGCCCGCCTCGACGAGCCGGCCCCCGAAGTAACCTCCGGTGGCTCCGGGGCCGATGACGAGAATTCGCAAAGTGGATACCTAACCGTTCGAGCAGTCGCTGGGTTCTCGTTCCAACCCTAGGCCTCAAGTCGCTTGAGAACGATCTGCTTGCTTTTTCAATTGAATATCAATAGTTTTGCACTGACATTCGGTTAAGGGAGATGAAATGGGAAAACTGACAGTCATCGCGCTGCGCATAGTCCTCGTGATGATGTTCGCCGGTGCGTTGTTCGTACAAGTTATGATGGTGCCTCTGCTGGGGGTTGACCTGGGCGAGGCGGATCCGGACGTCGCGGCAATCCGTACCCCGCTCGTTGTCCTCACCGTTCTGGGCATCCTCGCGATTCAGGCGGCGATGGTCTGTGTGTGGGGACTCCTGACGATGGTGCGCCGGGGGACCGTGTTTTCGACCGATGCCTTCCGACTCGTTGACGTCGTGATCGGCGCTTTTGCGGCGGCGTCCCTGCTGACATTCGGGTTGGGGGTCGCACTCGCTCCCGGGGAGGCCGTCGCTCCGGGCGTCGTCCTGCTGGTCGGGGGAGTAGCGGTGATGATCGCCGCGGTGGCCCTGATCGTCCTGGTGCTGCGGGCGTTGCTCGCGCAGGCGGTAGCCCGCGACGTCGAGGCGCGGAACCTCCGCACGGAGTTGGACGAGGTGATTTGATGCCGATCGTTGTGCGCATCGACGTTGAGTTGGCCAAGCGGAAGATGAGTGTTGGGGAGTTCGCCGACCGCATCGGGCTGACGCCGGCGAACGTGGCGGTGTTGAAAAACGGCCGCGCCAAAGCCGTCCGATTCACTACGCTGGAGGCCATGTGCAGGGTTCTTGGTTGTCAGCCCGGTGATCTGCTGGAGTGGGTCGATGACCTGGACGAGCATGCCGGTCCCGGTCATGCGGAGCGCCCGGCCACGGTGCGGGGGCCGGGAGGCGGGCAAGGCCAATGACGGACGTTGGAGGGCGCGCAAGGCGCTATGGTGATGTGCCGGCTGCGGATGACATGCTGCCACCCACGCGCGTTGACCCAGTGGCAATCAGGCGGAACTGATGCCGGCGCTGAAGGCATTCATGCCTCCACGTCCGCCGGCAGGACAAAGCGGCGACCCCGGCATTTTCGGCCCGGCGTCGGCGGCGTGGCGTATCGGGCGTGAGCGCATTCTCCTCGCGGCGGGTCCAGCCGCCCTGCTGCTCCAGGTAGCCCACCCACTCGTCGCCGAAGGCGTGCGGGCGCACAGCAATTTCGCGACCGACCCCCTGCGCCGGCTCCGCGGCACGCTTGACGCCGTCCTGCACGTCACGTTCGGCGACCATGCCCAGGTTCATGCCGCCGCAACTCGCGTCGGACGCCGGCATCGGCGCGTCCGGGGCACCCTACCTGCCGCAACCGGCCCGATACCGGCGGGAACGTCGTACCGTGCTGACGATCCCGAGCTCGCACTCTGGGTCTTCGCGACCCTGGTGTGGACGTCGATCGCCGTCACCGACAAGTTCGTCCGCTCGATCCCGCCGGCGGAATGCGACGAGTACTACCGGGACATGACCCGGATGGCTGACCGCTTCGGGGTCCCGGCATCGATTCTGCCCGACGGATATCCCGGATTGGAACGCTACATGGACGACCAGATCCGCGGCGGGCTCACCGTCGGTGCGACCGCCGCGCTGCTGGCAAAGCAGATCCTGTCTCCCACTCCGCCGATCCTGACCCCGCTCGCCCGTCCCTTTCCCGCGCTGCTCGCAGCCGGCCTCCTTCCACCGGCGGTGCGGGATGGTTACGGGCTCTCCTGGCGACGCCGGGATCAGGCAGCCTTTGGCGCGGCCCGACTGGCAACCCGCAACGCACTGCCTTTGCTGCCGGCCCGGCCTCGGTACTGGCCCCACTACCTCGTCGCCTTGAACCGCGTCCGGGCGTAATGCGGCGAGGACCGGCGCACTAGAAGCTGAGCCGGCTGGTTCCCGTGGTGCCGTCCCGGTAGGTCACTTCAACCTCAAGTCCCTCCGCTGCTGCGTTTTCGAGTTCATCACCGGGCAGCCAGAGGGCGAACCGTCCCTCGGATACGGTGGCGGCCACCTCCTTGTGGGTGTGGCTCTCATAACTGACTCCCGCGACGTCGGAACCTGCCGCGCCGGCCGCCAAGGAGATATCGCCCGCTTCCATCGTGCCGGTGCCCAGATCCGAGGTGGTGAGGTCGCGGGGGCCAGGAGCGGCGTAACCGGTCGGTCTTCCAACCGAGCCGATCATTCCGTTGTCGAACGGGTGGGTTGAGTCGTCGGTGATGCACATTGCCGAGAACCCATCGGTTCCTGCAAGCACGACAGTGGTCCAGGCGCCGCGGCGCTCAGCAATCGCCAGCGTGGCAGTCTCGACGTCGTGGGCGTACATTCCGGCGCCTGTGTCCATTTGGGATGCGCGGCACTCGGCCGCGGCGGTGCTTTGTTCCTGCTCCGTCATGCCGGCAGGTAGCGGCGTCCAGGTGGCGAATGCCGGGTCGCCGCCGTTCAGGGACGGCAGGGCGATCAGGCCGGCAGTTACAGCGGCCGCCGCCCCGAGGATCACGGCGGCCCTGCGCCCGGTCCGGGCCGGGCTCCCTTGGGGGCGCCGTCGTCCGGCAGTGGCCGACGACCGCGGGCCCCGCGGAAAGGATGTTGGGTCGGTGGCAAGGATCTGCCGAAGATCGGCATGGGCCCGTTGGGTGTCTGCGCCGTGCTGGCGGGCGGCGTCGAGTGATTTAAGCGTTGTGTAGATGTCTGGGGTGCGGGTCATGATGCGGTTGTCCTTCCAAGGACGGCGGCCGGCGTGCGGGAGGGCTGGGGGAGGTGTTCGAGGAGGAGTCGGAGTGCCCGGCGGGCACGGCTTAGTCGTAGGCGGAACGCGACCGGCGAGATGCCGAGCACGGCCGCTGCCTGCGGTGCTTTGAGCTCTTCGAAGACCGCGAGTCCGAGCGCCTCCTGGTGGACCTCGGAAAGGCTGCGCCACGCTCTGCCCAGGTCCACGCGGTTCGCCACAAGGTCGGCGTCCGAGTCGAGAGAGGGCACCGTTGCGGCATCTGCGAGGCGCACACCCAGTGCGTGGCGACGCTGCTCTCCCCGCTGGGCGTTCAGCAGGATGTTCCGGGTGATGCCGAAAACCCATGCCCTGGCGTCCTCTGGGAGGCGCGGCAGCTCGTCGAGCCGTCGCCACACAACAAGGAACGCGTCAGCGACCACGTCTTCGGCGTGGTCCGGGTGGGCGCGTCGTAGCACAAACCTGAGCAGGTCGGGATAGACCGTTCCGTAGAACGACCTGAAGGTGTGCTCCCGCTGCGGAAGCTCCGAAAAATGCCTCATGCACTGTACGTGTCCGCCACCTGGCCAAGTGTGTCGCTTGGTGTGTCAGAACAGCGCGGAGAAGCCGCCGTCGGCCTTAAGCAGCTGCCCGGAGACCCATCGCCCTTCCTCCGAAACGAGGAACGAGACGACGCCCGCAATATCGGTGGGAGTACCCAGGCGTCCCAGGGGATGCTTGGGGGTCAGCTCGGTGCGCAGCTCCGCGCTCATCCAGCCGGTATCGATCGGACCCGGGTTGAGCACATTCGCTGAAAGCCCCCGGGGTCCGAGCTCGCGGGCGGCGGAAATCACGATGCGGTCGAGCGCTCCTTTTGAAGCTCCGTAGGGCAGGTTGCCGGTGGTGTGGTCGCTGGTGAGGGCGACGACTGCCCCGCCTCCGGAGGGAAGCTGGCGGGCGAAGGCGGCGATCAGCAGCAGACTCGCACGGGCGTTGACCGCCACGTGCATATCAAAGCTTTCTGCCGTGGTGTCCAGAATCCCCGACTCCACGTCGTGCGCGTGGCTCAGGATCAGCGCCGTGACCGGGCCGTGGTTGCGTGTGACAGTCCCCATCAACTCCTCGGGGCCGGTCGGCACGGACAGGTCGCAGGGGTAATCGGTGCCTTTGAGGTCGCTGGTGACGACATTCCATCCATCGGCGACAAGCCGCGGGGCGATCCCTGCGGCGATGCCGATGCTGCGGGCGGCTCCGGTGATCAAGGCAAGAGGCATGCCCCAACACTAGGTGAGCCACCGGGCCGCTGCCCGCAGCTCCGTGATGTGTCTGAACAGCCTCTGGGTCATCAATATGAGTCGGACGTCGAGTAGACCTTGAATGTAACCGGCTGCCGACACGACGCAGGAAGCGATGATGCCAGCCCGGCGTCATCGCTGTAGCCGCCCCCAAGTGAGACTTCCTGATTCACGACAATTCTTGCGAAGCCCATATCGATGGCATCCGGATCAGCTGGGTCAGGGACCGTCCCTGCGGGGAACTCGAGATTGAACGTCGTGCCATCCTTGGCCTTACCCTGCACGCAGTTCGCGGCACTGAGGACGAGGGATCCTTCAAACAGTGCCTCTGGTCCGGACCTTCCGTCGCGTACTTCCGGAGAAACGAGCAGAACCCGATTGGTGGCGGCAGCTTCCGACGATGTTCCGGCGGCGGTGCAGGCCGGAACGCAGACGCCGGCAACGACGCCAACTGCGACGAGGATGAGTTTCGGCCGCGTCACCGTGATGCCCTAGCCAAGTGGTTTCCCATACACGGGACTGTCCAGGCGGTTCCGTTGAACTGACCATCGCGCAGCCGACCCGAGGGCGGCGACAATCACGGCGAGGACTAAGAGCGATAGGGATCCTCCCTGGAGGCCGAGCGCACTGACGAAAACCTGTGCGCCGTATTCCGCCATCTCGTCGGGATAGGGAGCGAGCACACGGGTTCCCGCGGCTGCACTGATGCCCGCGAATCCCGCGGGCCCAACCCACAGCAGGAGCAAGCCGGTGATCGACGCAAAGACCCTGCCGATCGTGTTGAAGCCGCACCACACCAGAATGAGGCCTACGACGACGGCGGGGACCCACCGGACCGCGCCCAGAAGCATCGACTGCGTATCCGTCGAGACGGATCCGAACGGAAGCACGATTCCGCCCAGCCACGCACCCGACATCACGGCGGTAATGCTCATGCTGATCGCCGCCCAGGCCGCAGGAGCCCGGGCAATGAGCAACAAGACAAGAATCCCCGTGAGCATTGCAGCGACAGTCCCCGCGATCAACGCATAGAGGTAAAGGTCCGCGATCGGGACTTTCCTCAGCCCGCCCGAGACAGTTAGCGCGCTTTGAACAGTCCCGACCGTCTGAAGGGCCACCACGCCAAGCGCGACCGCGCTGAGTTTCAGGCGCCGTCCGTGCGCTGGCGCTCGCCGAACTGCGCACCCTGCAATCGCCGAGCCCATGATGACCACCGCGGCAAGGAGGACCAGCGCGTACTGGCTGAAAGGCAGGAACGTCACCGGCATGTCCTCGGGCGGCGTCGCGGTCGCCCACAGATTCTGCAGCGGAAGGCGCATGCCGGTGATCACCCAGGGCAGCAGTCCGAGGGCAGCAGAGGCCAGCCCGACCATCAAGCTTGGAACGCGGTGTATTTCTTTGAGGCTCGGGCTCAGGCTCCGGGCATCTTCCACGGTTTGCACGTCGTCAGCCTAGCCTCCCACTCGCCACCCGCGGCGGGAGTGCGCCGGCGGACAGCAGTCAGGCCTCCACGAACGGCTGCGGGGGTTGACGTGGGCTCCTAGGATGACGGAATGGAGGAGTACACCCGCACGCCAATAACTCCGCCCACCTTCCGGGATGCCGAAGGATTGGTAATCGAGTACGGGAATCGGTGGCACTCGAGAGGGGGGCCACCAGATGACAGTTACAGCCGGATCAGCAATATCGAGCGCTTCGCGCCGCTGCAGCAGGTCACAGGAGACCTGATCGCTTACCTGCTCCGCAATTACGACGTCGAAAGGGCAGAGACGGACGGACAGGAATTCGGCTACTACCAGCCCACAATCCCCACGGAGCTGCTCAGGCTGGTCCCTGCGGATCCCGCTGCGTCCCCCATCACCTTCCTCACATCAGCCGCAGGGACCACGATTCACTGCGGAACGCTGTTCAATGAGGCGTTTCCTGCGTGTGCTTGTGATGCCTGTGACGAAACCCTTGAGGAGGCCGCATCAGCGATGGAGCGGACGGTTTTCGCGGTCGTGGGCGGTGGGTTGCGGGAAGCCGTGGATCTGCGCGAACCCCTGCCGGTGTGGAAGGAGCTTCGAGGGGCCGACGGTACGTGTCAGAGCAACGGCAGGCTTGAGGACCTTCCCGAGGGTTGGCAGGAGCTTGCCCGAGCAATGGACCGTGAACCCCTCGCCCGGCACTGGGCGGCGTGGCCCGAGCGCGGGCCCAAGCGCTAGGAGGAAAACGAACCGAGGGAGGGTGCACACTGTTGGCGCGCTCGCCGTCATATGCAAAGCGGGTGCTGAGATGAACCGTCGAGATTGGAATAAGGGCAGGAGACCAATGACCAAGACCAGCAGAGGTGTAACCCCAGTCCCGCCGCTGCATGGGAAACGTTGACAGCTGATGATCGCCATGACGGAACCGGAGGGCTGCGGCAACGCCCCGCGCCACCTGGTCATCCGGGAAATCGTGCTCGCATTCGCCGAGGTCAACGCCCCACAACTCGATAGACTGCTCGCCGACAAGGTGAACTGGGAAATTCCCGGCGGTGAGGCGATTGAAGGAGTGGCCGGCGTGATCGACAGGCTCTCCGGGCAGGCCGAAGTGGACCACATCGAGCTGAGCTCGATCCTCACCCGCGGCAGGGAGGGCGGCGTTGACGGCGTGATCACCTTCCGCAATGGGACCAAGCAGGCGTTCTGCCACGTGATGCGGTTCGCGTCCGCGGCAAAAACCGCAAAGGTCACCACAATCAGGAGCTACCTGATCAATCTGTAGGCCCGAGAGCTACGCAATAGCGGCGCTGTGGTCCGGCGAGTATGCGCTTCCCGGGAGCCACCCCGGGCTAGGCTGACTTAGTGCCATTTGCCATCCGCCCCGACAGGACAGACTCCACTGGTGCCGGGGTGTTCGGCCACCGGGCTCGCATCAAGGCCTTCACCTCCATAGCCGGCGCTCTCCTGGCCTTTGGCATGGCCGCCTGCACTCCGGTGCCGGATGACGTGGCTGCAATTGGGCAGAATCCGGCACCCGCCGAGAGCCCTTCCGCGGCCCGTGAGAGCGATCCCGTACCGCCGGCCACTCCTGGCATCTCCAACCCGTCAGCGCCGGCCGCCCTTGACGCACTGGAGGCGCGCGCGGTCAAGGGCCGCGCCCCGAAAACCGGGTACGACCGGGATCAGTTCGGACCTGCCTGGGCCGATGTGGACCGGAACGGATGCGACAGCCGCAATGACGTCCTGGCACGGGATCTGACTGGGGAGACCTTCAAACCCGGCACCAATGGCTGCGTTGTCACCGCTGGCGTCCTCGCCGACCCCTACACCGGCAGGAAAATTGACTTCGTGAAGGGCGGCGACGCCCTCGTGGACATTGATCACGTAGTGGCGCTTGGCAACGCCTGGGTGACCGGCGCCCAGCAGCTCTCTCCCGAGGCCCGCCGGGACTTCGCCAACGATCCGCTGAACCTGCTCGCCGTCGACGGGCCGGCGAACCGCCAGAAGGGCGACGCCGACGCCGCCACATGGCTGCCCGCCAATAAGGCGTTCCGCTGCGAATACGTGGCACGGCAGACCGCGGTGAAAGCCAAGTACCAACTGTGGGTGACCACGGCAGAGCGGGACGCCATCGCCAAGGTCCTCGCTTCGTGCCCTGACCAACCGCTCCCCGAGGATTCTCAGACCGTCTCGGCTGTCCCGCCGTCGCCGGGCACGCCTGTTGAATCCCCACCGGCACCTTAGGCTCCCGTCGGAGAGGCGACCGCCACACAGGCCCCGCCGTCAGGCCATGTCTCCTATGCCAGCTGCGCCGAAGTCCGGGCAGCGGGGGCCGCTCCGATCCGCGCGGGCGACCCGGGATTCGACGCCAAGTTCGACCGAGACGGTGACGGAGTCGGTTGCCAGTCCTAATGTAGGCGAAGGGCACTCTCTTGGTTGTGCTCGGCATCACATATTCGGCATCCGGAGGGTGCGGGACCCTCCGGTCCATGGAACCGCCCGTCCGTGCCGTTTCGGCGGATTACTTCCCTGCGGCATGATGGCCGGATGGGGGAGATGGATGGAAACACGCGCATGAGCCAGCACTTGGGTCACGGGGCACCCGGAGCACATCAGGGTGCAGCGAGGCAGGAAAACAACATCAGCCTCAAACAGGCGTGGTGGGCACTGCTGTTTGTGGTGCTCTATGTCGCGGCGTTCGTCGGTGCGGTGCTGGCAGCCGGGCTGCTCGACCTGGTGGACTTCACATCGGGCACTTCCATCGTAGTGTTCCTTGCGGCAACCACAGCGCTGATCATCCTCGCTCTGTACCTGCATCTGATTCGAAGGAATTGCCTGAGACTCACCGATCTGGGTTTCCGGCGGCCCACGCCGAGGATGTTCCATCTGCTCTGGCAGATCCCCGTCTCGATCCTGACCGCCGGAACGCTGCAGGTCCTTTTCCTTTCTGCCCTAGTCCCGCTGGGCGTCGACACTTCAGCTGCCGGGTCGTCGGGCGACCCCTTCGCTGACCTCCCCGCTCTGCCCCCAGGGGTCGTCATCCTCGCCGCCGTCGTAATTGCCGTCCTGACGCCGCTGTGGGAGGAGATGCTGTTCCGGGGTGCTTTCCTCAGCGGTTTCTCGCGGCGGTACAAGCCCTTCACAGCCGTCGTGCTGTCCGCAGTGCTCTTTGCCGCCCTCCATTTGGTGATCCTCAACTTCGTCCATCTCTTTGTGCTCGGTGTGGCGCTGGCGCTCCTGCGCCGGTTCCACCAAAACCTCTGGGCGCCCATCCTGCTTCACGCGGCGAACAACGCGCTAGTCCTTCTGATCGTGTTCACTGTCGCCTGAGCTGTCACGAGGACGGGTGGGTGCCGGCTGGTGGCGCGGACAGGCTTCCCCGCGGCGCGCCTGTGGAGAATACGATGAGGAAGTGGATGCACCAAGTGAAGTCGTTCCTTACAGGCCGTCATGGCCGGTCGACTTCCGCGAGCTTGCAGATTACCTGCGGCCGTTCCTTGCCGGGGTGCCGCACCGGATCGAACATGTCGGAAGCACCAGCGTTCCCGGACTCGATGCCAAGCCCATCATCGATATCGACGTCGTCGTGCCCGAAGCCAATTTCGTTGCTGACGGCGTCGCCGCCCTCAACGCGGCCGGTTACGCGCACCGGGGCAACCTGGGCATCAAGGGACGTGAGGCGTTCGACGTGCTTCCAGGTTTCGCCCACCACCACGTGTACGTGGTCGTGGCCGGCAGCGATCCGCATAACGACCATGTCGACCTCCGCGACTACCTCCGGTCCAATCCCGGGCAGGCCGACCGGTACGCCGCCGTCAAACGGGAGCTGGCCCCACTGCTCATCATCGACCGGCAGCAGTACGTCGACCGGAAGAGCGCCATCGTGACGGAACTTTTGATGCGAGCCCGCGCTCAGGGCGAAGCGGCAACGTGACCACAAGAATTCCGAAACTGCTCATAGTCAGGGGATGTGAAGATCCTGACGAATCATCGAGTAAAGAAGCATGTCGCAGCGCTTTCCCGTGATTTCCAGATAGCTTCGCAGGAGTCCCTCATGGAGGTAACCCGCGCGCTCAGCGGTCTTGATCGATGCCGCATTCCACGGCTCGATATAGAGCTCCACACGCTGCAAGGTGGGTATCGTCCAACCGAAATTGGTCACCGCCCGCAACGCATCCGTAGCGAAATTCTTACGACGGAAAGATGGTGCAATCCCATAGCCAATTTTCGCTCGGCCATCAGCCAGCTCACGCACCCATAAGCCAATTGAGCCAACGCACCGCCCGTGCGCGCGGTCGACTACGGCGAATGAAATTCCCGCCCCCTCGTCATATCGGGATTGCTGCCGTTCCACCCAGAGGTGGGCCTGATGCATCGTGGCGTCCAGGGGGAGTGAACCGATACTAGATACGTAGGGATCACTTGCCAGATCCACGGCCATGGCAGCGTCACTGCTACGGAACCGCCGCAGCATCACAGACCCGTGAGCGGGGTTCGTCGTTGGCCACGGATGAAACAAGGGCGGATCGCATGCCCAAAGTGTGTCAGAAATCGAAATTCGAGTGTGGGTCACCCACATGGAACTGGACGAAATCCACCACGTCACCGCCGCTGATGCCGGGGTAGTGGTGGGCGAGTCCTTGTTGGAGTGCTAGGACAGAGGAGGCACCTTCAAGTTGTGCGTGCTCCTCGGTCAGTTCTTCCAGGCGCAGCGATCTAATGCTCTCAATGACTCCGGGCAACCGCCGGTACCCGTTGTCGTCCTCGAAGAGGAAGAGTGCCGGACCGACATCGATTGGATCGCGGTACCGGGTCGTTGCGGTTTTCACACCCTGCTCAACTTTGTCGTAGTAGGCGCAGTTGAAACGTAAAAACCGCCCGGGCGCGGCGTCGGGGTGTTGGAAGGTGAAGGGCAGCAATTCAAGTACAGGCCTGGTGTCGGGTCCGTCATTCGTGGGAACGATGATGATGCAGTCGGGGTGAAGATCCACGATGGTTTGCCGGCAGCGCCCGCAGGGCGCGATGACACCGCGGCCCTCGCTGCCTACTGCCACCATCGTGGTGAGCGGACCTGCGTCCGCGGTCGCTGCTGCGCCGAGGACGACGAGCTCGGCGCAGGGCCCGCCGGTGAAGTGATACACATTTTTGCCGGTGTATATCCTGCCGAAGGTGTCCATCGCTGCCGCAGCGACGGTGTGGTTGGGATCCTCACCAATATGGGCAATCAGGTCATTGGCGGCATCCAATACGCGCTTTTCCTGGGCGGTCAACATCGCTTCATTCTTGCAGAGAATACTCATGAGGCCGCACCATCAATTGCTCGAGGAAACATTTCAGCCTTGAGGGGAGTCCGCAGGCGCCGATTCAATAAGCTCAGTAGAATATGAGGTAGGAATTGCCATGGATGAGTCCCGCAATGGAAAGCGCATGCGCGGGGCAGAGAACCGCGGCACGCGCGGTGGTGTCGTTATCAGGATTGCCAGAGTGCACATCCGGTACGCAGTCAACCGGGGGGCTGAGAACTAGGTCAAGTGTTGACACCTCGTTTACCACGGACCAATCTGAGGGCAGGGCCCGGCATCGGGAGGCGACGTGGAGCCATCTACGAAGGATGCGGCAACCAAGGCAGCTTGGATAACAGGCGGGTTGGCCTTGGCCGGCACGGTGATAACGGTGCTCTTTACCAGCGGGGTTCTTGGCCCGGGGGAGCCGCCGCCTCCGGCCCCAGCAACGTTTGCCGCCGTACCGACGACACCATCGCCTGAACCGACAACTGCTGAACCGACGACACCAACACCTGAACCGACGCCCGTCGTACCCGCAGGAGTCGAAGGACACTGGATGGGCGGGGGATCAGTGTCAGAAAACTTTCATCTGACCATCGCGAGCGACGGAACCTGGACATTGATCGACGGGAACAACGTTCAAGCGGGTCACGTGGATGAGGGGAAAGTGGTTTTCAACGGTTCGCAGGCGGTCTTCTACTACAACGACGGAAGCACTCCGCTCGTCGTCGATTGGACGATGGCTGAAACCCCGACGAACACCGTTCTGCATCTGGGAACCTACACCTACACCAGACAGTAGCCGTATGGACGGTTGAGCACGGCTACCGGTGTATATGAGAACGCACTGTCGAGTGAGATCCTTCGCATCCGACCGGGAAATGTGTAACCGGATGTTTGGCGACAGGCCAGAGCCTCCAGGTATTGTCCCGAAATCTTCGAACAGAGTGGATGCCAGTGAGATCAGGACAGTTGAGTCAGCCCCAGGATCCCGAGGTCGGTCTTGCCACCGGTCACGCTGGTCCTGCGGTCCACTTCACCCATCGGCTCTATCCGCGGCGGGATGCTGCCCGCCGTGGTTGTGACCCTTAGCCGTTGGCGTGACGCCGGTACGCGAGCCGTCGGCGCCACTCGCGGACGGCCCAGAAGGCGACGATGAGCGAGAAGGGCACCAGCAGGAGCATCAGGTAGAGCCCGGTCAGGGTCACCAAGGGGGAGTGGAATCCTCGGAGGAATCCGAGGCCGCCGAAGGATCCGACAACCCAGAAAACGAGGACGGCCAGGAGTGCTCCGGCGGAGGGGAGAAGGTCACGGTTTTTGTTTAGCCACTGCATTGGGTTCCTCAAAGACGGATTATCACTACTTCCATTGTCCGGATGGGTGGTGCTTTCTCCGCTTTGGGCGCGTATTGGTTAAGTCACATTGACAAGACAGGCCGTGCCGCCCCGTCCGATCTCCAGCTTGCGGTGGGCAAAGCAATACTTCGAGCATGGACCTCGTGCAGGAAGACCGCGGACAGCGGTTCGCTACTATCTGGGCCTGCTCCTGGCCGCGGTCTGGGCCGGTGGGGGAGGGTTGTGGGCCGGTTTCTGGTTGGTGGGTCTACCGGCGTGGATTCTGTTGTGCCAGCGTTCAAGCGGCCATCCGGGAAGGAAAAGAGCCGCGGAGTTGATGGGGTTCGCGGGTCTGTACGCCGGTGCATCGCTGATCTTCGTCCTGAGCCTCTACATCCCGAATCCGGCAGCACTGCTCTTGCCGTTGTTGCCAGCGGCGCGGCTGTATCTCGGGTCGCCGCCCGCCGGACGCAAAATCCAGTCCCTGTTTGATGTGGTCTTATCGACCGCGCTGGTCGTACTCGTTCAGGCACAGCCGGAATACGACTGGGGAACGGCATGGTCCTATGCCGGAGCAGCGGTCACCGGGGTCCTCATCCTCGCTCTACACGCTGGCCGCAAACCAGCAGGACTCGATGCGGATTGATTCGAAGACGAGGGCTCGGCGATAACCGGACACATGAGCACCCACTGAGTAAGGGCGGGGGAGCAGGCGGGTAATTGGCAGGTCCGATGCGAGACTGGACAGCAGCGACAGCACACTGAACCAGGGGGAGAAGTGGCGGGCACCAGCAACAAGAGGGCAGAGCGGCCAAGCCGCTGGGTGGCGGCGGAACGGCGGTCCGCCGAGATCAGGGACAACGGTATTGGGGAGGCGCTCCGGATCTATTACACCCGGTATTTGGCGGTCGGCGTGCCGACTCTCCTGGCGCTGGGTACCGCCGGCGCTTATCTGCTGTTCGACGGCGGACGGGGCCAGTGGGCCTTGCATGTCCAGTTCGGAGTGTTTCTGATGTTTGGGGGTTGCTGGATTGGGGGGTGGGCCTACAACTCCAAGCGGATGAGGCCCACAGTCGAGCTGGGGTGGGGAAAGGTGATGATCGCGCTGAACAAAACCGATCAGAAGTCCGTGCGCCGCCAAATTGCGGGCCAGGAGCCTATTGACCGGGAGCACCTGACGGTGGTCCGGGCGGCCGCCGTCCAACTGCGCGAGGAGACTGCCGCTGTTCTCCTTTACCTGCCGTGCTCGGTGGTCTATTTCGCACCCGTGACCCGGCTGTGGTGGTACGCGTTCCCCGCCGGCATTCTCATACTCGCATTTGCCTATGTCCAAGTCAGGGATTTCCTCCGGCTGGGACGGTTCCTTCAGGAGACCGACGGTCTCACCTGAAAGTGCAGAACCGGCGTGTTCGGTCCGCTGTCGCACGCGGAAGAGTCGTTCTCGGATTTCAGCTAAGGTGGCAGCCGCCCGAATCGCCGACCAGGACCATGGCACGTTCACTAAGACGATGACGCGGAATCGCCCAATATTCACGGCTCTCAGGCCGCGTCGGCGACCGGTTAGAGCACCAGGCCCAACGCGAAGGGGCCGATCAGCACCGTGAATATCGTTATCAGAAGAACACCCACGATATTGAGCACGATTCCCCCGCGAATCATCTCGCTGATCTTGACGTTGCCGGTGGCGAAGACAATAGCGTTCGGCGGTGTTCCCACGGGCAGCATAAAAGCACAGGTGGCCGCCAGCGCCGCTGGAATGAGCAGTGCCATGGGGTCGACTCCTATCCCGATGGCCACCCCGCCGAGAATGGGGATGAAGGTGGCCGCCGTTGCGGTATTGCTGGTGATCTCGGTGAGGAGCAAAACGATGAGGACTACTGTGGCCAGCAGCAATATGATCGGCAACGCTCCGAGGCCCGTGACCCGCTCACCGAACCATGCATCAAGACCCGTGCCTGCCACTGCTGCAGCCAACGAGAGGCCGCCTCCGAACAGCAGCAGGACACCCCAAGGCAAACCCTCCTCGGCATCCTTCCAGTTGAGGGTCATGTGACCCTTTTTGTCACCGGGGATGATGAACAGCAGGGCACCGGCCGCAATCGCGACAACGGTGTCGTCAAAGAGGTCAAGGAAGGGCAGTTGCTCACCGAGATTGCCGATATTGGAAAGCAGGCCTGGGACGATCCAGAAAAACGCGGCAGCTACGAAGACAGCGCGCACTACCTTCTCGCCTTGACTCATCGGGCCGAGGGCGGCGATTTCGTCATTGATTAACTGCTTACCGCCGGCCACCTCGTCCAGATTGAAACGGAAGATAACCCGTGTGATGAGCAACCATGCCAGCCCAATGAACACGACAACGATAGGGACACCGAGCAGCATCCATTGGGCGAAACCAACTGTCTTTCCAAGCTCATCGCTGATGTAACCGGCGACGATAGCATTCGGAGGGCTGCCTAGGAGAGTTCCCAATCCGCCGATCGTGGCGGACCACGCGACAGCCAGGACCAGGGCTACCCCGAAAACGCGAACCTCGCGATTCTCCACAACGTCACTGACAGCCCTGCCTGACCGCAGCCCTTCACCAACGTCTTCTGAAGCCTGGCCGGCGGTAGCACCGTCACCAGTTTTGGTGCTGTTCTCAACCACGAGGGTCAGCACGCTCAGGGCGATAGGCAGCATCATCAGCGTGGTGGCAGTATTGGACACCCACATTGAAAGGAAAGCGGTGGAGACCATCAGACCGAGGACGATCCGACGAGGGTGAGTACCCACCCGCCGCAGTGTCAACAGCGCGATCCTGCGGTGCAGGTTCCACTTCTGCATGGCAATTGCGATGAGAAACCCACCGAGGAACAGGAACACAATCGGGTTCGCGTATGGGGCAGTGGTTTCTTCGATCGTTCGTTGCGTCAGAACGGGCATCAGCGCTATCGGCAGCAACGAGGTCACCGATAGCGGCACCGCCTCCGTCATCCACCAGACGGCCATCAGGGTGCCGACGGCTGCTACCACCCGAGCGTCGTCCGAAAGGTCGGACGTGCCGAGGAGCAGGTAGACCACGATGGCCAGTGCCACCCCAAGGCCACGGACAAGCCAGATACGGCGCGGCCGCGGGGACGGGCCGTCCTGGGGCTCCTGGTCGAACTCGCCTTGCTCAGCTATAACTCGCTTGGACGGATCGCTCATTTCCGGCCTCCGCACGCCATTGTGTCGTTGGGTGCCAACAAAGTAGCAGGTGGGTGCCGGGTCAACAACTCCGGGATGCCGACAGCCAAAAGGGTTGACGCCAATGGGGCGGAGCGGGATTGGGGGGATGGTGAGCAGTGTCCACTCCCGGCGAAGGTGGCACTCGCCCGAGCCGATGGCTAGGAACGTGCGGCCACAATTCGTCGGGGGTTGGTGAACTGATTTGAAGCTGGCGGTAGCGGGCCAGCCGTTCCCGGCCCGCTACCGATCTTGCGCAGCCAGTCAGCCCGCGGGCTGGTGCTGCTTGGTCTGGGGCGTCCAACGGACGTGTGTTGGCAGGTCATCTGCCAACGGGTCCCTGACCAGTGAAAGACGCGGGCGGATTGCGTCGGTGCGCGCCGATGGCGGTTTGCGTCGGCCTGCCTTGAACTGGACGGGCCACTCGGTTCCGGGGCCGCGGTACTCCTGTTCAGCGGCCGCATGGAGAGTCCATTGAGGGTCGTACAGGTGCGTCCGTCCCAAGGCGCAAAGGTCTGCGCGGCCGGCGAGCAGGATCGAGTTGACGTCGTCATAGGTCGAGATCGCTCCTACAGCGATCACTGCTGCACCAGCCTCCTTCGCCACCGAGTGCCGTATGACGTCCGCAAACGGGGTCTGGTAGCTGCGTCCGAACTGAGGCTTCTCGTCCTTGGCAATCTGGCCGCTGGACACGTCGATCCCATCGGCCCCGTGGGTAACGAAGGCACGCGCGATTTCCGCGGCTGCTTCCACCGTGTTGCCGTCCGGTAGCCAATCCACCGCGGAGAGCCGCACGAGGATTGGTTTGTCCGCTGGCCATTCCTGGCGGATGGCGTCGAAGACTTCGAGCGGGTAGCGCAGACGGTTCTCGAGGGAACCACCGTACTCGTCGCTGCGGCGATTGGAGATGGGGGAGAGGAAGGAGGAGAGCAGGTAGCCGTGGGCTGCGTGGACCTCGAGCAGATCGAAGCCAGCTTCCGCGGCCCTGCGGGTGGAGGCAACGAACTGTTGCTTCACTTCGTCCATGGTTGTCCGGTCCATCTCGCGCGGGGTGGCGCTTCCCTTTCCGTAAGGAACAGGGGAGGGCCCGAAGGTTTCCCAGTTTCCCTCGCTGAGTGGTTCATCCATGCCATGCCACATGAGGCGGGTAGAACCCTTGCGGCCTGAGTGTCCGAGCTGGACTCCGATGGCGGCATTGGACTGGGTATGAACGAAGTCAGTGATCTTCTTCCAACTGTCGCGTTGCTCGTCCGAGTACAGGCCCGTGCAGCCCGGAGTGATGCGCCCGATGTCGGAGACGCAAACCATTTCGGTCATGACGAGCCCGGCGCCGCCCAGAGCCTTGCTGCCGAGATGGACCAGGTGGAATTCGCCCGGCACTCCATCGACTGCCGAGTACATGTCCATCGGCGACACCACAATGCGGTTCTTCAGCTGCAGGCTGCCGATGCTGTAGGGCTGGAACATAGCCGGCGCGTTTGATTCGAGTCCTTGTGCCCGTGCGAATGCCTCGTCCACTTTGGCTGTGAAGTCCGGGTCGCGCAGCTTGAGGTTTTCGTAGGTGATGCGCCGGGAGCGGGTGAGCAGGTTGAAGCAGAACTGCGTGCGCTCCTGATCCTTGTATTGGCCGATCGTTTCGAACCATTCAAGGGAGGCTTGTGCTGCGCGTTGTGTCGATTCAACGACCGGGCGGCGTTCGGTTTCGTAGGCCTCGAGCGCGTGTTCGATGTCCGGGTGCTCATGCAGGCATGCCGCCAGGGCCAGGGCGTCTTCCATCGCCAGCTTTGTGCCCGAGCCGATGGAGAAGTGTGCGGTGTGTGCCGCGTCGCCGAGGAGGACGATGTTGCCGTGCCGCCAGTTTTCATTGCGGACAGTGGTGAAGTTGATCCACTTCGAGTTGTTCGTGAGGACCTTATGACCCTCCAACTCTTCGGAGAAGATCTCGCGGAGTCTGTCCACCGATGCGTCGTCACTGACGCCGGGCGGGAACTGCTGGGACTCGCTCGCATCGAAGCCGGCGCGCCGCCATACGTCTTCGTGCATCTCCACGATGAAGGTGGAGCCTTGATCGGAGTAGGGGTAGCCGTGGATCTGCATGACTCCCCACTCGGTCTCCTTGACGAAGAACTTGAACGCTTCGAAAACGAGATCAGTACCGAGCCACATATATTTCGATTCGCGGGGGTCCAGGCTTGGACCGAAGGATTCGGGGAACCGGTTCCGGATGGCGGAGTTCAGGCCATCTGCCGCGAGCACGAGGTCGTACTCGGCGGAAAGCTGTTCGACGTCGGGGGCCATGGTGCGGAAGCGAAGGTCGACGTCGAGCTGCTGGCACCGCTGCTGCAGGATTTCCAGCAGCTCCTTGCGGCTCATGGCAGCGAAACCCTGACCACCGATGGTGGTCATCTCGCCCTTGAAGTGGATGTCGATGTCGGTCCAGCGGGCGAAGCGCGCGGCCATGCTGGCTGCGACGACCGTGTCGGCGTTCTCGATGCCGCCGAGCGTTTCATCACTGAACACGACACCGAATCCGAAGGTGTCCTCGGCGGCGTTGCGTTCCCAGACTGTGACGTGGTGTGCGGGATCGAGTTGCTTCATCAAGGCGGCGAAGTAGAGCCCGCCCGGGCCTCCGCCAACGATCGCGATCTTCATGTCGGTTTCCCTTTTCTTGACGTTAGGAGGTGTGGAGTTCGGCCGGCGGAGTTGATTCCTCCGCGAGCTGCTGACGCAGCCGGAAGTGCTGGAGCTTGCCGCTGGGATTGCGGGGCAGGTCGTCGACGAACCGAATGTCGCGCGGATATTTGTAAGGGGCGATGGTTTGCTTGACGAAGTCCTGGATTTCGCGCCGCTTCGCGTCATCCCCCTCGACGCCCTGGCGGAGAACGACGAAAGCGCAGACGATGTTGCCCCGCTCGGGGTCCGGACGTGCGACGACGGCGGATTCGACGACGTCAGGATGTTGATTGACGGCGATTTCGACCTCGGGTCCGCTGATGTTGTACCCGGCGGAGACGATCATTCCGTCCGTGCGGGCCTGGTAGTAGAAGTAGCCGTCCTCGTCTTTGAGGAAGGTGTCACCAGTGACGTTCCACCCGTTGACAACGTAATTGAGTTGTCGTGTGTCGTTGAGGTACCGGCATCCGGTGGGACCGATGACGCCCAGGCGTCCGATGAGTCCCGGTCCGAGTTCCTGGCCGTCGTCGTCGAGGATCGTTGCCCGGTATCCGGGGACAGGTTTTCCTGTCGCCTCCGGTCGGATGTCACCCACGGCCGCGGAGATGAAGACGTGCAGCATTTCGGTGGCTCCGATCCCGTTGATGAGATCAAGCCCGATTTTCTCCTTAACTTCCCGCCAGGTCTGGACAGGCAGGTGTTCTCCTGCGGAGACGGCGATCCGCAGGTTCTTCAGGAGGCCTTCCTGGCCTTCCTTGAGGATGGCACGGTAGGCGGTCGGTGCAGTGAACAGGACGGTGACTCCCCGGTCATGCACAAGCCGGGCGAGCTCGAGCGGTGCGCTGCGCTCGGTGAGCAGGGCGGATGCGCCAAAGCGAAGCGGAAAGACGACGAGCCCGCCGAGGCCGAAGGTGAACGCCAGCGGCGGGGAGCCCGCGAAGACGTCGTCGGGCACTGGCGCGAGTATGTGCCGGGCGAAGGTGTCAGCGTTGGCGAGGATGTCGCGGTGGAAGTGCATCGTGAATTTCGGGGTGCCCGTGGTGCCGGAGGTGGGGCCCAATAGCGCGACGTCATCCGATGCCGTTTCGACGGCAGCGAACTCGCCCGACTTCGTTTCGCACCGGTGAAGAAGGTCGTCGGTTCCATCCCCGCCTACCGGGACCAGCAGTGTCTGCCCCAGAACGTCAGCAAGGCCGGAGAGGAAGCGGTGGTCGGCGAGGAGCACTGTCGGACTCGTGCTTTCAACGAGCCTTAACACTTCCTCGGTACGCAGCATCGGCATGGTGGTGACAACTACCGCCCCTGCTTTGAGGACGCCGAGCCAGCAGGCGACAAGCCACGGATTGTTCGGGGCGCGCAGCATGACGCGGTTGCCGGGCACGACACCGAGGTCCTCCACGAGGACCTGAGCGACCTGATTGGCACGGCGGCGGAGTTGGCCGTAGGACCATGTTTCACCGTCCGGGGTGTGCAGGGCGGGCCGGTCGGGGCCGAAGGCTGCCGTCGTCTCGTCGATGAGAACCGAAGCGGCGTTGAGCCGGTCCGGGTACTCCAACTCGGGCAGGGTGAATTCCAGCACCGGCCATTGTTCGGCTGGGGGCAGGTTGTCGCGCGTGAACGTGTCCTGGTGCGCTGACGGAGACAGATGCATGGATCTACTTCCTCAAGGATGCTCGTGGGGCGTGATGTGCGGGACCGGAGGGTGGGCTTAGCCGCCGGGACGGATCAGGCCTTCTTGTGCGACGGTGGCCAATAGGCGGCCTTCCTGGTCGAAGAACTGGCCGCGGACCAGGCCGCGGCTGCTTTGGAGGGAACAAGCTTCCTGGACATACAAGATCCACTCATCAGCCCGCCCTTGGCGGTGAAACCACATGGAGTGATCAAGGCTTGCCGTCTGGAGTCCGGGCGCGGCCCAGGCCAGGCCTTGGGACCGCAGCAGGGGTTCAAGGATCGTGTAGTCACACACGTAGGCCAGTGCCGCGCGGTGCAGGTTGGGGTCGTCAGGAAGCTGGTCGAACGCCTTCACCCACACTGCCTGCCGGGGTTCCCTACTGCCGGAAACCTCCGTGTAGAGGGGACCTTCGACGTGTCGCATGTCAAAGGACCGGCCCGCAGCCCAGTACTCGGCTGCCGGCCCTTGCTCCCTGGCCAGAACGGTCGCCGCCGCAGGCAGCTCTTCCGGGCCAGGAACCAGGGGAGCGTCGGGGGCCTGATCGGCACCTGTCTCAGGGACCTGGAAGGAACCGATGGCGTCATAGACAGGCTTCTCGCCCTGAAACGCGCGAACATGACGGGTCGAGTAGCCGCGCCCATCGCGCAGGCGCTCCACCTCGTAACGCACCGTCACTCCGATGTCGACAGGACGCATGAAGTAGCTGTGCATGGAGTGCAGCACGCGGTCACCGTCGACGGAGTGCATCATCGCGGCTGCGGCCTGGGCGACCATGTCCCCGCCGAAAGCCTTGGGCCAGGGGACATACTGCGTGCGTGCCGTCCAGGCCTCGTCGTACAGCTGGGCGGTATCTGGCTGCAGGTCCAAGGCCGCGAGGAAGATCTCCGACGTCGGGCCGGCCTTACGCTGGCTGGCCCCTTCCGCGGCGGTGTTTGCGGTTGTGTCCGCTGCCGAGGTCATGGGATTCATGCGCGTCGGTAGTCCGCGAGCGTCTCATCCGGAACATCGTCGAGGTTTACGACAATGTTCTCCGGTGTCCGCGCGGTGAGCCAGACAAGCTCTTCGGTGGTGGACATGTTGGCTTCGACGTGCGGCATGAAAGGGGGAACGAACACCCAGTCGCCGGCGGTCATGTCCAGGTACTCCTTGTAACCCTCGCCGAAGTAGATCCGACCGCGGCCGCGGAGGACATACCCGCCCGTTTCTGCCTCGCCGTGGTGATGTGGCAGTGACCGGTAGCCGGGGGTGTTCGAAACCTGACCGAACCAGATCTTCGTCGCGGGTGTGTGCTGGATGCTTACGCCGGATACGCGGATGCAGTCTCCGGACTGGGCGGTGTTGGTGTCTTCCTCACCGGAGCGCGTCACGACGGGGACGACCTTGCCGTCAGGGCCGGAATAGGCGCTGTTGTCACCTTCGGTGCGGTACTGGCTGACCGTGCTCATTGGATGCCCTTCTCGTTGGATATGTCGACGTCGTGACGACCGTCACGTAGAGTGAAGGTAGCACGGAGGACATGAACCGCGCTAGGGGTAATTAGCCCCGTCACCTGTACACAGCACCCGACCACGGATGGAGCCGTCCCTATGCAGAACCTGATTGTCAATCCCGCTTCCCTGCCTGCCCCTTCGGGATACTCCCATGCCGTACGGACGGGAAACACGGTTTATCTGGGTGGACAGACGGCCCTGGATAAGGACATGAAAATTGTGGAGGGAGGCATTGTCGAGCAGTTCGCCCAGGCCTTCCGGAACGTGCTGGCTTCACTGACCGAAGCCGGGGGTAAACCTGACGATCTGGTGAGCGTGACGATCTACCTGACCGATGTGGACGACTACATGGCGCACGGAAGGGAGATCGGTAGGCTATGGCGCGACATGGCCGGCAACCGGTACCCCGCGATGGCAGGTATCGGGGTCACCCGCCTGTGGCAGAAGGAAGCACTAATCGAAATTCAGGGCGTCGCCGTCATCCAGGACGCGGCGTAGCTGCAGCTGTGGCTTCCCGTCGCGGGCGGTCTTCCCCTGCGGCCGCCGTTTCCGGACGATAATCACCGACATCACGCCCCTCCGAGGAGATCCACATGAAGCTGGCCACGATTCGTTACGCGGGTTCCACCTCCGCAGCTGTCCTTCGCGAAGATGGCACTGCCATTCCGCTTCCAGTCGGTGACCTGGGCGAGCTGATCTCCGGCCCGGGCTGGAAGGACGTGGTCGCTGCAGCCCTGGACTCCCAGGCGGATGTGATCCCCGCGGGGGAGCTTGATTTCGCTACACTCTTGCCGCACGCCGGGAAAGTAATCTGCTGTGGACTGAATTATGCCGAGCACATCCAGGAGATGGGACGCGAGCTCCCGGAATACCCTACGCTGTTTGCCAAGTATGCCGACACCCTCATCGGGGCCCGGGATGAGATCGCCGTGCACGGTAGTTCCCGGGTCGATTGGGAAGCCGAATTGGCCGTGGTGGTGGGGGCCGAACTACGACATGCCGATCTGGGCGAAGCCAGAGCGGGCATCGCCGGATACACGGTCGCCAATGACGTGTCGATGCGTGACTGGCAGAACCGCACCCTGCAGTGGTTCCAAGGAAAAGCCTTTGATGCGACCACTCCGGTCGGACCGGTCATGGTTACCGCCGATGAGTTCGCTGACGACCCCGCCTTCCGCGTTCGCGGCTATGTCAATGGGAAGCAAGTGCAGGAAGGCGACACCAGGACCCTGGTGTTCGGGCCGGCGCAGCTGCTTGCGTACATTTCGGAGTTCACGACGCTGAGGCCGGGCGACCTCGTGCTGACCGGCACCCCTGGCGGCGTGGGTATGGGCATGACTCCTCCGCAGTTCCTCGCCGACGGGGACGTGCTCCAGACTGAGATTGACGGCATCGGCCGCTTGGTCAACCGCATCACCTTTCCGTCAGCGCAGCCGCCGTCCTGACGCGGGAACTACCGGAAGAGGCAGGGATCATGACAGCCCGGTCTCCTGCGTAGTCATGTCCGTGTGTCCTTCGACCGCCCCGGAGCATGACGGCGTGAATGTCCAGCACCAGGAGATATTGATATAGCGCTCTTGTAACGAACGGCATATATAGAACATACTGTGATTCGCAACACAAACCTCCGCGCGCTTCAACTGCATCTATGGCCCGCTGTCATGTGGGCGAGACAGGACAAGGTGATTCATGGCAACCCCGGCTTCCACCCAGTGGCCCGTTCCACAAAAAACCACCAACCGAGTGCTCCTAGCCTGCTGGATGGCTATTCTGGCCGAGGGTTATGATGTCGGCGTTCTGGGCGCGATCATCCCAGCGTTGGCCGCATACGAGCCATGGGACCTTTCCCCGCTGGAACTGGGTGGGCTGGGTTCCTACGCGCTCATCGGCATGCTCATCGGGGCGATGACCATCGGTTCAATCTCGGACCGGGTCGGCCGCAAGAAGATGTTGATGCTGTCCGTACTCATCTTCACCACCACCCAACTGGGCGCGGCGCTGGCCCCTACGCCGGAGATCTTCGGCCTGTTCCGCTTGCTCGGAGGATTGGGCATGGGCGGGATCATCCCTGTGGCCGCTGCCCTGACGATCGAGTACTCCGCCCCGCGACGGCGGTCATTCAATTACGGTCTGATGTATTCCGGCTACTCCTTGGGCATTCTGGCAGCCGCTCTCGTCGCCCTGGCACTGCTGCCGACCCTGGGATGGCGCTGGGTGATTGGCATGGGCTGTGTGCCGGTGCTCCTGATTCCTCTGCTGGCGTGGATACTTCCAGAATCTCTGGAATACCTGATGGCTAAGGGGCGCCGCACGAAGGCAGCCGAGTTGGCCCGCAAACTGAACATCGCTCCCTTCGTGGAGTCCGACTGGACTCCGGCTCCCTCCGCTGCCGATGCCACAAAGGCCGTTGGATGGAAGGAGGCGCTTTCAACCTTGTTCTCCCGGGGGTACCTGCGTCCGACCGTTCTCTTCTGGATTGCCATGTTCTGCGGCCTGTTGCTGGTCTACGGCCTGAACACCTGGTTGCCTTCGATTATGCGTTCGGCCGGCTATGACCTTGGCTCGGCCCTCACGTTCCTGGCCGTTTTCAGTTTGGCCTCTGCCATTGGTGGCATCGTTCTCGGTCGTGCAGCCGATGCCTACGGCAAGAAGCTGATCCTGACGACGTTCTACCTTCTGGGCGGGGTCGGCATCCTCCTGCTGATGTTCCCCAACCACATTGTGATCAACTACGTCTTCGTGGCCCTGGCCGGTATTGGCTCGATCTCCACTTCCCTCGTCCTTACCGGCTGGGTCGCTGATTACTACCCCTCCTACGCCCGTGCCACCGCCACCGGCTGGGCGCTGTCATTTGCCCGAATTGGAGCAATCTGCGGGCCGCTGATCGGCGGTTGGATCGGCTCCGCTGCACTGCCATTCCAGTGGAATTTCATTATCTTCTCGCTGTTCGCGCTGGCAGCCGCGATCGCCATCTCGCTCATCCCGCGCCCACCGGCAGCCCAGCTCAAATCACGCTCGGGCTCGGATGATCAGATGACGACCACGCCCACGACCACCTGATCCGTTCCTCCGGCCAGCAGTCGTGACTGCTGGCCGGGGCCGTCAGCGCCACCAAAGGAAGCAAACATGAGCACTTTCAGCGAACCTTACGCCGCGAGCACGGCAGAGGCCGCAGACCATCCACCGGCCACTGTGGCCGAACTGGTGGGCCAGACCCTCGCAGCGCTGGGCGTCGGACACATCTTCGGTGTCGTCGGCAGCGGCAACTTCACCGTTACCAATGCCCTGCGTCGTGCTGGTGTGCCCTTTACTGCTGCCCGCCATGAAGGTGGAGCAGCGACCATGGCTGATGCTTACGGACGGATGTCCGGCCGTGTCGGGGTGGTTTCCACGCATCAGGGCTGCGGGCTCACGAACGCAGTAACGGGCTTTGCCGAGGCTGCCAAGTCCCGAACGCCGATGATCGTACTCACCGCTGATACGGCCGCCGCGGCTGTTCGAGCCAACTTCCGGATCGACCAGGACGGGCTGGCCCGCAGTGTCGGAGCGGTGCCCGAACGCGTCCATTCCCCATCGAGCGCCGTGGCGGACACCGTCCGCGCCTACCGCACAGCAGTCAACGAACGCAGGACCGTTGTGCTTTCGCTGCCTACAGATATTCAAGGTGCTCCGGCAGAATCCACCATCGGAGCGCTTCGGCCACTGGATCCGCCGCAGGCGGTGCGCCCCAGCTCGGTCGCCGTCGAGCGTCTCGTCGGGCTGCTGCGCGGAGCCCGACGCCCGGTGTTTGTGGCGGGTCGTGGCGGGCGGAGTGCTGGACCGCAGATTGCGGCTCTGGCGGAAGCGTGCGGAGCACTCTTGGCCACCTCGGCCGTCGCTCACGGACTTTTCCGTGACCACCCGTTCAATCTGGGGATCTCCGGCGGATTCTCCTCGCCCTTCACGGCAGCCACGATCGCCGAGGCCGATCTGATCGTAGGGTGGGGGTGTGCGCTCAACATGTGGACCACACGGCATGGTTCCCTGATCGGGCCGGACGCCGTAGTGGTGCAGGTTGATCTTGATGACCTCTCGCTGGGAGCGCACCGGCCCATCGACCTCGGGGTGGTCGGTGATTGTGCAGAGACCGCTGCCGCGGCTTTGGAGCTGATGGACGCCTCCGGGTTCCGGAGCCCTGGTCTGCGCACGCCGCAGGTGGCTGCCGCGATCGCCGACCGCTCTCGGTGGAACACAGTGGATACCGAGGATCTCTCGACACCGGAGACAATCGACCCGCGGGTGCTCAGCCGTGAACTGGATAAGCTTCTACCCACCGAGCGGATCGTCGCCATCGATTCCGGCAACTTCATGGGTTATCCCAGTGCCTATTTCCAGGTTCCGGACGAGTTTGGATTTTGCTTCACGCAGGCGTTTCAGTCGGTCGGCTTGGGTCTGGCCACGGTGATCGGCGCGGCGATCGCCCAGCCGGATCGGCTGCCGGTGCTGGGGGCCGGCGATGGTGGGTTCCTGATGGGAATTGCCGAGCTGGAAACCGCTGTGCGCCGGGGCATCCCTCTCGTTGCAGTCGTCTACAACGACTCCGCTTACGGAGCCGAGGTTCATCACTTTGACACCGCAGACGAGGAGGATCTGGAGGCCGTCCGTTTCCCGATCACCGACATTGCTTCGATCGCGCGCGGCTACGGTGCGGTAGGTGTCGTCGTACGTACGCGTGAGGACCTTGCAGGTGTCGCGGAGTGGCTCGCGGGCCCCCGCACCCGCCCGATCGTGATCGATGCCCGCATCGCCTCCGATGGCGGATCATGGTGGCTTGCCGAGGCCTTCAAAGGCCACTGACCCATGCACATGGGGAGGTTCGATGAGAGCGCCGGACCTCTCCACGTTTCTCTTGGGCCACCATGAACCAGACGCTGCCTCACTCCGGCTCAACGATCGGGGCGACCAACTGTGGGGGAGACCGATCTCCTCCGACGTCGCTCCGGCAGTCGGGGGCCCATTTGAGACCCTCGAGCGGCCGATGCCGGCGTCTGCAGGTGGGTGGTTCTACCTCTGCAGAGGCTGGGAGCCGGTCTCATTATAGCCCTCGATGGCGTCGACAATTTGTGTCGGCCATGGGGCTGTCTTCGCTGCGCCGGATGGCACATGTGCGACGGTGACAGTGCCGTAGGCAGCAAGGCCGCCTGGCACTTCACCGCGGCGATGCCCGTGGACCTCGAACAAGTAGGTCAGGGAGGTCCGGCCCAGCTTGGAGATGCCAACTGTCGCAGTCACCTTCTGCCCAAACCACAGCTTGGCCCGGAAGTGGATCTCTTGGTGCACCCGAGGCGCTATCGGGAAAAAGTCCGGTAGATCGAGCACGCGCAGGAAAAGCTCGGCCTCGGCGGACTCAACCCACCGCAGGATGACGGAGTTGTGTTGGTGTCCAGAGGCGTCCGTATCCACCCACTCCACGTAGCGCTCAACACTTGCTTGCGGGCGCACATCAGCTAACCGCTCCACTAAGCCCGCCCTTCAGCTGGATCAAGCTCCAAATATAGCAATCGCGACGAGAGTCACCAATGCGACACAACGAATTCATGCAGCGACGCCGAGGACAGTGCAGGCGAGCGCTCAGCTGATTGAAGATTGGTCGTTGTAGCCTAGGATTGCAACGTAAATCCAGACCATAAGAGGTAGTCCTGAATGGCGAAGGCTAGTGCCGTCCCCGACGCAACCCCGCTGCCACGTCATCAGCACTTGATCGTCACCGTCTACGGGCTCTATGCCCGCCACCACGACGGCTCTTTCGCGATCGCTGATCTCATCCGTCTGCTCGGCGACCTGGGCATTGAATCGGCTGGCGTGCGGTCCTCGGTGTCCAGGCTAAAGAAACGTGGAGTTCTCGTCAGTCTCAAGCGTGGTGGTGCTGCCGCTTACAGGCTGTCACCGGGCCTTGAGGAAGTCTTCACGGCGGGAGACGAGCGGATTTTTTCCCCGCGCAGGGCCACAAGAGACGATGACTGGTTTCTTGTCTCGTTCTCGGTTCCGGAGGCGCGAAGGCACCTGCGGCATAAGCTGCGCACCATCCTGACGCGAGTTGGATGCGGTCAGGTCTCTCCAGGCCTATGGATTGCTCCCGGCAACCGGGCCGAGGAGGTCGCGCTACAGCTTCGGCGGGCGGGTCTCATGGACTATGTGGATCTGTTCAAAGCGACCTCTCTCACGGAAGACCACATTAAGGACAAGATAGGGCAATGGTGGGATCTTCCGTCCCTCGAGGCGCTCTACACGGATTTTTTGGAACGTCACGAGCCCGTTCTGCAACGGTGGTTGCAGCGCCCGGATGAGACAAGTGATTCCTTTGGCCTGCTCAAGGACGCTTTCACTGACTACGTCCCAATGATCACGGAATGGCGGCGCCTTCCCTACATTGATCCCGGCTTGCCCGAGGAATACCTCCCTGAAGGGTGGCATGGCCTGGCTGCTCAAGAGCTCTTCACTAAGCTGCATGAGCTGCTGGGACTCAAAGCCCAGCAGTACGCGCTATCGGTCACGGGTGTTCAGCTGCCAGTAGCGAACTGAAGGCCTACATCTCAGGACGAAGAAAGGGCTACAAGCCCTAAATCGATGGTCATGATCAGTGGTTGAGGATTGGGCGGGGGAGTGGCCTACTCAAGTGTCCGAAGGAAAAAGCCCGGGGAAATGAACGGCCCGTTTTTCCCTAGCTATTGGACGATAGATTCAGCAGACCCAGGAGTAGTACTGGGATCAGCGCGACCGTGCCAATCTTTCAGGCCCGGTCTTCGACATGGATGATCGTTGTAACCCGGAGGGCTATGGGTGACAGTTCTGCAGATCCATCACGGCGTCGGCAGCGTCCAAAGTTGCAACCGAAAGGACGTCGGAGTCGCCTTTGTCGATCTTCAGCCGGCCGGGTTGTGTTCCCGCTCCGACTAGACGGGGCAAGGCATGCGGACCCCGCCGGCCGAAGTCATCAGTTGCCGAATCCATCTATTGATGTTCGACCAAGTGGTCCCACATATCGGTCGGGGGTGTGGACCTGAAGCTCACTTGACATAATGTAGATTATCGGCGAATCTTCATCATGGTCTTGGATCCCCACAACTTCTCCAATTCCCTCGGATTTCCATACCGCACCAAGAGGAACACCAACCGAAACGGCACAGCACGGTAACCGGATCGGCGCCCGGTCATGCATAGCGCTCAACGGGAAATCATTGGTGCAAAACGGACATATGTGTGGCTACTGAGGACGTTGCCGCTGCGGCCCTTCATGCGGATTCACCGTCCATCCGACCTACCGGCGGTCCGCGGGATAGAACTCGGAGTCCGCGGACAGGAGTCCCCTGCCGTGATGGGAACGGCGTCCCCGCACCGGAGGTACCGGCAGCCGCGCTTCCCGGTCGCCGCAGGTCGAACGCCGATCACGGCAGCCGCGCCCATCGATATGGACCTGTAAGCCCTACCGGTTCCTTTTGTTGAACGGTAGTGGCAACCTCCGTCCCCGCCGCACCACGACGGTCCGTCCCGAGACGGCGGCAGCCTTCTCGGGAGCCATTGGCCGCACCCTCCCCAGAGGGAGAGAGATCTTGCCCCTCTCCTTAGGCATCGCGGCATCGGCATCGGCGGGTTTCCGCTGGAACGCGACCGCCGAGCAACCGCTTCCGGAAGTGTGCCGGCCGACGAACGGACGCCCGCCGCGCTGGATGGCGTGGCCCCGTAACCGGCCGGTTGACGCCGGGGAGGTACGGGCGGATGGGTCATACTGGGAGCGCTGCCCTGCTGCGGGGAGGTGCTGGGCGTGATGCCTGCCGGGCTCATGATTGCTTGTTCTCCTAATCCTCGGGAAGGGAGTATGTGGGGAGGGTTACCCGGATCAGCGACCGGGGCGGCGCGCGAGCTGCAGGTTGCGGATGAGCTCCTCCCTGCTCTGGCCGTCGACGTGGTGCCGCCACATCGGGGTGCTCGGGGCGCTGCGCCACGATTCCTTCAATGGACTGTTCTCGACAGCATCGAAGCCAAGGTCGTTGTAGAAGTCCGTGACGAAATCGACGGCCTCGGGGTAGTCACTGGAGACAACCAGGGCTTTCCGGTCCGCAGCACCGGCGGGTCTGGCCAGACGGATCAGAGCAGGCTGGGTGTCGCTGGGGACGCGGATCTGGGCCCGTGCGTGGAACTGGACATGGGTGAATGCCTTGACGATTTTCGAGGCCGGAAGCTGCTCCTGGCGCAGTTCGTGGATGGTCTTCAGGCCGGAGTCGACTTCGAGGAAGTGGTCGTCGCGCCAGGTCATGTAGTTGTTGTTATCGATGACGATCTTCCCGGCGAGCTCTTTGGCCGGCAGGAGGTCGTCCGGGGAGTAGGGGAAGCCCAGGAAGGCGACATCCGCTGCGGCTGCCGCGTCGGTCGCGTATGCGGCGGAGGCCAGCGGGCCGAGCTCGCGAACCAGCCCTGTCAGGGTTTCGGGGTTGCGTGAGTTGGCGATGACGACGGTGTAACCTGCCGCCACTGAGGCACGGGCGAGTGTGCTGCCGGCCTGGCCAGCACCGAGTATGCCGATGGTTGTCATGAAAAGTGCTCCTTTTGGGCAGGCGTGGCGCGGGTGCGCGGGCCTTGTGAAAGTGGGGTTGTCACTCGTGATGCTGGGATGCAGCCGGACGGGGGTTTAGTTGCTTACAGGAGTGGAGATGTCGTTCGCCCGCCGGCGGAGGCTGGTCAGGACCATTCCGCCAAGGATGGCGAGGACACCGCCAATGATGAGGGTTGCGCTGGCCGATACGCTGTCGACCAGCACACCCCCGACAATTGCGCCTACCGCGATCGCGATATTGCAGACGGTGACGATGAGGCCGCCGATCTGTTCCAGCCGCCCAGGTTCGGTGCGGGCCCCCCAGCTCAGGACGGTCGTCGGGACGCCGCCGAAGCCGAAGCCCCACAGGGCGACGGCGATGAACAGGCCCACGGTCGATCCGCTGGTCAGAAGCATGGTCAGCATGCCGGCGGCCACGAGGAGGGGGAACAGGAGAATCGCGGCGCGGAGGGACCGGTCGACGATGGGCCCGCTCAGGGCGGTGCCAAGGACATTGGCGATCCCGAAAACGAGGAGCATGACAGCCAGGCCCCCGGCGTCGATATTCGAGACGCTTTCCGCCGCCGGACGGATGTAGGTGAAGCCGCTGAAATGGCCGCCGAAGATCAGCAGGATGGCGGTAAGGCCGGCGATGACGATGCCCGACCGCAGCGTGGCTCCAAGAGCGCGCAGGCCACTGACGGCCGTTGGTATGACATGCGGCAGGGTAGCCGTCTGCGCGATGAGCGCGACGAGCCCGACACCGGCGCCGAGGAAGAACACCCCGCGCCACCCCCAGACCTCCCCCAGCCATGCGCCAAGAGGAACAGCGACGACGGTCGCGACGGACACGCCTGCATTGATGATGGTCAGGGCGCGGCCGAGGTGGTCGCCGGGGACCAGCTTGGCCGCCATCGCGGTGGCCAAGGCCCAGAAACCGCCGAGCGCCACGCCAAGGAGGACCCGCGCCAGAAGCAGCACGGGAAGACTGGGTGCCAGGGCCACGATGACATTGGACACGATGGCCAGCGCGGTGAGGCCGATCATGATGAAGCGGCGGTCCACCCGTGGGAGCACCACGGCGATGAGCAGCGCGGCGAACGCGCCGGCGATGGCGGTCACGGTGACGCTTTGGCCCGCGGCACCGATTGATACCTCCAAGTCGTCGGCGATACGCGGGAGCAGGCTCGCCGGAAGGAATTCGGACATGACGATGGCGAAAATCCCGATGCCGAGGGAAATGACGCCTCCCCACGATGCTCGTTGGTGGTGTGTGGATTCTTGTGTGGTTGTGCTGGTCAAGATTTCATCTCTCTGGTGCGGAAGGCGTGTGCGTTTGAGAACATTCGAAACCGATGGCAGGGACAGGGTACTGAGGTGAGCGCGGGCGCTCACCTCAGTACCGCGGGCCGGCTGCTACCAGGAAACGTTGCCGTTCTCGTCCTGCAGAGTGCCGGTGGGGCCGTCCGCACCAAGGGTTGCAAGGCGGACGACGATGCGGGCGGACTCGTCCACCGGCCGGCCCACTCCGAAGGCCGCGGTCATGTCGGTGGCGGCGGTCCCGGGTTCGACTGCATTGAACTTGATGCCCGGCTGGGATTTGGCGTACTGCACGGTGAGCATGGTCGCCGCGGCTTTGGACGCAGAGTAGAGCGCCAGAGGCAGATTGAATTCGGGCCGCTCAGGATTGGTCACGGCCCAGAATGATCCAGCGGTGCTGGAAACGGTGACAACATTGGGGTTTTCCGAGTTGCGCAGCAGAGGGAGCGCGGCCTCCGTGACACGGACAATGCCGACCGCATTCGTGTCGAAGGCGTGAAGGGCGGTGGGTCCGTCCAGCTCCGTAGGCAGAACTCCGGCATTGTGGATCAGGACGTCAAGGCGGCCTTCGCGCGCCTCAATCGTCGCGAGAGCGTTGCGGACCGAAGAATCATCGGTGACGTCAAGCTGCACAAAGCGCGCACCGAGGACCTCGGCCGCCTTCTGGCCCCGCTCCGAATCGCGTGCCCCGATGTAGACGACGTGCCCGAGGTCCAGAAGCTGACGAGCGGTCTCGAAGCCGATGCCCTTGTTGGCCCCTGTGATCAAGGAGATGGTCATGATGTCCTATCGAAATAGATTGCGTGAATGGGTCGTTGACGACCGTATGCGCACCAACCCGAACCAACCAGAGCCCTCCCGAGACCGGGGTGTGGCAGGCCCCCCCCTAACCCGATCCCGCAGCAACCCCGAACCGGGAGCTCGAACAACGCCCGGAATAAGGGGTGGAAACGGTGGAGCAGGCAATGCGCTCGGCGCCTACCTGCGTGCCCGGCGGGAAATGATCACCCCCGCCCAGGCAGGCATCCCCGTCATGGGCGCCCGTCGTGTCCCCGGACTTCGGCGCGAGGAGGTTGCCATGCTCGCCGGTATCAGCGCCGACTACTATCTGCGCCTTGAACGCGGCCGCGACCGGCATCCGTCGCTGCAGGTACTGGAAGCAATAGCCCGCGTCCTGCAGTTGGATGACGACCACTTCACCCACCTGCTGTCCCTGGTGGCCGAAGTTCCGCGCCAGCGACAGCGCCGCCCGCGCAGGGAAATCGTACCGCCCGGGGCGTTGAAGCTCCTTGAGTCGCTGAATCAGCCGGCTTTCATCGAAGGGCGCTACTTCGACATCCTCGCATCCAACCCGCTCGCCAAAGCGCTCTCGCCGAGACTGGACACCGGACGGAACCAGCTGATGGACATGTTCCTTGACCCGGCGGAGCAGGCACTGCAGCCGCAGTGGAAAGACGTCGCGGAGTGCCTCATCGCCAATCTCCGCCAATCTGTCGGCACCGATATCGAGAATCCACGGTTCGTCGAACTCGTCGGAGAGCTTTCCCTGACCAGTCCCCTCTTCGCACAGCTCTGGGCCCGACATGAAGTGCGCGGGCAGAAGGGAACCATGCTCCGCTTCAACCACCCACAGGTCGGCGAACTGCTCCTCAATCGCGAAAGGCTGAGCATCGGCGGTGCCGAAGGTCTCATGCTTGTCGTGTTCCACCCAGATGCCGGCTCCCAGGACGCAGAAAAACTCTCACTGCTCGCATCAGCAGGCCTACCGGTCACCTCCGGGTCGAAGCTTTCCCAAGCGGTCCGTTCCTTCAGCTGACCTGGCATCTGCATGAGGGGCGCGGGTGCGGCAGGAAACACACCGTGCGGGTCGTTCCGGGTTCATCCGCCCGTGTGAAAGTACCGCCCGCTGGTCCGGTGAGTTTCAGGAGGAACGGGTCGGTGTGGAGTGTCGCCCATTCCGCGATGATGTCTTCAAGGATGCGCCCGTCGTGTTCGCTTGTCGGATTGACGGGCCGGCCGGTCGCCCTGCAGATGTCAATGCGGTGCATCCACACGTCACGTGTGAATCCAATGTCGAAAAGATAGTTCAGCGGCTGCCATCCCAAGGGCACTCCGTCCATGCTCCCTAGAGGCAGCAGCCGAAGCGCTCCAACCGCCTTGGGCAGCCGCCTGCGTGCCTTGAGCGCCGCGCCGGCAGCGTACTCCCACCGTGAAGGGATGTCCTCGGCGCTCAGGCTGGTCCTTGCCCTAGCTGTGCCTCTTTGAGCCCGTCGACCCAATGCCGGCGGCCGATCCGCGCGGTGAGTTTGCGCCCCCGCCGGACCTGGCGGGTCCGGCGGCGTGCCGACCCGGCCGCGGGTCCTGCGGTCTACCGCCAGCCTCCACGGGACCTTTCCTGGGGTGTGCGTGCTTCGAAACCAGGATCGGCAGTGCCGGCTGTCAATACGTTTTCTCCAAGAAATCGGGGATCCCTCCGGCAGCGGTCAAACAGACGCAGGGACGCCGTTGCCGGAAGTGAGCCCTCAGGCGCCGATGTAGGCCGCCAGATGCTGCCCGGTGAGCGTGGACCGGTCGGCGACGAGGTCGGCAGGTGTTCCCTCGAAGACGATCTTGCCGCCGTCGTGGCCCGCCCCGGGACCCAGGTCGATGATCCAGTCCGCATGAGCCATGACCGCCTGGTGGTGCTCGATGACGATGACGGACTTGCCTGAATCGACGAGCCTGTCGAGCAGACCGAGCAGCTGCTCGACGTCGGCCAGGTGGAGGCCGCTTGTCGGTTCGTCGAGAACGTAGACGCCGCCCTTTTCCGCCATCTGGGTTGCAAGCTTCAGGCGCTGCCGTTCTCCGCCGGACAGCGTGGTGAGTGGCTGGCCCAGGCTGAGGTATCCAAGCCCGACGTCGGCGAGCCGGTCAAGGATGGCATGTGCGGCAGGAGTGCGGGCCTCCCCCGCGGCGAAAAATTCCTCGGCCTCCTTCACCGACATCGCAAGGACCTCGCTGATGTCCTTGCCGCCGAAGCGGTATTCCAGGACGGATGCCTGGAAGCGCTTCCCCTCGCATTCTTCGCAGACAGTGGCGACGCCGGCCATCATCGCCAGGTCGGTGTAGATGACGCCGGCGCCGTTGCAGGTCGGGCAGGCACCCTCCGAGTTGGCACTGAACAGCGCAGGCTTCACGCCATTCGCCTTGGCGAAGGCCTTGCGGATCGGTTCGAGCAGCCCGGTGTACGTGGCCGGGTTGCTGCGCCGCGAGCCCTTGATCGCTGCCTGGTCGACCGAAACCA
Source organism: Arthrobacter sp. TJ-217 (assembly GCF_058269255.1). Classification (NCBI taxonomy): domain Bacteria; kingdom Bacillati; phylum Actinomycetota; class Actinomycetes; order Micrococcales; family Micrococcaceae; genus Arthrobacter; species Arthrobacter sp. TJ-217. Next base: position 172,312 of record NZ_JBZCNJ010000004.1, read on the forward strand.
CCCCGTCGCTTCCCGAGACCGAGCCGCGGATGAGCGAGCTCTTCCCGGAGCCGGCAACCCCGGTGACGACCACGAGGACCCCGAGCGGGATATCGACGTCGACGTCGCGCAGGTTGTGCGCGGTTGCTCCCCGGATTTCCAGCGCACCGTTGGGTGTCCGGGCGGACTGCTTGAGCGCGGCCCGGTCGTCGAAATGGCGGCCGGTGAGGGTGCTGCTGGTCCGCAGCTCCTCCACTGTGCCTTCGAAGCAGACGGTGCCGCCGGCGGTGCCTGCCCCGGGGCCGAGATCGACGACGCGGTCTGCTATCGCGATCGCCTCCGGCTTGTGTTCAACCACAAGCACGGTATTGCCCTTATCGCGCAGACGCAGCAGGAGGCCGTTCATGCGCTGGATGTCGTGCGGGTGCAGTCCGATCGTCGGCTCGTCGAACACGTAGGTGACGTCAGTTAGCGAGGACCCGAGGTGGCGGATCATCTTGGTGCGCTGTGACTCGCCGCCCGAGAGCGTGCCGGTGGACCGGTCAAGGCTGAGATAGCCGAGCCCGATCTCGACGAACGAGTCCAGGGTCTCCCCCAGCGCCGTCAGCAACGGCGCCACCGACGGCTCGTCAAGCGTCCGCACCCACCCTGCAAGGTCGCTGATCTGCATGGCGCAGGCGTCGGCGATGCTGATCCCTGCGATTTTCGATGACCGGGCCGCCTCGCTGAGCCGCGTGCCACTGCACTCCGGGCACGTTGTGAACGTCACCGCCCGGTCGACGAACGCCCGGATGTGCGGCTGCATTGCCTCCCGGTCCTTGGCGAGGAACGACTTCTGGATCTTCGGGATCAGGCCCTCGTAGGTCAGATTGATGTTGTCGACCTTGATCTTGGTCGGTTCCTTGTAGAGCAGGTCGTGGAGTTCCCGCTTCGTGAATATGCGGATTGCCTTGTCTGGATCCAGGAAGCCACTGCCGCTGAAGATGCGCCCGTACCAGCCGTCGACGCTGTAGCCCGGGATGGTGAGGGCGCCCTCGTTCAGCGATTTGCTGTCGTCGTACAGTTGGGTCAGGTCGAAGTCGGTGACCGATCCCATCCCCTCGCAGCGTGGGCACATGCCGCCGGTGATGCTGAAGCTGCGTCGCTCCTTGACCGTCGTCCCGCCGCGCTCGAGCGTGACGGCACCGGCACCGCTGATCGAGGCGACGTTGAAGGAGAACGCCTGCGCCGATCCGATGTGCGGCTGTCCGAGGCGGCTGAAGACGATGCGCAGCATGGCGTTGACGTCGGTGGCGGTGCCGACCGTGGAGCGGGGATTGGCACCCATCCGTTCCTGATCGACGATGATGGCCGTCGTCAGCCCTTCAAGTACGTCGACCTCCGGGCGGGCCAGCGTGGGCATGAAGCCCTGCACGAAGGCGCTGTAGGTTTCGTTGATCATCCGCTGCGATTCGGCGGCGATCGTGCCGAACACCAGGGAGCTCTTGCCCGAGCCCGAGACGCCGGTGAACACCGTGAGCCTCCGCTTTGGAATCTCGACGCTGACGTCCTTGAGGTTGTTGACGCGCGCGCCCCGCACGCGGATCAGGTCGTGGCTGTCGGCATCATGGATCGCCTGCTCGTCAGTCCTCGTGACCATGCTCATGGTGTCTCCCCCTCTGTTGTGCGGGCCCGTTTCCGCGGTGTCCCCCGGCGTCGTCTGGGTCTATCTAACCAGCAACCATCGACACTCCGCGGCTCTCTTGGTCGGCGTCAAGAAGCAGAGCGGAGGCGGTTCCACGGGGCGGCAGCCCGCCACGGCCCTGGAGCCTAGGGGCGGACCAGCACCTTGAGCGCCTCGCGGTTCGCCATGGCCCGGTAGCCGTCGGCGATGTCCTCGAGTTTCACGGTGCGGTCGAACACGCGGCCGGGCTGGATCCTCCCGTCGAGCACCTCCGGGAGGAGCTTTTCGATGTAGGCCCGCGCCGGTGCTACGCCGCCGCTCAGGGAGACATTGCGCATGAATTCCCGGAACGGCATGGGCACGTCGGCATACTGTGGTGCCCCAACCCGGCTGACGGTGCCGCCGGCGCGCACTGCTGCGATGGCCGCCTCAATGGCAGGCAGGGTGCCCACGCACTCAAGGACGGCGTGGGTGCCGTCTCCCCCGGTCAGTTCCTTCACCCTCGCGAGACCTGCCTCGCCGCGTTCGGGCACGATGTGCGTTGCACCGAAGTCCCGCCCCAGATCTGTCCGGACGGCATGACGGCCCATGAGGATGATCTGGTCAGCACCAAGCCGTTTGGCAGCGATGACGGCAGACAGTCCGACCGCTCCATCACCGATCACTGTGACGTTCGAGCCGGGTCCGACCTTCGCAGTCACGGCGCTGTGGTGGCCGGTGCACATGACATCGGAGAGGGTCAGGAGCGCTGGGATAAGGTCCGAGTCCTCCGGCACCGGCACTTTGACGAGTGTTCCGTCGGCCTGGGGAATACGAGCCGCCTCGCCCTGGCCGGCGTCGGGGTTGCCCCAGTGGCCTCCGTTCCGGCAGGAGGTCTGCAGGCCCGCGCGGCAGAAGTCACAGGTCCCGTCCGACCAGACGAACGGCACGATCACCACGTCACCGCGCCTGACTGTCGCAACTTCGCGGCCGATCTCCTCAACGACTCCGACAAACTCGTGTCCCATCCGCTGCCCCTGCTGGGTGGGCTCCATGGATCCGTACGGCCACAAGTCGCTCCCGCAGATACAGGAGGCGACGATGCGCACGACGGCGTCGGTGTCGTCCCTGAGCGTTGCATCGGGCACGTTTTCCACCCTGATGTCTCCGGCTCCGTACATCAAAGTTGCGCGCATCGCTTCCTTTCCTTGGCTGCCGGTCAATGGCAGCCACCTTCGTTGGCTAAGGCGGAGTCCAGGGCAGCGGGGTGCTCAGCTGTCCAGGACGACGTCTTCGGTTGGGCGGGCGCAGCAGATGAGTGCCTGCCCGGCGACAGGTGCTTCGAGAGGTTCGGGCTGATAGGCCACTTTCCCGGAGATGACCGCGGTGAGACAGGTATGGCACACACCGGTGCGGCAGGACCAGCGGGTGGGTACGTCGCACGCCTCGGCCAGTTCCAGTAGCGAGGCGTCGCTCCCGCGCCAGCGCACCGTGAGACCGCTTCGGGCGAAGGACACCGCGGGCCCCGTGCCGGGATCGCCGGTGGGCTGGTGCGGCGGCACGGTCTGGTGGTCGGTGACGCCGGGGTTGATCGGTGGAAGCGTGCCGAACAGTTCCGAGTAGATCCGGCCGGGCGCGAGACCCAGGCCGGTCAGGGCGTCGGTGATCGAGCCAATGAAGGCCTGCGGGCCGCAGACGTATGCCGATGCGTCTGCGGGAACGCCCATCGCACGGAACCGGTCGACTGTCGGCCGGCCGTTGACTGCGTTGGCGACGACGGACTCGGACCGCGTGTAAAAGGTGAAGCCGCGGGCGTGGGGCAGCCGGTTCAGGTACGCCTGCGCTTCGGTGGCGAAAACCTGCTCGGCCGGACTCCTCGCGGTGTGGATCCACCAGACGTCCCTGCTGCTGCCCGTACGGGCGAGCTCCTTCAGCATCAGGATCACCGGTGTGGCTCCGACACCGGCCGAGATGAGGAGCACCGGACCGTCTCCGTCGTGGAGCCGGAATTGCCCCCGGGGCGCCGCGACGTCGAGGGTCCCGCCCACGGCCAGGCTGTCGTTGAGGTAGCGGCTGATGAGCCCGTGGTCTTCGCGTTTGACGCTGATGCGGAAGGTGTGGGGATCGGGCATGTCCGATATGGAGTAGCTCCGGATCGAGGCCGGCCCGCCGGCGTCAACCCGGAGGGTCAGGTATTGGCCGGGGATCACCGGATCGAGGCTCACGCGCTCGCCCGCGCTGAGGTAGACGGAGGTGATCGTTGGCGTTTCGCGGACGGTCTCGGTGATCGTCATGGGGCGGAAGCCGGTCCAGCCGGGTTCCTCGTCGGGCGGGCCGGTCACTGTTGCGTTGGCCAGGTCGGTAGTGAGCAGGTCGTGAAAGGACTGCTGCCAGCCGGGGCTAAGCGCCGGAATGTCGACCGCCTTGCGCAGCGCCTCAGCCGAACGGTTCGGCAGGTAGAGCAGCGCGTCTGTTTCGGCGACGCTGAGCTGGTGCGGTCCGGAGCGGATCTTGATGATCGGGTCGCCCGGCCGCACTTCGCCTTCGGTGATGACCCTCAGGTAGAAGCCGGGGAGGTGGTGGCCCACCAGCAGGGCGGGCATCCGTGGTTCGCCGAGGTGCATGCCCACCCGGAAGCAGGTGACGCGGGGCTGTGTCACCTCGAATTCCGCCCCGCCGATCCGGTAACGGTCCCCGATGCACACTTCGCTGTCGGGCAGCCCGTCGACGGTGAAGTTTTCCCCGAATGCCCCCGGTTCCAGATCGTCGCGGCCGAGGAATTCCGACCAGTGCTCGTAGGACTGGCGCTGGTAGACGAGGACGGCGCGCTGTTCGCCTCCGTGCCCGCCCAGATCGCCCTGGCCGTCGCCGTCGACGTTGAGCGTGCGTACCATGTGCGGGCCGGTCACCGGGGTTTTGTAGACACCCGTGTAGACAGTGTCTCCCTGCCACGCGACGCCCTTGGGCTTTCCGACATTCAGCGACAGCAGTCTGCCGCTGGTGGGACTGCCGGCGTTCGTCATGCCGGCGGCAGCCATTCCCGCTTTTTCCTCTTCATGATGCGCGGTAGCCTACTCAGCGTTCCGCCCAGTCGCCAGAGTACGGCCTTTGGCGGCCACGATCCGGCGTAACATTCGCGCGCACTCGCCGCTCGCTACGATGATCTAATGATCCCCGCTCCCGGCCCGACCTACTCCCTCCACCAGCTCCGCGACGCGATCCATACGGTGATCGGCCTGGACGTGCCTCCCATCGTGAGGGCCGGCCACCCGGTGCTGCGCATGCGGGCCCTGCCCTTCGAGGGCCAGATCAACGAGGCCGACCTCGCGGCGCTTATCCAGACAATGCGCCGGGTCATGCACAACGCGCCGGGTGTCGGGCTTGCCGCCCCGCAGTTGGGCATACCGCTCAGCATTGCGGTGCTTGAGGACAAGGGGATCGACGACGACGCCATCGCCGCGGCCCGGCGGCGCACTCCCCTGCCCTTCCTTGCGATCATCAATCCGAGCTACTCCCCCGTGGGCCAGGCCGCCGACGCGTTCTACGAGGGCTGCCTCTCGGTTCCGGGTTACCAGGCTGTGGTGGAGCGGCACCGGGAGGTGTCCCTGACGTTCCAGGAGATCGGCGGGCGGACCATCGATAGGCGCTTCAGCGGCTGGGCGGCCCGCATCGTGCAGCACGAGACGGACCACCTCAACGGTGTCCTTTACCTTGACAAGGCCATTACCCGGTCCCTCGCCGAGAACACCGAATACACGCGCCGGTGGGCGCATCCGACACCCGATGAGGCGCGCCGCGGCCTCGGCTTCTAGCCCGCGTCCCCCTGCCTGGGGTTGAGGGAGCTGGGCAGCCAGGCGGCCCACCACCGAAGGATGTGCTCAAAGCGCTGCCTTCGGTGCCACGGCGAGCCGGTGCGCGAGAGCTCGTGGGTTTCACCCGGGAAGACCAGGAGTTCCGTGGGCACGCCCTGCTGCTTCAACGCCGTGTAATACCGCTGAGCCTGCTCGAGCGGGCAGCGGAGGTCCTCCTCCGAATGGATCACCAGCGTGGGCGTCTTGACCGCCGCGATCTGCGCAAAGGGGCTCTGGGCGCGCACGCGGTCGTGGTCGGTGCCGGTGTACTCCTCGGAGAAGAACCAGCCGATGTCCGCCGAACCGACGAACGACTGTGGATCGAGGTAGCCGCGCTCCACGATTGAAGCGGCGAACCGGTGGTCGTGCGCGATGGTCCACGCGGTGAGGTAGCCGCCGTAGGATCCGCCCATGATCCCGAGCCGGCCGCTGTCCATCGTCTCGTACTTCTGGAGGGCGCCCTCAAGGAACGCCAGCACGTCCAGGAGGTCCACGGTGCCCATCGCCTCCTTGATTGCCGCGCCGTGCGACGTGCCGTAGCCGGCGGATCCGCGCGGATTGCACATCACCACGGCGTACCCGGCCGCGGCGCAGACCTGCGCCTCGTCGAAGTAGCCCCAGCCGTATTGGGCAAACGGTCCGCCGTGGATCATGAGCAGCACCGGGTGCGGGCCCTCACCTTCCGGGAGCAGCACCCACCCGTGCACGGGATATCCGTCGGGACCGGGGAAGGTCTCTTCGATGGGCTCGGCGACCCGGGTGTCCGAGCGCAGGGCGGCGGAAAAGTCGGTGAGCGTGCGCAGTCCATCGGGGGTCACCACTGCGGCATCCCCCATCGTTTCGGGACCGGTGTAGCTCACGAGCACCGTATTTCCGGCCGAGGCCGCGCCCGTAACCGTCAGGGCGCCCCTGGCAAGGACGGTCTGTCCGCCGGCGGGGGAAACCTCGAGGAGTTCAACTGCTCCCCGGGTGCGGTTGAATGCCAGGACCGATGATCCGCCGTGCCGGACGAGCCGGTCCACCTCCCCCAGGTCGAACCCGTCGACGTCGGTAAGGCGTTCCACCGCCGACGGCGAGCCGGTGGGCGCGGCGTAGAGCGCGGTGCTGCGGGCGACGAAGTTCCGCCCGCTGGGGGAAAGGTCGACACCGAGGTAGTAGAGCCAGGCACCGTCGGCGCTTTCGATGGGCGACGCGCAATCGAGCAGGGACGCCTCGGCCAGGTTCGACAGCCGCTGCCTGTCGGAGCCGTCTCGTGAGATCGAGTAGACGTCGCTGACGAGCGTGAGGTCGGCGTCCGCACCAAGGGCTGCAGTGAAGAGGATGCGTGAGCCGTCTGCAGTGAAGCGGGGCACGCCATGGTCGGCGGGGTCGTCGGTGAGCCGGCTGGCCTCTGGAACCGGTCCCGGTGCGGTGTCGCCGTTCTCCTCCTTGGCCCGGCCGGCCGGTTCAATGAACGGCTCGGCCTGGAGATCCGGCAGGTCCACCGTGAAGATCTGCGCGCGCTTGTCCTGAAGATAGCCGAGCCCGTTCATGCGGTACTTGAACGTGGTGATGAGCCGTGGATCTTCGGCGGAGGGTCCAACACCGTCGGTGGTTCCGTAGCGTCCCGGGTCGGGGACGCGCGCGAGGAAGGCAATCGTCGAGGAGTCAGGCGCAAAGTCGAATCCTTCCACTCCCAGCGGCTGATCCGTGAGCTGGACCGGTTCGCCGCCGTCGGCTTCAACGATGTGGATCTGGGGTTTTCCGCCAGGGGCGCTCCGCAGGAAGGCGAGGACCGCGCCGTCGGGCGAGTACTGCGGAGCCGTGTCGCGGAAGCCCCGGGTGAGCCTGCGCGGTTCGCCGGTGCCGGTGCGCACCTCCCACAACTGCCCGACATAGGCGTCTGCGGCGAAGTCGGGCCGGGTCACCGCGACTGCCCCGCGTGAGCCGTCGGGCGAAAGCGCGGGCGGGCCCACCGAGGAAAGCAGGTTCAGCTGATCGTGTCTCATCTTTCCGACCCTAACCGTGCGCAGCCTCCACCCCAATCCCCCGGGCAGCTATTTCGGGCCCGGCGGTCCCCGCGCGGGCGTGGTGAGCCTTCTCCACGGTGACATATACCCCACCGATGTGCCGCCGGCACCGCGCATCGGATACAAAGGAATGATGCCCAGTCCGCCAGATCCAGCAGTTCGTCCGCCCCTTCGCGCAGCCCGGCTGATGAAACAACGGCAGCTGACAATGATGGGTCTCGGCAGCGCCATCGGCGCTGGCCTCTTCCTGGGTTCCGGTGCGGGTGTGGAGGCAGCCGGTCCCGCCGTCCTGATTTCATACCTCGTCGCCGGCACCCTGATCATCCTCGTCATGTGGGCGCTGGGCGAAATGGCAGCCGCCCATCCCAACAGCGGGGCCTTCTCGGTGTACGCGGAAAAGGCAATGGGCAAGACCGTGGGGTCAACAATCGGCTGGCTGTGGTGGTTCCAGCTCGTTGTGGTCATCGCGGCCGAGGCCCTCGGCGCGGCCGCCCTCCTGTTCTCGATCTGGCCGGTCCTGCCACCCTGGGCCCTGGCGCTGATCTTCATGACCCTGTTCACGGCCATCAACCTCACCGGAGTGCGCAACTTCGGCGAGTTCGAATACTGGTTCGCGATCCTGAAGGTTGCCGCGATTGTCGTATTCCTCCTCATCGGAGCCGCCCTCGTCCTGAACCTGCTCCCCGGGGCGCAGTCACCGGGGCTGTCCAATGTCACCACGGATTTCGCACCCGCAGGGCTCGAGGGCATCGCGACGGCGTTGTTCATCGTCATCTTCGCCTTCGGCGGCACCGAAATCGTCAGCGTCGCCGCGGCCGAGACCGAAAACCCCTCACGGAGCATCGGGCGGGCCGTCCGGACCGTCGTCTGGCGCATCCTCGTCTTCTATGTGGGCTCCGTCCTGGTGATCATCCTCGTGCTGCCCGCCACCTCACCGGCCCTGGCCTCCCCCTTCAAAGGGGTGCTCGACGCGGCACAGATTCCCGGCGCGGGCACCGCAATCACCATCGTGGCGGTCCTGGCACTGCTCTCGGCACTCAATGCGAACCTCTACGGTGCCTCGCGCATGATCTTTTCCCTTGCTGAGCGCGGGCAGGCGCCCCGGTTCATCGAACACCGCAGCCCGTCCCGGGTGCCGCGGCGGGCTGTGACCACGTCGGTGGTCTTCGGCTTCGCGGCCGCCATCCTTGAGCTGCTGTTCCCGGAGCGCATTCTGCCGGCCCTTTTCCAGCTGATCGGCTCCACCTGCCTGGTGGTGTGGGGATCCGCGCTGGTGTCCCAGATCATCCTGCGGCGGCGTGCGGACCGGGCCGGCACGCCCCTGCCGGTGCGGATGAAGGCGTTCCCCGGACTCACCGTTTTCGCGCTGGTCATCCTTGGAACGATCTTCGCTGTGGGACTCAGCGGCGAAACGAGCCGGACCCAGCTGATCAGCACCGCCTTCGTCATCGCTGCCATCGCCGCGGCCAGCACCCTGTTCCGGAAGGCACGTTCACGGCAGCTGGCTTCCTGACCGGAGCGGGCGGTGCCCGCTCCGTGGCTTCACGCGGGCGTCCCGGCACGGCGTGCGCGCCTAGGATTGCTCTATGCCTACCGATGCTGACGCGATCCTGCAGTGCCCGGTCTGCGGCTCGGCCGTCACGGTGCTGCCGGCACTGTTGAAGTGCGCGCAGGGGCACCGGTTCGACGCGGCGCGGCAGGGATACTTCAACCTCCTGACGGGCCGGGGAACCCGGTTCGAAGCAGACACGGTGGAGATGGTCGACGCCAGGGAACGGTTTCTCGGCGCGGGCCATTACGGTGCTCTGCGGGACGTGCTTGCCGACGCCGGTCAGCGATTCGCCCCGCGAGCCGGGGTGCTGCTGGAGGCCGGGGCGGGCACCGGCTACTACCTGCGGGGGCTTGCCGACCGCATTCCCGGTACCCCGGTGGCCCTCGATATTTCGAAGTTCGCGCTGCGCAGGGCCGCACGGCGGCTTCCGGAGGGCCTGAACCTGGTCTGGGACGTGTGGCGTGAACTACCGGTCCGGTCGGGTGCGGCCGACGTCATCCTCAATGTGTTCGCCCCCCGGAATACTGGAGAGTTTCTCCGCGTGCTCAGCCCCGAGGGGGTTCTCCTTGTTATAACGCCGCTGCCGGGGCACCTTGCCGAAGCCGGGGCGGTGATCCCACTGCTGAGGGTCCCTGAGGGGAAACCGGAGGACGTCGGTGCCTCCTTCGACGGGGCACTTGTTGAGATCGAACGCACAGCGGTCGAGTTCCCCATGATGCTCTCCCCGGCCGCGCTCCGGGACGTGGTGCTCATGGGACCGGCCGCCCGCCACCTCGGGCAGGACGGCCTGTCGAAACTGCCCGACGACAGTCAAGCCGACCGGACGGTTCGGGCGCGGTTCACTGTTCAGGTGTTCCGTCGCCCCTGACCGGACGGCCGGCGACGGGCACCCGGAGGATGTGAAGCGCCCAGTGAACCAGCGGCCCGATGGCCAGGGCGAAGATGACGGTTCCGGCGCCCACCACGCCGCCCAGGAAGAAACCAACGACGACGACGCTCAGTTCGATCGATCCGCGCACCAGCCAGACGGGGAAGCCGGTCACGCGGACCAGGCCCGTCATCAGGCCGTCCCGCGGGCCCGGTCCCATTCCGGCCCCGATGTAGAGCGCCGTTGCAAGGGCAAGGAGCAGCAGTCCCGCCGCGAACATGAGCGCCTGGAGGAGGACGAGCGACGGCGTGCTGAGGAAAACCAGCACTGCGTCGGCGGCAAGACCCACGAGGAAGGTATTGGCGATGGTCCCCCATCCCGGCCGCTGCCGGATCGGAATCCACAGCAGGAGCACGCCGATGCTGACGGCGACCGTTGCCACTCCGAAGCTCAGCCCGGACACCCGTGCGATCCCCTGGCCGAATACGTCCCACGGCGATGCGCCGATATTCGCGCGGATCATCAGCGCGATCGCAGCGCCGTAGAGGAAGAGTCCAACATAGAGGCGGGCGTGGCGCAGGAGCACGCGCCGGGCGCGGCGGGGGTGAGAGGGCACCCTCAAGTTTCCCACCCGCGGCAGCGCAGGACCCAAATCGGTAACGACCGGGCGCCCGGAGGCCGGATCCCTAGGTTCTCCGCCGCGACTTTGACACAATGGCAGGGAAGGGCACCGCAGCGGGCTGCGGTGCTGGTTCCTGCACTCGATGAGGAGTAGAAATGCTGAACTGGCTTATCGAGAACGCTTGGATCCTGTGGCTGGTCCTCTTCCTGGGGCTTGCAGCTGTTGAGACGCTGACGCTTGACCTGCTTTTCATCATGCTCTCGCTGGGCGCCCTCGCCGCCCTTGTTGCATCCTTCCTCACCGAATCGTTCTTCCTGCAGGGCGTCGTCTTCTGCATCGTGTCCCTCCTGATGGTCCTGCTCGTGCGCCCCATCGCCCTGAAGCACCTCAAGGCGGGAAGCGGTGACTCGCTCTCCAACGTCAGCAGGCTGATCGGGGAATCAGCGCTGGCCCTCGAAACTGTCACCTCTTCCTCCGGCACGGTGAAGATCGGTGGTGACACCTGGTCGGCACGGACGCTCGACGGGGCCTCACTGCCAGCCGGTACGCGCGTTGCCGTCGCCCGCATCGACGGCGCGACCGCCGTCGTCACGCCCGCCCAGCCAACCGGCGCGCCCGCCGACGAGCCCTAAGGGCCTGCACAAACCCAAGACTTGCATTTCCAACGATAAAAGGGGACCTATGAACGGCGACGCCGGGACCATCGGACTGACAATAGTCCTGATTTTCCTCATTCTTTTTGTGCTGACAGTGTTGGTGAAGTCGGTCCGGATCATTCCGCAGGCCCGTGCCGGCGTGGTGGAACGGCTTGGCAAGTACCTGAGGACCCTGCAGCCGGGCCTGACCATCCTCATCCCGTTCGTCGACCGCCTGCTCCCCCTGCTTGACCTCCGCGAGCAGGTTGTCTCATTTCCGCCGCAGCCGGTGATCACCGAGGATAACCTGGTTGTCTCGATCGATACGGTTGTGTACTTCCAGGTGACCGATCCCCGGGCCGCAACCTATGAAATCGCCAACTACATCCAGGCGGTGGAGCAGTTGACCACCACGACGCTGCGCAACGTGGTGGGCGGGCTGAACCTTGAAGAGGCGCTGACCTCGCGCGACCAGATCAATGGCCAGCTGCGCGGAGTGCTCGACGAGGCAACCGGACGGTGGGGCATCCGTGTCTCCCGCGTCGAGCTGAAGGCCATCGATCCGCCCCTGTCGATCCAGGACTCGATGGAAAAGCAGATGCGGGCCGAGCGCGACCGCCGCGCCGCGATCCTCACCGCGGAAGGCACCAAGCAGTCGGCGATCCTCACCGCCGAGGGTCAGCGGCAGGCCGCCATCCTCGCAGCGGAGGGCGACGCCAAGGCTGCGATCCTGCGGGCCGACGGCGAATCCCAGGCAATCCAGAAGGTGTTCGACGCCATCCACAAGGGAAATCCCACGTCGAAACTCCTCGCCTACCAGTACCTGCAGACCCTCCCCAAGCTCGCCGACGGGTCCTCGAACAAGCTGTGGATCATCCCCAGCGAGATCGGTGACGCACTCAAGGGCCTGGGCAGCGTCCTCGGTGCCGCTGGTGTCGACGAGTCGCCGCTGGCTGCGAGGCCTTCTGCCGATTCGTCAAGCCGTGCACAGTAGGCGCTGAACGGGTATACTTGGATGTTTGCGGGTATTTCTTTTGCCCGGCAGGAACATTCCCGCTGATGGCGGAGTTATACAGAGTGTGGATAGCGAGACGTCTCCGGCTGCGCAAAATCAGCAGGGGGCTGGCAAGAATCCACATATCGGTGCCGGGTTACCCGGAAGCCACTCTTGAGTAGGAGAAAATATGAGCGATCGCAGCCTGCGCGGCATGCGCCTCGGAGCGCAAAGCATGGAAACCGAATCCGGTGTGGAGCCGGCTCCGCGCCAACGCGTTGAGTACCGCTGCGAGGACGGCGAGCGAGTGTTCGTCACTTTTGCTGCCGAAGCGGAGATTCCGCCGGTTTGGGTTTCCAAGACCGGCAAGGAGGCGCTGCTGGTGGACGGGGAGCGTCCCGACACATCGAACGACAAGCCGGTCCGGACCCACTGGGACATGCTCCTCGAGCGTCGTTCGGTGGACGAGCTCGAACAGATTTTGCAGGATCGGCTGACAATCCTCCGCGAACGCCGGGGAGAACGCCGCTCGGCCTGACGCCTGCGTCAGCAGAACGGACCGTGAGGGCCGGTGACTACGCTGTAAGGCGCGGTCACCGGCCTTTCGCTTGCCCTGTGCCCTGCTGGGCGCCTAACGGACGGCGTCGCGCTTCTTCGTCAGTGCGGTGAGTTTGGCAAGGCGTGCCTGAAGGCCCCACTTGGTGACATTGGCGATTGCCTCGAAGACAATGTTTCCGCTCATCTTCGAGGCGCCAAGGACGCGCTCCACGAAGGTGATCGGCACTTCGGTGATTTTCAGGCCGAGGCGCGCGACGCGGAAGGTCATGTCCACCTGGAATCCGTAACCGACCGATTCGACGGAGTCGAGGTCGAGCTGCTCCAGGGTGGAGCGGCGGAACGCGCGGTAGCCGGCCGTGACGTCGCGGACGGGCAGGCCAAGCAGCAGCCGGGAGTAGGCGCTGCCGGCGCGCGAGAGCAGCTTGCGCCGGGCGGGCCAGTTGACGACGCTTCCGCCTTTCACCCAGCGCGAACCGATCACCAGGTCGGCGCCGTCCACCGCGTCGAGGAGGCTCTGCAGTTCTTCGGGACGGTGGGAACCGTCGGCGTCCATCTCCACGAGGACGCCGTAACCGCGCTCCAGCGCCCAGCGGAACCCGGCGATGTAGGCAGCGCCGAGCCCCTCTTTGCCCGTGCGGTGGAGCACGAAGACCTGTGAGTCCCCGGCGGCCATCTTGTCGGCGAGCTCGCCGGTGCCGTCGGGGCTGTTGTCATCGACGACCAGCACATCGGAGGCCGGAACGGCCTTGCGCAACCGGGCGAGGGTGAGCGGCAGCGAATCAATTTCGTTGAAGGTCGGAATGATTGTTACAACACGCACTCGGAGGGCCTTTCCAGCGGGATGCGCAGGGCGCAGGTGATGCTCCGGTCCCCGGAGCCAAACCGTCAGTATATGGGACGGAATGTTTCAGAAGGGACTGTTGCGCCGCTGGGTGGCTGATGTGCTCAGGTGCGTGGGGAACCGCTCTAGCCGGGTGGACGGAGCGGGTCCCCGCGTCTTCGTACCAGAATCGGCGGTACGCCAAACCTGTTCTCTGATGACGCGGGGACCTGCCCTCTTCCAGCACCGGCACCGCAGCACAGCTTCCCCACTGGACTGCCGGTATTGCGGTGGGATCCGGCCAGGTCATTCCCGAAGGAAAACTCCTCTAACCCGTAAAGCACCAGCTTACGTGCTCGCGTCGGAGTGTCAACACGCCTCTGACGTGGGAAAACGTGCCTTTGCGCAGGTCAGGGGCGTTTCCGAAAAACCCGGTTTTTCCCCCTTGTGCTCCCGCCGGTTTTGCCCTTCCGCCAGTGCCCGCGGAACGTCAGGCGAGCCCGGAGGAGTAAAGCACCTGCCCGTGGTGGACGGTTTCCAGGCACGCCGGCGGGTTCTCCGTGTCGAGGGCGGGCAGGACGGGGGTGCCAGCGCGGGGGTCGGTGCTCCATGACTGCACCCTGTTGTCCGGTGTCTGGACCATTAGCTCATCGACCCGCCACACAGCGTAGGAGGCCGGTGATCCCGGGACCAGCTGGCCGAGCATCGGGTTTCCAGCACCGGCCGTGCGCCAGCCGGCACGCGTGTGGGCGATGAACGCGGCGCGCGCCGAGATGCTCTCGTTGGGGTTGCTGTGGTTGATGCAGGCTCGCACCGAGGCCCACGGGTCAAGCGGCGTGACGGGGCTGTCAGATCCCATGGCGACGGGCACCCCCGCGGCCAGGAGCGAACCGAAGCGGTTCATGACCCCGCGGCGGTCTTCACCGAGCCGCTGGCTGTACAGCTCCCCCGGCCTGCCCCACAGGGCGTCGAAGGATGGCTGGGCGCTGACGGTGATGCCGTAGTGGACGAGGGCGGCGATGGCGGCGTCGTCGGTCATTTCGACGTGTTCGAGCCGGTGCCGTGAGCGCCGGATGGCGTCGATGCCCAGCTCCTTCTCGACCCGGGCGAGCCCGCGGAACACGACGTCGAGGCCGGCGTCTCCGATCACGTGGAAGCCGGCCTGCACCCCTTCGGCCGTTGTGGCGCCGAGGTGCGCCGCAACCTCGTCCTCCCCCAGGAAGGCGTGGCCGCGGTTGCCGGGGTCGTCACTGTAGGGCTGACGGAGCGCGGCAGTGCGGGAGCCGATCGATCCGTCAACGTTGAGGTCACCGGCCAGGCCGGCGAGGCGGCCGCCGAACGACTCAAGCGTCGAGCGCACCTGTTCACGGGACGTCGCCTGCTGTGCCCAGTAGGCAAGGACCTCGGGCAGCGCGCCGTGCGGACCGGAACCGCCGAGCTCAAGCAGGGTCTCGAGGTCCCCGCGGTCGGCGATGTGCGGGGCGGCCATCTCGACCACGGCGACGATGCCCCGGGAGGCGGCGTGGGTGAGCGCGGCCCGCTGGTAGGTGCCGCGCTGGGCGGGACTGAGCGAGCGTGACGCGGCGCGGGCAGCCGTGTGGGCGGCCCGCACGACGAACCCGTCGTCCCAGCCGTCGAGTGCGGCGAGCCCCAGCGTCGAGGCAAGCGCCCCCGAGACGGCGGCGGAGTGGACGTCGGCGCGGGTGAGGTAGACGAAGCGGCCGCCGCTGGCGGCGTCGAGTTCCCCGGCGGTCGGCACCCGTTTCTCCGGCCAACGGGACTCATCCCAGCCGTGGCCGAGGATAGTGCCTTCGGAGGACCGCGCCGAGGCCTGTACCGCGTCGAGGAGGTGGCGCAGGCTGGCGCAGCCGGAAAGGTCGACTGACGCAAGGCTGATCCCGGTTTCCGTCGTGTGAACGTGGGAGTCGACGAAGCCCGGGGCGATCAAGGCACCGTCGAGATCGACAGTGCGGATCCCCGGGCCGATCAGGTTTTCGGCAGCATGTTCGCCGCCGACCCAGGCGATCGTGTCGCCGTCGACGAGCATTGCGGTGGCAAACGGGTCAGCAGCACTGTAGACCGATCCGTTGCGGTAGAGGACCGGCAGTTTCGTATTCATCAAGTCTCGAAGCGGCTTTCGTTAGTGTGTGGCTGGCTGTGCCAGGGGCTATTCGGTGATGCTTGAGTAGGCGACAACGCCTCGCCGGATGAGGGCAATGGCTTTGATGCAGCGCCGGTGCAGGCCCTCGGGCAGGTCGCGTACCTTCGCCAACTGGTCGAGGAGGTCGATGACCTGTTTGGCCCACCTCACGAAGTCGCCGGCGGCGAGATCGGTTCCGTGGAGCGCCGCCTGGAGGGAGCGGCCCTGCGCCCATTTGTACATGGGCCAGGCAAGGCCAAGCTCGGGTTCGGTGGTGACGGGCAGGCGGTGCTGTTCCTCGAGGTCGGTGAGGCGGGACCATTCGCGAATGATCGTGTCCACTGCACCCTCAAGGCCGGCGCTGGGCATGACCGGCCGCAGCCCCCGCTCCTCCCGCTTGGCCTGGTAGACGAGCACCGAGGCGACGGAGGCGAGCTCCGCGGCGTCGAGCTCGGTGAACGCGCCCTTTTCGATCGACAGGGCGATCAGCAGGTCCTTCTCCCCGTAGATCCGTCGCAACCTCTGCCCCGCAGCGGTGACCCTGAGCCCGTCCCTCTCGTCGGCCTGCAGATAGCCGTAGGAGTGGAGTACCTCGGATACCCGGTCGAAGGTCTTGGCGATGGTGTTGGTGCGCCCCCGGATCTGGCCCGCGAGGCGGTCGGTTTCCTTACGGAGCTTCAGCCACCGCTCGGACCAGCGCGCGTGCTGCTCGCGTTCGCTGCAGCCATGGCACGGGTGTGCACGCAGGCGCCGGCGAAGGTCGGTGATGGCGCGCTCCTCGGCCGCAGCCGAGGACGAGTGGAGGCCGTCGGCGCGGCCCGCTCCCCGCCGCGGCGGGCGGTTGGCCTGGAGGGCGTTGCGCATTGACGAGGTGAGGTCCCGGCGGTCCTTGGGGCTCTTGGCGCTGAAGCTCTTGGGGATCTTGATCCGGGAGAGGATCTCCACGGGCCCGTCAAGGTCCTGGACCCCGACGCGCCGGATCTGGGTTTCAAGGGTCAGGACGGTGGGCCGCGGTTCGCGGGAGGTGTCGGTGTCGAGCACGACGGCGTAACCCTGGCTGCGTCCGCCGGGCACGTCGATGACGTCGCCGGGGCGGAGCGCTTCAAGGGAGGCCTCGGCAGCCGAGCGCAGGAAGCGCGAGCGGTCGCGTGAAGCCCGGGTTTCGAGGTCGGACAGCTCCCGGCGGAGGTTCGCGTACTCCCGGAAGTCGCCTAGGTGGCAGGTCATCGATTTCTCGTAGCCCTTGAGGGAGTCTTCGCGGCTGCGCAGCTGTTTCGCCAGCCCGACAACGGACCGGTCGGCCTGGAACTGGGCGAAGGAGGTCTCGAGGATCTCACGGGACCGTTCCTGGCCGAACTGGGCAACGAGGTTGATGCTCATGTTGTAGGTGGGCCGGAAACTTGAATTGAGCGGGTAGGTCCGCCGGGACGCGAGCCCGGCCACCGCGCCGGGATCGGTGCCCGGCTGCCACAGCACGACGGCGTGGCCCTCGACGTCGATGCCGCGGCGCCCGGCGCGCCCGGTCAGCTGCGTGTACTCCCCCGCCGTCACGTTGACGTGGGCCTCGCCGTTGAACTTGTCGAGCTTTTCGAGGACCACGGAGCGCGCGGGCATGTTCACTCCAAGCGCGAGGGTCTCAGTAGCGAAAACCGCCTTCACCAGGCCCGCCGCGAAAAGTTTCTCGACAACCTCCTTGAAGGTGGGAAGCATGCCGGCGTGGTGGGCGGAGAACCCCCGGACCAACCCCTCGCGCCAGGTCCAGAAGCCGAGGATCTCGAGGTCGTCGCGTGGAATGTCGGCGGTGGCGTCGTCGATGGTTTCACTGATGACGGCCCGCTCCTTTTCGGTGGTGAGCCACAGGCCGGCGTGCAGGCACTGGCTCACCGCGGCTTCGCAGCCGTTGCGGGAGAAGATGAAGGTGATCGCCGGCAGCAGGCCTGCCCGGTCGAGGGCGGTGATGACCTGGGGGCGGCTGGCCCGGCGCACAAGGGTGTTCTGCGGCTGGCGACGCGGCTGCGCCTTGCCGCGCCGTCCGTTGCCCGAGCCCCAGTTCGCGCGCTGGTTGAGCCGCACCTCGCTGCTGGCGAGTTCAAGCAGTTCGGGATTGACGTCGTACTGTTCGGCCGCGCCCGCCTGCGGGCCCCCCGGCGCAGCCTCGTCGAAGGCGACCTCGCCGGCAAACAGGTCAAGGAGGTTTTGGGCCACCATCACGTGCTGCCACAGCGGCACGGGGCGGTGTTCGGACACCACGACGTCGGTGTCGCCGCGCACGGTGTCGAGCCACGCTCCGAACTCTTCGGCGTTGGAGACGGTGGCGCTGAGGGAAACAAGTTTCACCTCCGTTGGCAGGTGGATGATCACCTCCTCCCACACCGCCCCCCGGAACCGGTCGGCCAGGTAGTGGACTTCATCCATCACCACGTAGCCGAGGTCGTCGAGGGTCTCCGAGTCCGCGTAAAGCATGTTGCGCAGGACCTCGGTGGTCATGACCACCACGTCGGCGTCGGGATTGATGCTCGTGTCGCCGGTGAGCAGGCCCACCCGCTCCGGGCCGTGAACGGCGGACAGCTCGGTGTACTTTTGGTTGCTCAGCGCCTTGATGGGCGTTGTGTAGAACGCCTTGAGTCCGTGCTGCAGGGCGAGGTAGACGGCGAACTCCCCCACTACCGTCTTCCCCGCGCCGGTCGGTGCCGCGACGAGGACGCCCTTGCCTGATTCAAGGGAGGTGCAGGCGTCGCGCTGGAAGGGATCGAGTTCGAAGGAGAGCGTCTGTTCGAAGGCCGAAAGGCTGGTCCGCGAATACCGGGTGCGTTCCTTGGCAGCCTGGTAGCGCTCTGCGGGGGTGCTCATCTTTCAACCCTAAACGCTCGGGATCACTCCAGCACGCATCGGAGTGCCTCAGGCCGGGTCGATGGAGGACGCCTGGCCTGCGGTTGCCGCCACAGCGGCCTCGCGGGCGGCGTTGCGCCGGTCCCTGCGCTTGTCGTTGAGCAGGCACAGGCCGATCGCGATGAAGAACAGCACGAGCATCGGCACGGCAAGGTAGAACATGCTCACGGCGTCGGCTCCAGGGGCGGCCATCGCCGCGAACAGGCACACAAGGAACACGGTGATGCGCCAGGCCTTGAGGATCTGTTTGCCGCTGAGGAGCCCCACAAGGTTCAGGCCGAACAGCACAACCGGGAGGAGGAAGGCAACGCCGAAGGCGAGCATCAGGCGCAGGATGAAGGTGATGAAAACCGTCACGGTGATGATGTTCGAGAATCCGCCCGGCGTGAAGTCGGTGAGTACCCGAACGGCGTTGGGAAGCACAAGCCAGGCCAGATAGATGCCGGTGAGGAACAGCGGCACTGCGACGGCGATGAAGGACAGCGAGATGCGGCGTTCCTTGGAGTGCAGCCCGGGGGTGATGAAGGCCCACAACTGGTACAGCCACACCGGGCTTGAAATGATCAGCCCCAGGAAGACCGAGACCTGGATCAGCAGGTCGAACGGGGACGCGACGCCGTCGAAGTTCAGGGCCGCGGTGCGGCCCTCGCGGGCGTTGAGCTCCACGACGGGCGCCGAGAGCGCCTCAAGCACCGGGTTGTAGATAAAGAAGCCCACGACGGTGCCCGCGATGACTGCCAGGCCCGACTTGAACAGACGGTTGCGGGCTTCCTTCAGATGTTCCTTGAGGGGCATCCGCCCCTCGGGGTTGGCTTTGCGCCCTTTGGTGCGTGCCATTGTTCCTACGGTGTCGGAGCTGAGGGTCCGCCCGGCGGGGTTGTGGAGCCGTGGCCGGGCGGGCTCTGCGGCGTGGTGGGGCGGTAGTCGGTGCCGGGTGTGCCCGGCTGCGTCGTGCCGACGACACGTCCTTCGACGGTCGGTGCGTCGCCGTCAGTGTTGTTCTCGTCCTTCATCTGCTTCACCTCGGACTTGAAGATGCGCAGCGACTGGCCCAGGCTCCGGGCGAGGCCGGGAAGCTTCGGCGCGCCGAAGAGAACAATCGCGAGGGCGATGATGATGACGATGTGCCAGCCTTCGAGCCTCATGCCCAAAATCCTTCCGTAGATGCCACTTAAGTTTAGGTCATAGATGAGGCAGGTCCCGCAAAAGCTGGGGCCGGTTGGCCTCCGCCCGGCGCCTGATCCGCCGTTCGCGCCGTCGCGCCCCGCGAAGGTCCCGCGCTTCGGCGTTGGCGCGGCGGACGTTTTCGGGGGCGGAAAACACCGCCGGTGCGGCCCGCATGGTGTGCCCGTTGTCCGGGACGGCGTCGGTGCGCGGCCCGGCGCTGACCGCTCCGAGACGCTCGGCCGTCGCCTCGAATTCACTCAATGTTGCGGCGGCCTTCCGGAAGACCTTGAAACCCACAACGATCAGGAACAGGGCGCTGAGCGCAAGAAGCGCGACCCACAATACAATCCACGTCCACCAAGGCATTCCCTCAGTCTAGTTCAGGCGTAGTTCGCCAGCGCCGCCTCGAGCCAGGCCTCCGTCTCGGTGCGCAGGTCCCGTGGTTCGACCACCGCCGCGGTCCCGCCGAGCCCGGCGAGCAGGCCCGGGAGCCATGCTGTTGATCCCGCGCGCAGGACCGCACCGAGGCTGCCGTCGGGCAGTTCCTCCGTCCTATCGGCTGTGTACTGCTCGGCAACCCATATGGCCGGCGGTCGCAGGAGCAGCGTGATCTCCCGGTCGGCGGCCGACGGTCGGTAAAGCTCCCCCGCCGGGCCCTGCCCCTGGCGCTCCACGTCCACCCGCCCTGCAGAGGCCGGGCGGGTGGTCAGGCTGGCGCTCTGGATGCGGTCGAGGCGGAAATTGCGCATGCCCGCGGACTCGACGCACCACGCTTCGACGTACCAGTGGTCGCGGTGGGAGAACGCGCGGACGGGTTCGATCAGCCGTCGGGTGATTTCATCGCGGGCCGGCACCAGGTAGGACAGCTCGACCTGGAGCCCCCGGCTCAGTGCCTCCTGGAGCACCTCGAGGGTCGGATTCACCTCATCCTCGCTCAGCTTCGCCGCGACGACGGTGCCCATCCTGGCTGCGCTCCCCGCAGCGGCGGTCAGCTTCGCCTGGGCTCCGAGCAGGGCGTCGCTGTCGACGAGTCCCGGAAGGTCGCGCAGGGCCTGCAGCCCAACGAGGAGGGCGCTTGCCTCATCCATGCCGAGGCGCACCGGGTGGGAAAGGTTCGCCGCATTGCTGAGGAAGATCCGTCCGCCTTCGACGGAGACGTCGATCAGCTCGTCGGGGTAGTAGCGGGGTCCGCTGACGAAGAGCAGGTCAAGGTCCCGTGTCAGCTGTGCCTCGGTGACCCCGAAGCGTTGCGCCGTGGCGGTCAGCTCGGCCCCGGGGTGGGCCAGGAGGTAGGGCACGAGGTCAAGCAGGCGCAGCAGGTGGTCCTGCGCGGAGGCCTTGCGCCGCGGCGCGTGGTTCGGGTCCGCGGAGAAGGTGATGTGTTCGGGGGCGGTGCGTGCGGCGTCGAGCGCGCCCTGCAGCAGGGTCCGCACTGCGTGCGCCAGGTCCGCCGGCTCCACGACGGCGGCGCTGGCCCCGAAACCGGCGATCTCGGCGGCAAGGAGCGCCTGGTCCGCGTACCGGACCTCGAGCCGGTCCCATTCCTCGCCGGCTTCCACAACGCTCGTGCCCCGGCGCACGCGCAGCAGGTTACAGGTGCCGGGCCGGGCGAGCAGGACAGCCGATGACTCGTCATCACGGCGCTTCAGCGAGGAAAGGGCGGCGTTGATGTCGAAGGACTCGGGTACGTCGAAGGTGCCTTGGAGCGTGCGCGGCGCCGATGTCATCCGGGACAGGCGGAAGAACCTCTCCTGTTCGCGGATCGTGTCGAAGCCCACCAGATACCAGTGGCCGAAGCGCGAGCCCATCCCCCACGGGAGGACGGTCCGGTTTTCGTCGCGTCCCGTGCTGGCCGCCCGGTAACCGAAGGTGAGGGGACGCCGCTGCGCCAGGGCATGCCACACCTCGTCCCAATAGGGATCGCTTGTCTGGATGCGCGGCTGGATGGGCAGCGGTGCCGGCGTCTCCGAGGCGAGGGTGCGGGTGCTCAGCTTCCGGATGGCGCGCGAGGCCGCGGAATCGAGCGCCGCCGAATCCCACATGCCGGCGGCGAGGCTCAGCAGCGTGTACTCGGCCGGGGTGAAGCTCACGCCGGACAGCCGGTACTCCTCGGCGTTGATCCGGTAGCGCTGGACGGTGTTGTCGGTGTCGAAGACATGGTCGTCGCTGAAGGCCTCAAGCGGAATGCCCTGTTCCCGGAGCATCGCCTTGTCGCGGTCGAACAACTTCTCGCGGGCCGCGGTGGTCGGAGCCTCGCGGTAGAGCTCGATCTCCTCGAACAGTTCCTCCTTACTGAAGCCCCGTTTGCTTGAGAGCAGCAGGATGACGAGGGTCAGGAGTCGTTCGGTTCGTTTAGCGGACACGGTGGATACATTACCGCCCGGGCGCGCCCGGGCAGGACAAGGCGGCCCTCCCGGTGGTGATATGCGAAAGTGCCGCGCCCCGTGGTGTGGGGACGCGGCACTTTCGCGGTGGTGCAGTGGCTAGGTGCTGGCTCCTAGCGCACGTCCAGCAGGTCAACGACGAAGATCAGAGACTCGTTCGGCCCGATGGCCGAACCGGCACCGCGTGCTCCGTAGGCCATGTCGGAGGGGATTTCGAGCCGTCGTCGTCCGCCGACCTTCATCCCGAGCAGCCCCTGGTCCCAGCCCTGGATGACCTGCCCGATGCCGACGCGGAAGTCCAGCGGTGCGCCGCGGTTCCAGGAGGCGTCAAACTCCTCCCCCGTCGAGAAGGCGACCCCAACGTAGTGGGTCGACACGGTGTCGCCGGCCTTGGCGGCCTGCCCGTTGCCTTCGATCAGGTCCTCGATGACGAGCTCGGTTGGAGCTGCGTGGGCGGGGAAGTCGATCTCGGGCTTCTGGCGGTCGAACTCGCGCTTACCGAATGACATGGGGCTCCTTCGCGTTAGTGATGGGTGTGCGGACCGCTACTTGGCAGCGGTCTTGGCTGTGATTTCGATGTAGAAGACCAGGGTGCCGGAGGGCCGGCCCTGCGGTGCCGGGTCTCCGTACGCCCACGGGCCGGGAATGACGAGGAGGACCTTCGAGCCGACCTTCTGGCCGCTCAGGCCCTCGGTCCACCCCTTGATGACTCCGGTCAGCGGGAACTCGGCGGGCTCGCCCCGTTCAAAGCTTGAGTCGAACTGCTTGCCGTCCTCCCAGCGCCAGCCGCTGTAGTTGGCGGTGATGCTGTCGGACTCCTTGACGACTTCGCCGGTGCCTTCCTTCAGCACCTTGACGACGAGGTCCTTGGGCGGGTCGTTCTTCGGGATGGTGACCTTGGGCACGCCCTTGTCGTCGAACGTGAACTTGGGCAGCTCTCCGGCCTTGTCGAGCTTCTCGACCTCTTCGGGAGCCAGGGTCTGGGGCTCGGGCGCGGCGTCCTTGGCGGAGAGGACCTTCAGCACGATGACCTGCTGCGGCGTCTCCGGCTGGCCCTCGACGGGCTCCATGGGGCGCGTGTACGCCACCTGCGAGCCGACGTTCGTTCCAACGAGGACCTCGTAGAGCTCGGCGTCGGCCTTCTTCAGTTCGTCGTTGACCGGCAGCGGCTGGGGCTCCCCGGACGAGTAGGTTTCGCCAACTGTGCTTCCGTCTTCGGCATTGAGGAAGATGGCGTTGAAGGTGATCTGCTGACCTGCCTCGATGGGATCGCCGTCGCCTTCGACAACGGTCTTCACGGCAGGGCCGGTGACCTTGAGGGGGGTCTCGAATTCAACCTTGGGCGCTTCCTCGTCGGATCCGCCGGTGACCTTCAGTGAGTCGAAGATCCCGGCTTCGCCGGCGGAGCGGCCCGTCGTCGATCCGCCGCACGCCGTCAGCACGAGCAACAGCGGCAGGAGGATTAAGAGTATTTTTCGCACAGAACTTCTTTCACTGGAATTATCGGTAGTTCAGGCGGCGCCGAACAACAGGCCGCATCAAGCCTAACGGGTCGGTGCGGCCCGTTTCTCCCGTCCGCCGGAATTCGTTGCAGGACGTGTCGGCCTCAGAGGTGTTCAAGCAGCGCGTCGACGCGCTCGTCAACCGACTTGAAGGGGTCCTTGCACAGGATCGTCTGCTGGGCCCTGTCGTTGAGCTTGAGGTGCACCCAGTCAACCGTGTAGTCGCGGTTGGCTTCCTTCGCCCTGCGCACGAACTCTCCGCGCAGCCGGGCCCGGGTGGTCTGCGGGGGCGTGTCCATCGCATCCTTCACGACGACGTCCTCAACCACGCGGGCAGCCTCGCCGCGGGCCTGGAGGAGGAAGAACAGGCCGCGGGTACGTGATATGTCGTGGTAGGTGAGGTCGAGCTGGGCGGCGCGCGGCGAGTCGAGGTCGCCGCCCTGCCGTGTGAGGTAGCGGTCGATGAGCTTTTTCTTGATCGCCCAGTCCACTTCCCTGTCGATGCCCGAGGTGTCTCCCGAGGCGATGGCGTCGAGGGTGCGCTCCCACAGGCTGAGGATGGCCGGCACGTGGGGCGTGTGGGCGCCGTGGCTCTCCACGAACGCGGTGGCGCGGGCAAGGTATTCGCGCTGCATCTCGAGGGCGGTGATCTGCCGGCCGTTCGCCAGCTTCAGCAGCTGGCTTCCGGTGAGGTCGTGGGAGATCTCGCGGATGCTGCGGATCGGGTTCTCGAGGCGGAAATCCCTCATCATCGCGCCGGCTTCGACCATGCGCAGGATGAGGTCGACGGAGCCGACCTTGAGCCGGGTGGTTGTCTCCGACATGTTTGAGTCGCCGGCGATGATGTGCAGGCGGCGGAAGAACTCGGCGTCGGCGTGCGGTTCATCACGGGTGTTGATGATCGGGCGCGACCGGGTTGTCGCCGAGGAGATCCCCTCCCACAAATGGTCCGCGCGCTGCGAGAACGCGTACAGCGACCCGTTCTGGGACTTGAGCACCTTCCCCGCCCCGACCAGCAGCTGCCGGGTCACGAGGAACGGGATGAGGATGTCGGCGAGCCGGGCGAACTCCAGCTTGCGGGGAATGAGGTAGTTCTCGTGGCTGCCGTAGGAGTTGCCCGCGGAATCGGTGTTGTTCTTGAACAGGTAGATGTTGCCGTTATAGCCTTCGTGGCTCAGCTTCCGCTGGGCTTCGACAACAAGGTCCTCGAGGATGAGCTCACCGGCCCGGTCCTGGGCAATGAGCTGGGCGAGGTCGTCGCACTCGGCCGTCGCATACTCCGGGTGGGAGCCGACATCCAGGTACAACCGTGCACCGTTGGTGAGGAAGACGTTCGAGGAGCGCCCCCAGCTCACGACCTTGCGGAAGAGGTAGCGTGCCACCTCTTCCGGCGAGAGCGGCCGGGAGTTGGGCCCTGAATAGGAAATCCCAAACTCCGTTTCTATCCCAAATATACGGCGGTCCATCAGCGGGAACCTTCGGGGGAAGCGAGCATCGATTCAAGCTCGGATGCGATGATGCGGCGGAACGCCCTGTGGCTCCCGCGGGAAGTCTCCGGGTCGCGGTCAAGCACCGCTACTTCGAGGAGCCCCGGTCCCAGCCGGTTGCCTCCCCGCCCGTCGGCGCCGTCCTGATGGAGCGAATCCACTGCGGCCCGGACGGCCTCGGGGAACGTCAGGTCCCCCGACCACTTATTCCTGAGCAGCTCCACGACGGTCTCGGCGGCGCCGCCCATCACCACGAATCCTGTCTCGTCTGCGATCGACCCGTCGAATGTGAGCCGGTACAGGTGGTCCGCCGCGGGGACCTCCCCGACCTCGGCGACCACCAGCTCCACCTCGAACGGTTTGCTTTCGGCGGTGAACACCGCGCCGAGGCTTTGGGCGTAGACGCTTGCCAGGCCCCGGGCGGTGACGTCTTCGCGGTCATAGGAATACCCGCGGACGTCGGCGTAACGCACTCCCGCCTGCCTCAGACTCTCGAATTCGTTGTACTTGCCGACGGCGGCGAAGGCGATGCGGTCGTAGATCTCACCCAGCTTATGCAGCGACGGCGAGGGGTTCTCGGCCACGAGCGCGATGCCGTCCCGGCAGCTCATGACGATGACTGAACGCCCCCTGCCGATGCCCTTCCGCGCGAAATCGGCGCGGTCCTTCATCAGCTGTTCCGGCGATACGTAGAACTGCTGTGTCATCGTCTACGCCTCCCGTCCAGCAATTGAGCGGCTCGACAGGACCCCGAGCGCGAACGTCTCAAGTTCCCGGTCCGCGACCTTCCGCGCCCCGGCGCCGCTGACCGTGTAGACAACGGGCCACAGCTGTCGGACCACGTCGGGGCCACCCGTGGCCGAATCGTCGTCGGCGGCGTCATAGAGCGATTCGACGGCCACCCGGATGGCTGTGTCCTCATCAAGGTTCGGTTTCCACAGCTTCTTCAGGGCACCGCGCGCGAACGCCGATCCTGACCCGACGCTGTGGTGCTCCTGTTCCTCGTACCGCCCGCCCGTGACGTCGAAGGAGAACAGGCGCCCTTCCCGCCGGACCGTGTCGAATCCGGCGAATAGAGGAACCACGGCAAGGCCCTGCAGCGCCATCGGCAGGTTCTGCCGGACCATCGCTGCCAGCCGGTTCGCCTTTCCGTCGAGGCTCATCCGTGTTCCCTCGATCTTTTCGTAGTGCTCAAGCTCAACCTGGAACAGGCGGGTCAGGTCGAGCGCGATGCCGGCGCTGCCGGCGATGCCCAGGACGGAGAACATGTCGGCCGGAAACACCTTTTCAATGTGCCGGCTGGCAATGACGTTGCCCATCGTGGCGCGCCGGTCCCCCGCCATGAGCACGCCGCCGGCGTAGGTCAAGGCCACAATGGTCGTGGCGTGCGGGGCGAGGGCACCGGCCGAGGCCGGGATGTCTACCCGGGTGCGGGAGGCGAGCAGGTCGGGATGATGTCGGCCCAAATGATCGGTGAAGGACGTTGCCGCTGCCCTCGCGATCGCCCCTGCTGCGTCTTCCGGCATCATCCGCTACTGGCCACCCTTCTGGACGAAGCCCCTCACAAATTCTTCGGCGTTCGATTCAAGCACGCCGTCGATTTCATCGAGAAGGTCGTCGACGCCCTCTGTCTGCGAGGTGTCCTGCCCGGCGGCGGCGGGCAGCGGCTCTGGCGTGCTGTCCTCCTGCTCCTCAGGACGTGTTTCCGTGGTCTTGTGATCCTGTGTTGCCATGATGAGCACCCTCCGGTTTGTTGTGCTGGTTCTATGGTGCCACGCGGGGTTCGGCCCCGCTCAACAATCGTGTGAGGAAGTCTTCAGCATTTGCCGATTGGGCAAAAAGCCGCTCGGTGAGCTGCGCCGTGCCCCGCAGCGGCTCCCGCGTCTGCACTCGCTGGAGGCGGTTCTGGTTGGGAAGCTCGAAAATGATCGAATCCCAGCTGGCACCGACCACTTCAGCGGGGAACGTCGCGATGCATTTGCCCCGGAAGTACGCCCGGGTGTCGCGGGGCGGTTCGGACATCGCGCGCTCGACCTGCGCGCCGGAAACCAGCAGTTCTGCCTGGCCGCGCTGGGCGAGCCGGTGGTAGATGCCCTTGCTGGGGCGCAGGTCGGCGTACTGCAGGTCGATCAGGGCCAGCCGGTGGTCCCCCCACGCCAGGGAGTCGCGCTCCCGGTAGGCCTGGAGGATCTTGAGTTTGGCCACCCAGTCGACCTGCGTCGAGGCCGACATCGGGTCCCTGCGCAGCAGGTCGATCAGCGAACCCCACCGGTCGAGCACGTCCCGGGTCTGCTCGTCGGCACCCGGGGCGCACGCCGCCGCGGCCGCCCCGTGGTAGATCTCCTGCAGATCGAGGGCTGTGACGTTCCTGCCGTCCGTGAGCTGGACGGTGGCCGTGAGCGTGGGGTCGTGGCTGATGGTCTGGAGGGCGCGGACGGGTTCGGCGAGTTCCGGCACCGGTGCGCTGCCGCTTTCGATCAGGGACAGCACGAGCGCCGTCGTGCCGAGTTTGAGGTAGTTGGAGACTTCATTGAGATTGGCGTCGCCGATGATCACGTGAAGCCTGCGGTACTTCTCCGCGACGGCGTGCGGCTCATCGCGCGTGTTGATGATCGGCCGGCGCACGGTGGTCTCGAGACCGATCTCGTTTTCGAAGAAGTCGGCGCGCTGGCTCACCTGGAACCCGGGCTCCTGGTGGGCCGCCCCGATTCCCACCCGGCCGGCGCCGCAAAGAACCTGCCGGGAGACGAAGAACGGAATGAGCGCCGCCGCGAGGTTCCCGAAGGGGACGCTGCGGGGTACGAGGTAGTTCTCGTGGGAGCCGTAGGAGACACCCTTGTTGTCGGTGTTGTTCTTGTACAGGTGCACCGGTGAGAAGCCGGGGGTGGCGGCGATGCGCTCCATGGCCGCAAGGGCCACCCGGTCCCCCGCCCTGTCCCAGAGCACGGCGTCGAGCGGGTTCGTTACCTCCGGGCTGGAGTACTCGGGATGGGCGTGGTCGACGTAGAGCCGCGCCCCGTTGTTCAAAACCAGGTTCATCAGCACGGCCGGGTCCTGGAGGTCGGCGCCGTCGTCGAGCGCCACCTGCTCGGCCGTGAGCACGGCAGGCTCGTCGGTGAGCTGCGCCGGAGGCACCGACGCCCGGTCGACCAGCCAGCCCCGCGCGTCGGCAAGGGGCGCTTCGTCGGTGTAGTCCCACCGGGTTCCGGCCAGGTTGCCGAGCCCCTCCCGAAGGGTCGCGGCGTAGGCGTTGACCACCTGGGAGGAGAGCATTGTCGGGTTCGCCGCGGGAAGGCCGGGGGCGATGATCCCGTACTCCGTTTCGGTTCCCATGACCCGGTGCACCGAAACCTCGCCCGCTGTGGTTCCCGCCAGGACGGGCGTGGACGAGGTGCCCGAGGTTGTGGTCATAGATACTGGCCGGTGTTGGCGGCAGTCTCGATCGCCTTGCCGGGCTCCTGGCCCGCCTTGCCCTGGACGATCGTCCTGATGTAGGTGATGCGTTCGCCCTTCTTGCCGGAGATCCGTGCCCAGTCATCGGGGTTGGTGGTGTTCGGCATGTCCTCATGCTCGCGGAACTCATCGACGACAGCGCGCATGAAGTGTTCGATGCGCAGGCCCTTGCTGCCCTCAAGCAGGAGGTCCTTGATCGCGTACTTCTTGGCCCGGTCCACCACGTTCTGGATGACCGCTCCCGAGTTGAAGTCCTTGAAGTAGAGCATCTCGGTGTCCCCGTTGGCGTAGGTCACCTCGAGGTACTCGTTCGACTTCTCCGTCGAGTACATCTTTTCCACCGTGAGCCGGATCATTTCCTGGACGGTGACCGCCGCGTTGCCGCCGTACTCGGCGAGGTCGTCGGCGTGGAGGGGCAGGTCCTCGGTGATGTACTTGGCGAAGATTTCCGCCGCACCTTCGGCGTCGGGCCGCTGGATCTTGATCTTGACGTCGAGCCGGCCCGGACGGAGGATCGCCGGGTCGATCATGTCCTCGCGGTTCGAGGCGCCGATCACGATCACGTTCTCGAGTTTCTCCACGCCGTCGATCTCGCTGAGCAGCTGGGGCACGATCGTTGTCTCGACGTCGGAGGACACCCCGGTGCCGCGGGTGCGGAACAGGGAGTCCATTTCGTCGAAGAACACAACGACGGGGCTGCCGTCCGAGGCCTTCTCGCGTGCGCGGGAGAAGATCAGCCGGATGTGGCGTTCGGTCTCCCCCACATATTTGTCCAGCAGCTCGGGGCCCTTGATGTTGAGGAAGTAGCTGCGGATCTGCTCGGTGCCCGACCGCTCCGCGGCCCTGGCGGCGAGCGCGTTGGCCACGGCCTTGGCGATCAGGGTCTTGCCGCACCCCGGCGGGCCGTACAGGAGGATTCCCTTCGGCGCCTTCAGGCCGTGCTCACGGTAGAGGTCGGGGTGGAGGAAGGGCAGCTCGACGGCGTCGCGGATCTGCTCGATCTGCGGGCCCAGGCCTCCGATGTCCTCGTACCCGATGTCGGGCACCTCCTCCAGCACGAGGTTCTCGACCTCGCTGCGCGCAACCTTCTCAAGGCCGAAGCCGGATTTCGTGTCGACGGCGAGGGCGTCGCCGACGCGGATCCGCTGGGTCTGCAGGGGGCCGCTCAGCCGGATGACGCGCTCGTCGTCCGTCCGGCCGACCACGAGCGCCCGGTCGACGCCGAGCAGCTCCTTGACCGTGACGATCTCACCGGCCCGCTCGTAGCCGAGGGCGGCAACGATCGTCAGCGACTCGTTGAGCAGCACCTCCTGCCCGGCGGAAAGCTGGCGCACATTGATCAGCGGGCTCACCGTCACGCGCAGCTTCCGTCCGGACTGCAGGATGTCCGCGGTGTCCTGCACGGTGGCCTGCGTTGTGGTTCCGGGCTCGGCCGCCTGCTGGGCGTTGACCTGGATGACCGTTGCGAAGCTGAACGGGGCCGCGCCCTCCTTTTCGAGGGCGGCCTTGAGCCTGATGATTTCGGTGCGCGCCGACTCGAGCGCTGAGACGAGGCGCGTGTTGTTCTGCGTGGCCGAGGCTAGCTGCCTGTCGATGTGCCGCAGTTTGTCCCGCAGCACGTTGAGCTGGCGCTGGGCCACAGCGTACTCGCCCGGCGTCGGTGCGTTCACCTGCCCGGAGCCGTCGGGACGGGAAGCGAAGTTTTCAGATTCCGACATAGCGTGTCGCCACCTTCAATTCGGCATACCTATGAATCGACCATAGCGCAGGCAAAGGCGCTGGGAACGATCGTTGCACTTTCAAACGTCTCAATTGCAATGTTCGTTTCCTTCGCGGCCGATTTTCATCCCCGGTCGGTTCAGGAACCGGTCGGGTTCTCCGCGTCGCGCCGCGCCTGGGCCTCCTCGGGAGGAAGCGCGCCGCGCTGGATGGTCGAGGCGGCGTCGCGGGCAACACGCCGCAGGCGCTTGTCGGACACCTCCCGCTCCCCCACGGCCTGCGGGGTCCAGGCGTTGAGGTCCGCCTCGCTGAAATCTGTTTTCGACGGGCGCCGCTTCTGGATCAGGCCTGTCGCCCCGTGCGCCAGGCGCCGGGTGGTCAGGAGGAATCCGGTGTGGGCAACCATGCGGTGGTCCGGACGCACGGCCAGGCCTTCGAGGTGCCAGCCGCGCACCATCGACTCCCAGGCCTCGGGTTCGGTGAACCGGCCGTCGGCCCGGATCGCTTCGGCAGTGCGCGAGAGCTGGGTCACCGTGGCAACGTAGCTGATCCACACCCCGCCGGGCGCCAGGACGGTTCCAACGGCGTCGAGGCACTCCCAGGGCGCGAGCATGTCGAGCACCACCCGGTCCACGCTGCCGGGTTCTTCCTTTTCGACCACCTGGTCCTGGAAGTCGCCGAGGGAGATCTTCCAGGCGGGGTGGGGTCCGCCGAAGATGGTTTCGACGTTGCCCCTGGCGATGTCGGCGAATTCCTCGCGGCGTTCGATCGAGTGGAGGTAGCCCGAGTCGCCGACCGCGCGCAGCAGTGAGATCGAAAGGGCGCCGGATCCGACACCCGCTTCGACTACCCGGGCGCCCGGGTAGATGTCGCCCATTGTGATGATCTGGCCGGCGTCCTTGGGGTAGACCACTGCGGCCCCGCGGGGCATAGAGAGCACGAAGTCGGACAGCAGCGGGCGCAGCGCCTGGTAAAGCTGCCCCGTGGTGTTGGGAAGGACGGTCCCCTCGGGCTGCCCGATGACCTTGTCGTGGAGCAGGAACCCCTTGTGCGTGTGGAAGGCGCCGCCCGGGGTGAGCGTGACGGTGTTCATCCGGCCCTTTTCGTCAGTGAGCTGGACCCGCTCTCCCGGACGAAACACGCCCCTCCTGCTCGCTGCGCCGTGGGGTCCGTTCCCGGCAGGGAGTTCGGCGGGTGTGTTCATTTTCGAGTGATCCTTCGCGTTGAGGTGATGCTGAGACGTGCAGGTCGTGCTGAGACGTGTGCTGGGACGAGCCTCTGGTGCGGGCCGATCGGGCGGGCGGGTCAGGGCCGACCCGGGGTGCGCCTGCCTGTGACGGCGTCGATGGCGGCCGAGCGGTGAAGCAGGCCGGTGACCCTCCCGCGGGGGTCGATGACGGGGAATTCGTTGCCTTCGAGCCGTGCCAGCAGCTGCAGGAGCTGCTCTCCGGCGGCGGACTCGGGAACGATCGAACCGGCGGGAAGGGGCCGTGCGGCCGCCGCTGCCGGTGTTGCGGCCGCCGCTGCCGCCGGCACGTCGCCCAGTGCCACCGGGTCGACGACCGCATCCGCCCCGCCCCCGGCTCCGATCAGGATCACGGCGGCGTCGGGGCGTCCCGCAAGGAGCTGGCGGACATGGTTCACAGGGGTGGCGGCGGGAACCGCGAAAGCGGGTTGCTTGAGCCGGGCGGCGCTCACCTCGGGCAACCGCAGGCGCATCCTGGCGATCGTGATGGCCTCTCCTGCTCCGGACCACATGACCGCACCGGCAATCACTGCCACGATGATGAGGGGCAGGGACGGTGCCTGTCCGGCAAGGAACGGCACGCCGAGCACGACGGCGAGAATCAGCACGACGATGAGGCGCCCGGCCCAGCCCGCGGCGATGGTGCCCTTCTCCTGGCTGCCGGTGGCTTTCCACACCGCCGATTCGACGAGCCGGCCGCCGTCCAGGGGCAGCCCGGGGAGGAGGTTGAACGCTGCAAGGAGCAGGTTCGCCCAGAGGAGGATGTTCGCGAGCAGCTGGGCCACCGAGAACGGCTCGGTGAGGGTGAGGATCCCCCAGCTGAGCACCGCGAGGACAAGGTTCGCCGCGGGCCCGGCAAGGGCAACGCTCAGTGAACGGCCGGGCGAGGCGCTGAACGTCTCGAACTGGGTGTGCCCGCCCCAGAGGTTCAGCACGATGCGGGTGGTCGGCCAGCCGAAGGCCCGGGCGGTAAGGGCATGGGCAAGCTCGTGGATGAGGACCGACAAGGCGAGCAGCAGGGCGTAGGCGAGGGCGACGCCGTAGGCGCCGACGCCAAGTTCCGGGAAGTTCAGCGCAACGCGTGGTCCGAAGAAGAGCGCGATCGCCGCCGTGATGAGGAACCAGGACCATGTCAGAACGATCGGGATTCCCGCGATCCTGCCCAGGGAGACCCCCAGCTTCTGGCTGCGGCGTTCCGGCCCGGTGGGGGCCGCGGCGTTCATTCTCCGGGCTCCGGTGTGGATGCCCCGCCGGAAACCAGGGAATCCAGGTCCCGGAGCGTCCTGCCCTCGAGGGTGGTCCAGTCGGTGCGCCGAGGGTCTTCGGGCAGCGGCACGAAGTGTGGCACCGCAAGCGTCACAACCCCGGCACCAAGGGCCGAGGTCACCCCGGGCAGCGAGTCTTCGATGGCGACGACCCGTTCCTTGGTCAGGCCGGGGGTACGCTCGGCAAGGCGTGCGAACGCCGTGAGGTAGGCCTCGGGGTGGGGCTTGCCGTGCGTAACGCTGTCGCCGGTGACAAGGAGGTCGAATGTGTCCTCGGGCAGCTGGGCCTGCACCTCGGAGGCGAGGGCGAGCTCGGACATCGTCACGAGCGCGCAGGGAACGCCGTTGAGGCGGAGTTCTTCAAGCAATTCCCGGGCTCCCGGGCGCCAGGGGACCTGACGGCGGACCTTCTGCACCACCACGCCGGTGAGGTGGTCGATGATTTCCCGCACGGTCAGCTGAACGCCGGCCTGCTGGAGGAGTCCGGCCGAGAACGGCAGGGCCTGCCCGACGAGCGCCTTGGCCTGCTCGGGCGACCAGGTTCCGCCGTGGGCCTTGACGATTTCCATTTCCGCTTCGATCCAGTACGGCTCCGTGTCGACGATTGTTCCGTCCATGTCCCACAGCACGGCCTGGACGGCGGCACGGGATTCCGGATCGGCTGGGAACGGGCGGGGGCGGGCGTCGACGGCGGTCGGGGAAGCAGGGGTGGCCATGTCCCAAGTCTACGGCGGGTACAGGGGCGTCTCCTGCGGCTCCGCTGTCCGCGAAGCACTCGCGCGGTGACTGACATGTCCGCTCGCTGAGGTTTAGGGTGAAGAAGTGAACACCTTCGACGACAGCCAGCCGCACGGCGTGCGCGACCTCTTTCAGGACGACGCGAACCCCGACCGGCGCGTCACCATCATGCTCGCCGCGTTCGAGGGGTGGAACGACGCCGGCGAAGCGGCAAGCGACGCCCTGCGGTTCGTGGGCCGCTATCTTGGCAGCGAGAAGATTTCGACCATTGACGCCGACGAGTTCTACGATTTTCAGTTCACCCGCCCGATGATCAAGCGCAACGCCGCTGGGCAGCGGAGGATCAAATGGCCGACGACGAAGATCAGCCGGGCGCCCGTGCCCGGTTCGAACGTCGACCTCATCCTCGTTCACGGCGTCGAGCCTTCCTACAAGTGGCGTGCCTACACCGCCGAGCTTGTCGCCTCCGCTAAGGAGCTGAAGGTCGACTGCATCGTCCTTGTCGGCGCACTGCTTGCCGACGTCCCCCATTCCCGTCCGATTCCTGTGACCGTTACTTCCGATGACGAGCTGCTGCGCGAGGGCCTCGACGTCGAGCCGTCAACCTATGAGGGTCCGATCGGGATTGTCGGGGTGCTGGCGGAGGTGGGCCTGCTCGCCGACATTCCGACGATGTCCCTCTGGGCGGCCGTGCCCCATTACGTGGGGCAGTCGCCGTCGCCCAAGGCCCAGCTGGCCCTGCTGAACCGGCTTGAGGAACTCCTGCAGGTCAACCTGGAGACGCAGGTGCTCAGCGAGGAGTCGGAGGCGTGGGAGCGCGGCGTTGACGAACTCGCCACCGAAGATCCGGAGGTGGCCGCGTACGTGAGGCAGCTCGAGGAGGCCAAGGACACGGTGGACCTGCCCGAGGCCAGCGGCGAGTCGATTGCGCGCGAGTTTGAGCGCTACCTCAAGAAACGCCGGCGCGAGCAGTAGCTGCCGGCCCCCGGGCCCGCGCGCAGGTTCCCGCCGTGGTCTTCCGGAGCCGCTCGCGCTTGGAGGCGGGTTCCGTGCCTACAGGCGGATGCCGAGCAGGGCGTCAAGCGCCGCGGCGGTTGACCGGGCGCCGTCGGCGGTGCCTGCCGGGAGCCCGGCTGCCGCAGCGGTCTCCGCCCACCGGTCTACCGCCCGCAGCGCTTCGGGAGCGTTGAGGTCGGCCGCAAGCGCGGCCCGCAGGTCTTTGATCAGGGTCTCGGTCGATGCGGCGGTCGAGGTGCCCAGTGCCCGGCGCCAGGCTCCGAGGCGCGCCGTGGCCTCCTGCAGCGCCTCGTCGGTCCAGGACCATTCGGAGCGGTAGTGGTGATTCAGGATGGCGAGGCGGATCGCCGCAGGCTCAACGCCGTCGGTTCGCAGCTTGGAGACGAGCACGAGGTTCCCCCGTGACTTGCTCATCTTCTCGCCGTCGTATCCAACCATCCCCGAGTGGGCGTAGTGGCGCGCCAGGGGAACACCGGCGCTCGCTGATGCGTGTGCGGCGCTCATCTCGTGGTGGGGGTAGATGAGATCGGATCCGCCGCCCTGCACCGTGAAGGGGGAAGGGAGGAACCGCTGGGCGATGACCGAACATTCGACGTGCCAGCCGGGACGTCCCTCGCCGAGGCTTCGGCCTTCCCAGCTCGGTTCACCGGTCCGGGCCACGCGCCACAGCAGCGGGTCGAGGGCGTGCTTCTTCCCGGACCGCTCCGGGTCTCCGCCGCGTTCGGCGAACAGTCGGACCATCTCGTCTTCCGCCAGGTTGGAGACCTGCCCGAGGAACCACAGGGCGTCGTCCTTGCCGTGCATGGCCGAGGCCGCCGTAACCGAAAAGTAGATGTCGCCGTCGGGCTCGCCGTCGGAGCCGGGCACGGCGTAGGCAAGGCCGGCGTCGCGGAGTGCCTCGACCACCGGAACGATCCAGTCGATTGCCTCGACCGCCCCGACGTAGTGGTCCGGCGCGAGGACGTTGAGGGCTTCCATGTCGGTACGGAACAGTGCGATCTGCTCTTCGGCCAGATCCCGCCAGTCCACGCCGGTGGCGGTGGCGCGTTCAAGGAGCGGGTCGTCGACGTCGGTGACGTTCTGCACGTAGCTGACGGTTGCCCCGGTGTCCCGCCAGACGCGGTTCAGGAGGTCGAACGCGACGTAGGTGGCCGCGTGCCCGATGTGGGTCGCATCATAGGGGGTGATTCCGCACACATAGAGGCTCGGATTGTCCTCCTGCGGCAGGGGGACGACGCGCCCCTGGGGTGTGTCGTACAGTTCGATGCCCGACTGCTGGCCGGGAAGGTCCGGGACGGGGCTGGAGTTCCACGCAATCACCCTTCTACCTTACGTTCTCGCGGCGGCTGCCCGGCACAGGCCGTCTGCGTCGCGGAGGCAGGCGGACCGGCTCAGGCGCTGATGACGTTGGTCCCGAGCAGGGTGAAGAGCACGAGGCCGAGCCCGATCCGGTACCAGACGAAGAGTCCGTAGCTGCGCGTGGAGACGAACTTCAGGAACCAGCCGATGATGGCGAAGCCCACACCGAAGGCGATCACCGTGGCAAGTGCGGTCTCCCCCAGCCCATAGGGGCCCTGGTTGTCAAAGCTCTTGACCAGCTGGAAGATGCCGCTGCCGAAGACCGCAGGCACGGCAAGGAGGAAGGAGTAGCGTGCGGCGGCTTCGCGGGTGTAGCCCATGAACAGTCCGGCTGTGATGGTTCCGCCCGACCGCGAAACGCCGGGGATCAGGGCCAGCGCCTGCGCGAATCCGTAGAGGATGCCGTGCCGGTAGGTAAGCCGCCGGAGGTCCCGGGTCTGCCTGCCGACGGCGTCCGCCACCGCGAGGATCAGCCCGAAGACGACGAGCATCGTCGCAACTAGCCACATGCTGCGGAACGTGCTTTCGATCTGGTCCTGGAACAGCAGGCCAAGGATCACGATCGGAAAGCTGCCCAGGATCACCAGCCAGCCCATGCGGGCGTCCGGATCCTGCCGGCTCACCTTGCCCGTCAGTGAGCCGAACCAGGCGCCGACGATGCGGACGATGTCGCGCCAGAAGAACACGATGACGGCGGTCTCGGTTCCCAGCTGGGTGATGGCGGTGAAGGCGGCACCCGGGTCCTGCGCGTTGGGCAGGAGTTCTCCGGCGATGCGCAGGTGGGCGCTGGAGGAGATGGGCAGGAATTCCGTAAGGCCCTGCACAAGGCCCAGGATGGCGGCTTCAATCCAATTCACATGTATAGACCCTAGAGCAACCTTCTCGGCGCAGGCTTTAGGCTTGCTGTATGCAACGGCGAAACGTGGGAATCAGCGGCCTGGCCGTCTCGGTGCTCGGACTCGGAACGATGGGCTGGGGGCAGGAGGTCGACGACGAGACCGCACGCGAGCAGCTGCGGCTCTTTGTCGACGCCGGCGGCACCCTCGTCGAGTCCGCCGCGCGTTACGGCGAGGGCCAGGCCGAGGCGATGCTCGGCGGACTGATCGGAGACGTCGTCGCCCGCTCGGAGCTCGTGCTGACCGTCCAGGGCGGGGCAACGCGGGCGGGAAGCCGGACGGCTGACTCGTCACGGCGCGGACTCCTCGATTCACTCGACGCCTCCCTGTCGCGGCTTGGAACCGACCATGTGGATCTGTGGCTGGCGCCGGCCCCGGACGCCCAGGTGCCGCTCCATGAAACTCTCAGCGCCCTCGAAGCCGCCTACGTGTCGGGGCGGGCCCGGTATGTGGGCGTTTCGAACCATGCCGGGTGGGAATTCGCCCGTGCCGCCGCAACCGCCGGGTTCCCGATCGTCGCGAATGAAGTCGAGTACTCCCTGCTCAGCAGGGGCGTGGAGCGGGAGGTGGCGCCGGCAGCCGCCGCGGCCGGTGCCGGCATCCTGGCCTGGGGTCCGCTGGGGCGGGGCGTGCTGACCGGGAAGTACCGCGGGCGGGTGCCTGCTCATTCCCGCGGAGCTTCGGACGTCTGGGCGCCCTACGTCGAGTTCTACCTCGAGGGCAGGCCTCTGCGCGTCACCGACGCCCTGTGCACTGCCTCACAGGGCCTCGACCTGCAGCCCCATGAGCTCGCCCTTCGCTGGCTCCTGGGCCGGCCGGTGGTTGCCGCTGCCGTCGTGGGGGCGAGGACGGCCCATCAGCTCAAGGAACTGCTGGCGACCGAGATCAAGCCCGTTGCCGGCCAGATCACCGACGTCCTCGATGAAGTGTCCGCTCCGGTGAGCTAGTCCGATCAGCGGTCGTTGTCAACCCGCTCTTGAACGGGTTCCTCGTCCAGCTCCTCGTCCGACACCTCGTCGAGGTCGTCCTCCGAGAGCTCGTCGGCGTCCTCATCGGACTCGTCGTAGATTTCCAGCGGCGTGACCTCGCCGTGTGCTTCGTACAGTGCTTCCTCATACGCTTCAAAGGCGTCGGCCACAGCCAGGTACGCCGCTTCAACCGCCGGATCGTCGTCCATTCTCCGCGAGGCCGACGCCGCGAGGTGCTCCTCAAGGGCTGTCACAAGGGTCTGGAGCGCGACACGCGGATCTAAGCTCATGGGTTAGACGTTATCGGTAAAGTGGTGCAAATTGGAGGGATATGCGCGAACAATTTCTCAACGCAACCACGGTGCGCAAGCGCGATTTCGCCCGCCAGTACGAGTACCTCGTCTTGACGGTCAATGCGGGCGAACCGGTGTCCGCTGCCCGGAAACTCCTCAGCGAGCACGCCGAATACGGCAAGTGGGAACTTGAGCGCAGCTGCATTTTCCTCGGCGGAGGACGCCGATACTGGCTCCGCCGGAAGGTCCTTCGCGTCGAGCGCACGGCCTAGCGCTCCAGCGGCCCCAGCCAGGCAGTCGCCACTGTATTGAGCGCCGAGTCTTCGGACGAGGGGTGGAACCGCCCGGCCAGTGCGTCGCGGTGGAGCCGCCCGATCTCGCTCGTTGCCGCGTAGCCGGCACCTCCCGAAACCGAAAGTCCCATGTCGGTCAGCCTCCGCGCTGCTTCGACGGCGTTGGTCTTCAGGCCCACCAGTTTGGCGAACCAAAACGGCCCGTGGTCGGTCACCGCGTCAAGATCCGTTGTGACAGCCCGCAGCTGCGCATCGAGGGCATCGAGGCGCATCGCACCTTCGGCTATGCGCCGGCGGACCAGGGGATCCTGGGCATGCGTAAGACCCTGCTGATGCGAAGTGCGGCGGTTCGCAGCCTCGACCGCCAGCTGCAGCGCCCGATCGGCTATCCCCGTGTAGACCGCGGCGATCAGCGTTTCGAACGCTGCGAAGAGCGCAAAGACCATGGGATCCGCGTTCGGGCCAACCGGCAGGTGCCGGAAGATCCGCGCTGCCGGAACGTGCACGCCCTCGAGACGGGTGGTGTTGGACTGGCTGGCGCGCATCCCCAGCGGATCCCAGTCCTCGATCACTGTCACCCCGGAGGTCCCGCGCGTCACGAAGCCGTGCACCAGGGTGTCGTCCCCATCGGCTGACCCGCTCGCCTTCCCGAACACCCCGAGACGCGTCCAGGCTGGAGACAGGCTCGTGAAAATCTTGGTGCCCGTGAAGGTGTACGAGCCGTCGGGCTGTGGGTCTGCCCGGGTGAGGGAATCGAACAGCACTGCGTCATTGCCGGGCTCGGAGAGGCCGAAGGCATACACCTCGCCGGCGGCGGACTCGTCGAGGATGAATTCCAGTGAGGGGTCACCGCGGTCGCTGAGGAGCTTGGCGACTGCTGTCCACACCAGGTGCATGTTGATGCCCAGCGCCGTCGCGGGGGCGGCCGCGGCGAGTCGGCGCTGGGCCGCGGCGGCCTGCACCATCCCCGCTCCCGAACCGCCTGAGCCGGCCCGGCAGAACAGGCGCAGGTAGCCGGCGGCGGCGAGGTCGGCGAGGTCCTCGGAGAAGAACGCGTTGCGGCGGTCGTACTCCGGCGCCCGCTGGCGGACGGCCTGCAGGAGCGAGTCGGGGAGCAGTTCCTCCTCGAGGGTTGGCGGGACCATCAGTAGGTGCTCAGCAGCCGGGTCAGGACCTTCGTCCCGAAGCGCAGCGAGTCGGCAGGCACGCGTTCGTCGACTCCGTGGAACATGCCGGTGAAGTCAAGCTCATCGGGCAGCTGCAGCGGGGCGAATCCGTACCCGGTGATCCCGAGGCGGCTCAGCGACTTGTTGTCGGTTCCGCCGGAGAGCGTGTAGGGAAGGACCTTGGCCCCGGGATCCTCGCTGTGCAGGGCATCGATCATCGAGTCCACGAGGTTCCCGGCGAACGGCACTTCCAGGGAGACGTCCTTGTGCTCGTAGGAGACCTCCACACCCTCCCCCGCCAGTTCCCGCACTATCTCAAGCACCTTCTCCTGCTGCCCGGGGAGTGTCCGCACGTCGACCAGGGCCTCGGCCGTGCCCGGGATGACGTTGTGCTTGTAACCGCTTTTCAGCATGGTCGGGTTGGAGGTGTTCTGGAGAGTTGCTCCGACGAAGCGCGCCACCGTTCCCAGTTCGGCGAGGAGGCGCTCGGGGTTGTCGGGGTCGAATTCGACGCCCGTCAGTTCGGTCACGCCGTCGAGGAACTGCCGGGTGGTCGGGGTCAGCTCGATCGGCCACTTGTACTCGCCCACCC
Source organism: Arthrobacter sp. TJ-217 (assembly GCF_058269255.1). Classification (NCBI taxonomy): domain Bacteria; kingdom Bacillati; phylum Actinomycetota; class Actinomycetes; order Micrococcales; family Micrococcaceae; genus Arthrobacter; species Arthrobacter sp. TJ-217. Next base: position 212,416 of record NZ_JBZCNJ010000004.1, read on the forward strand.
GCGCCACGGCACGCGCGAGCCGGGTCACCGCGTTGTCGGTGTTGATTTGGGAGCCGTGCCCGGCGCGCCCGTGCGCGACGAGCCGCAGCCAGGAGATGCCCTTCTCCGCCGTCTGCAGCAGGTAGGTCCGCTGCCCGCCGATTGTGGCCGAGAAGCCGCCAACCTCGGAGATGGCCTCGGTGGCGCCGTCGAACACCCCGGGCTTGTTGTCGACCAGCCACGACGCCCCGTACTTGCCGCCGGCTTCTTCATCAGCGAAGAACCCGAAGATCAGGTCGCGCTTCGGGCGGATCCCGCTGCGCTGCAGGTGCCGAAGCACGGCAAGGATCATGGCGTCCATGTCCTTCATGTCGACGGCGCCGCGCCCCCAGATCAGGCCGTCGCGTTCCTCCCCGCCGAATGGGTCGGCGCTCCAGTCCTCCTTCTGGGCGGGGACGACGTCAAGGTGCCCGTGGACCACCAGGGCCGGCAGCGACGGGTCGGTTCCCTCCATGCGGGAAATGACCGAGGCCCGGCCGGGAGCCGCCTCATAAATTTCGGTCGCGAGGCCCGTCTCTTCGATCAGCCCGGCGGTGTACTCCGCGGCGGCCCTCTCCCCCGGCCCGGCATTGTCTCCGAAGTTTGAGGTGTCGAACCGGATGAGCTCCTGGCAGATCCGTACGACTTCGTCTTCGGGTTTGATGCTCATGAAGGTCCTCCTCGGTGGCGGTAGCTCCCCCAAGCCTACCGAGCCCGCAACGCCGCGGCCGGAGCCACCCCGGGGGCAGCCGACGCGGTGGGAAGGAAGGTCCGGAATTCCGCCTCCCGCCGGCCGCCGGGGTCGGGTGGAACGCCTCGATTAAACGGTTCGGCATATCTCGTGTTAGAGTTTTTTTCGCCGCTTTCGACGGTTTTCAACCGGAAAAAGCCCACCCGCGCGGGTGGCGGAATGGCAGACGCGCTAGCTTGAGGTGCTAGTCCTCTTATTGAGGGTGGGGGTTCAAGTCCCCCTCCGCGCACAGTGAAAAGCCCCGGATTTCCGGGGCTTTTCTGTTTAATCGTTTCCTCCGCGGGAGGAGGCGGATGTACGCAGGCTTACCCCTGCCGCCATGGCGAGGCTGCCTGTCCCGTTCCTTTCCGGCGGAGTCCCTGCGAGGATGGGGGCATGGGGGAAACAGGAAAGATCGTCAGCGCCGGCGCGCTCATCGCTGTCCTTGCGGGGTGTTCGTTCAACTACCTGTCGGAGGACGCCAAGCGGGAACTGCGCGATGGGTCAAGTCAGTATCAACAGGCGATCCTCGCCGACCTGCACGTCACCGAAGCCGAGTACCGGGGCGCGGTTGCCGAGGCCCATGCCTGCGTGGCCGCGGCAGGTATGACGGTCGAGCCGGTACGGCCGATGGATGACCAGCAGCTGGGCTTTGGCTCCTCCTATACCGGGGACCAGGCGGCCTCGGATGCTCTGCAGGAGAAGGCCACCCGTTGCCAGGAGGACCACCTTGGCGCCGTCGGCCGGGTCTGGGTGTCGCAGGGCGACAAGCTGACACCGCAGTAAAGCCCGGCGCGGCCTGGGAGTGATAATGGACGTTTCGCCCCGCGTTGATTCGTCGCGAATGGGTCCGGCGCGGCCGGAGGACGTACCCCGCCAATCAAGTGCCTGGCGGGTTCATGCTGACCCAGGTCACCGTGCCGTCGAAGGTCCGCCCGGCGCGGTTCAGCAGACCGGTGATGAGTTCCTCGATCAGCGTCTGCCGGACCGCGTATTCGACCCACTCACCGACCGTTGCAGGCTCCCAGGCCTGCCAGGACGGGGAGTCGGTCGTGTCCGGGTGCACGATCCGCACGCCGTACAGCACCGGGTCATGCTCCCAGTGGAAGAGGATTTCGAGGCTTCCGTCCGCAGCTGCGATGTCCACGATGCGCAGGTCGAAGCCCCCGACCGGGACCCGGAAACACTCCCAGGCTGCGGCGACTAATTCCCGGGGCGCGAGGTGCTTCATGGGGTTAGGCTTGGGGCATGGCGCAGCCGCCCATCAGTGCCACCTGGGTCAAGCTCTTGCTTGCCGGATTCAGCGCGTTCGTGAGCGTGTGCTGGCTGATCATCTGGGTTTTCGATCCCGACCGGATGCTCCATCCGCTCCTCGCAGCCCTCTTCCTTGTCCTTGCCGCGACGTACTGGATGGGCTGGCGCCGGGATCGGTCCCGGCAACGGCACGGGCACGGCGGAGGCCCGTAGCGCGGATGCGTTGCGGCGACGCGCCCTCCGCCTGAGAGGCACCGCCGAGCAGGCTGCACTGGCCCGCCGCCCGCGAAGGACGGCGGGCCCGCTGTCAGGACGGAGCCACGACGTCAACGATTGCGAATCTCTTGCCTTCCTCCGAGAGGGGCTCCGGCCGGGTCATGACCCCGTAGGTGCCCGGTGCGAGGTCCGCCGAGAGGGTGATCCGCATTGAGTAACACCCGTTGGCGTCGGCATACGCCACCGCATCTCCGATCAGCGATCGATCCGTCTGGTACGGACCGAACATGACGTGTACCGCAGCACCCGGGGTGTAACCGCCGCCGGAGATGTTCCAGGAGCTTCCCGCCTCGCGGGTGACCCGGACCTCATCCTCGCGCGAGGAGGGAACGAGGTCGGGGTAGGTCGCTGCCGGAGCGTGCACCGCGGGCTGGGCCGGAACGGGTACCTCCGGCATGGGTGCTTGAGCCGGTGCTTGAGCCGGTGCTTGAGCCGGTGCCGGAGCTGCGGCCGGTGCTGCGGCTGGCGCTTCAGCCGCGGGCGTGGGCGTTGGTTCCTCCCCGGCCGGCGTCGTCGTCGGTGCCGGGGTGGCTGTCGGTTCCGGAGCCTGCGTGGTCGGTGCGGCGTCGGCAGGTGTGGCGCTGGCTGGCGCGCTCGAGGCCGGGCGGTCCGGCGATCCCGAAACGTCCTGAGCCGGGCTGCACCCGGCGAGAAGGACCGCGGCGATGGAGAGTGCAAGGACGGGTGATTTCTTCAACGTAATTGCCTGTCTATGAGAGGTGTGGATGGCTCCTTTGAAATACATGCCCTGACGGCGCGCGGAAAGCACGGCGGAATAGGGTGTGGACTCATCGAAAACCGTGGCTGGGGCTCTGTTCAGCCCGCACACGAGTGCGATTTGGCACCCGGCTGCCCCCACAAGCCGCGTACTGAGGAGGACTCTACAACCGCCGTCGCCAGCTGGAACAGCCGGCCGGATCACGGTCGTACAACGTTTGTCCCACGTCAACCCCCGGGCAGATAGCTGACCCGCCTCCGTTCTCAGGCGGGGGCGTCGCCGATAGCATTTGTAGGGACACAGCGACCCGTCTGACCAGCTGCCCGTGGACCGCAGTTCCTGCTGATCCGCGCAGCGCCGCATCCCTTTGAGGACCCCCATGCCAAAAGATGCACGCCGTTACCTTTCCAAGGCCGCCGCCTGCGCCGTCGCCGTTCTCGTCGGTTCACTCGCCGTCCATCCGGCAGCGGCCACCGCCGATCCCCCACCAGCTCCCGCCGCTCCCCCCGGAACGGTCCGGGTGGATACGGGGGTGCAGCCGCCCGACCGGTTCATCGTGAAGTTCGACCAGCCTGCCGGAGCCTCCTCCGGCGAGCGCGCCGAGGCTTTCCGGCAGGTGGTCAGCAGCGTCGGAATCTCGATGAAGGAGATCCGCCAGACCTTCGACGGGGCAGCCGTGCTCCAGGCGGCAGGCAACTTGAGCGAAGCGGATGCGGGAAGGGTTGTGGCTGCGCTTGAATCCCGACCGGACGTGGAGTACGCCGAACCGGATCAGTTCCTTCATCCCGCTGCCACCGTGAACGACCCGTACTTCCCGCAGCAGTGGGGCCTGTTCGGGGCCGCGGGAATGCGGGTCCCCGCGGCATGGGACCTCTCGACGGGGGCCGGGGTAAGGGTGGCGGTCGTCGATACCGGAATCACCGCACACAGCGATCTCGCACCGAACCTGCTTCCCGGCTATGACATGATCGCCGATACCGCCCTCTCCGGGGACGGGGACGGCCGCGACGCCGACCCCTCCGACCCAGGGGACTGGTGTGCCGAGCTTGATACGCCGTCCTCCTGGCACGGCACCCATGTGGCAGGCACCATCGCCGCTGCAGCGAACAACGGCAGGGGCGTGGCGGGTATCGCCCACAACGCCAAGATCCAGCCCATCCGCGCCCTCGGCCAGTGTGGAGGGTGGACAAGTGACATCGCCGCGGCGCTGGTGTGGGCAGCCGGCGGGGGCGTGCCCGGGCTCCCGGTGAACCGCACACCGGCCCGCGTCATCAATCTCAGCTTGGGCGGGAACGAACCGTGCAGCGCCACAATGCAGGGAGCCGTCAACTACGCGGTGAACGCAGGAAACGCCGTCGTTGTGGCCGCCGCGGGCAACGAGAACGCGCCCGTCGCCCGGTCGACTCCGGCCAACTGCCAGAACGTGGTGACGGTCGGTGCCACCGGCACCCAGGGCGGCCGCGCGCCGTATTCAAACTACGGACCCGGCGTAGACATCAGCGCTCCCGGAGGAGACCCCTCCCCCACCGGGAGCGGGATCATCTCCACCTGGAACAGCGGAACAGCACGCCCGGCCGCTGAGAGCTACACCTACATGCTGGGGACATCCATGGCAGCGCCCCACGTCTCCGGAGCGGCAGCACTCATGATCTCGCTCAACCCCAGGCTCACCCCCGCCCAGGTGGAGCAGACGCTCAAGCGCACCGCCCGGCCCTTCCCCGGAGGCTGTGGCACCGGCGGCTGCGGGACGGGGTTGGTCGACGCCGCTGCTGCCGTCGGCGCGTCCCGCCCCCGGTAGAACGCCCCCACCGGGGAGCCCCAGCGGGGTGCAGGCGCGCTGTGCAGGGCCCGTCCGTTCCGGAGCCTGCAGGATGGGCCTACCGCGTATGCACGGCACCGGCCCTGCCGGGCATGCCGCGTTGAAGGTGCGATGTTAACGGCCGGCATGGGCTGCGGCCGCACCGTGTGCCGGCTCACCCCGAGCGCCCGGCGCTGCGACGCCACGCCGGGAAAACCGGCCGCCACGCCGTCCATGCCCGGCGCCGGGCATAGACGGGCGGTGGACAGCGTTCAATAACCCTGTCGCAGGAATCGCGACCGTACCCCCACCTGGAGCCCTTCTGTGAACAACGCTGCCCTTCCCGCCTCCGAAATCTTCGACGTCGTATGGACGCCGGAGCAGTTGCACACCGTCGCTGCGGAGAGCCTTCGCGTCCAGGAACACGTTGCCTACCGCGACGCGCTTGCGACTCTGGCGTACCACGCCTCGAAGCGGGAATACGACCGTATCCGTTGCCTGGTCAGCGGCGTCATGGGCGGTCTTGCCGGTACCCACCACATCACCGCGGCGCTCCAGGCAGCACACCTGGCGGTCGTCGTGCCCGGTGTGCTGAGCGCCCGTCAGGTTGAACTCCTCACGATGCCCCTCGCTGCAGCGCTGGCCCCCGAGGCCCGGCTGAGAATGGCCGCCTGACCGGGCGCCCTCCTCAGCGGACGCCCAGCACGACACTTCCGGCGAGTAGATAAGCGCTGCCGATACCGGCCCCGGCAATCACCACGGCAAACAGGAAGAGCCACACGGCTGATGGGATCCCGGTCCGTTCCTGGAGCAGGTGGGCGTCCGAGCCGAGCCGCCCCCGCCCACCGCGCCGGTGGAGCCTCACAACGTTCATCCAGTCCCGCAGCGACCCGACCAGGAGACCGAGCCCTCCGCTGAGCGTCACCCCGGCAACCACCGGTGGCGGGGCATAGGCCACAAGGAGGGATGCCGCGGCCGCTGCTGCTCCAGCGATGAGGAAGCCCTGGGCGTTGCGGATCAGGAGAACCAGCAGCAGCAGGACCACAGACCCGACGGACAGCGCCGCGGCGGACCAGCCCGATCCAGCCGCCCACACCAGAAGCACTCCGACGACCGCGGGCGCGGGGTATCCCCAAAAGCCCGTCCATACGGTCTTCCAGCCGGCGCGCCCCCAGCTCGTGGTTGTGCCCGACTGATCGAACCGCAACCGGATGCCGCTCACGCGCTGCAGGGTTGAGACCGCGGCAAAGGCGTGTCCAAGCTCGTGGACGACCGTGACGAATAGGCCCGAGTACCGCCACGCGGGCCGGGGCACCGTTGCGGCGAACGCCCCGCCCAGGATCAGCGCCAGGAAGGGCGGCGTCAGGACAGGCGGGGCGACGGCGACAAACGCTCCGGCGAAGGAATTCCACCACGCCTCACCAAAAGCGCTCACGGGCCCCAAGGCGTTGCGGCCGGTGCTGTGCCGGGCCGGCTTCCGGCGACGATGCCGAAGACAGGGGCGCTAGCCATCGAAGTGGGTTTTGACCGGCCCGTTGCCGGTCGAGGCCACGAGTGCGGCAGCGACATCGCGCAGCTTCATATTCCGCGAACTCGAGGCCGACTGCAGGATCTCGAACGCAGCCTCCTGGCTGCAGCGGTTCTGCCCCATGATGATCCCCACGGCAAGATCGATCGTCGTGCGGGAATCCATCGCCGCCTTGAGGTCTTTCGTTGAGTCGGTGAGCTTCGCGATGCGCACCGAGAGGCGCAGCGCCTTGGACGCCTCGTCGGCGAACTGTTCGGCTGCGGCGATGGCGTCGTCGTCGAACGCGTTCGGCTCCGTCGAGTACAGGTTCAGCCCCGCGCTCGCATCACCCTCGAGGAGAATCGGGACACCGAGGATCGAGTAGAGGCCGTGTTCCTGGATCGCCTCCCGGTATTCGGGAAAGCGGTTGTCTTCACGGACGTCCCGAACATGGACGAGCTTCTTCTCGCGTGCCGCCCGCAGGCACGGTCCATCCTCAAAGTTGTACTGGATCTCATCCATCTTCTGGGCATGTTCGCTGCTGCTGGCCACCGTGCCCGCACGCCGGTGGCGCAGGAGGGTCACGCCGCACAGCATTTCGCCGTTTTCTCCCTCGAGGGTTGCGGCAGCGAGCTTCACCAGCTCTGTCAGGAACTGTCCGACGTCGTCGCTGTCCAGCACCATGTCCTGCAGCAGGGAACTCATCTGCTCGTTTCGGATGCCGCTGTCGTTGCTAACCATGTATGGCCTCCGCGGAATCAGGGTCGTTTAACGTGAACGGGGAATACCGACACCTTACAGCCGGGCGCCCCGAAAACCGCGCGGCAGCCGTGATTCTTCCGCGCCGATTACTTGCCGGTCATCCTGCGCGCGATGCCGGTGACGCCGGCGAGCGTTTCCTCGAAGGTGGTGGACAGCGGAGAGAGTCCAAGGCGTATCCCCGAGGGATTGCGGTAGTCCGGGATGACCCCCTCGGCCCACAGCTCGGGAACCATCCCCTCGAAGCTCGGGTGGTCGATGGTGATGTGTCCTCCACGCTCGCCCGGGGCAGCCGGCGAGGAGACAACAACACCGAAGCGGCCGAGGAGTGCCTCGACGGCCTCTGCGGCGAAGCCGGTCAGTGCCACGGACTTCTCGCGCACCGCAGCCATCCCCACCTCCTCAAGGAGTCCGATCATGTCCTGCAGCGCAAGCATTCCAACGATCGGCGGAGTGCCCGAGACGATCCGGCGGATCCCCGGCGCCGGCTCGTACGAGCTGCCCATGGCGAAGGGGTCCGCGCTGCCAAGCCAGCCCTGGATCGGCTGCTCGAAGTCATTGAGGTGCCGCGCCGCCACATATGCCCAGGCAGGAGCACCCGGTCCGCCGTTGAGGTACTTGTAGCTGCACCCGGCGGCGTAGTCCACGCCCCACGCATCGAGTTCAGCCGGGACCGACCCCACGGAGTGGCTCAGGTCCCACAGCACGCGGGCGCCAACGTCGTGGACCACGGCGGTGATGCCCGGAACGTCGGCCGCGTAGCCGGATCGGTAGGCGACATGGCTGAGGACCACCAGCGCGGTCTTTGGCCCGACGGCGCCTGCGACCGCCTGCACTGTTGCGCCGGCGTTGGGCGGTACATCCAGCCAGCGGATGGTCAGTGCCCGTTCCCGGGCGATGCCCTCCATGAGGAAGCGGTCGGTCGGGAAGTTCTCGCGGTCGATGACGATCTCCGTGCGGCCGGGGGCCGCTGCGACGGCGGCACGGGCGAGCTTGTACAGGAGCACGCTCGTTGAATCGGCGACGATGCACTGACCGGGCGCCGCGCCCAGGGCCACCGCGCCGAGCCGGTCACCGAGGCGCTGCGGCAGCTCCAGCCAGCCCTCGTCCCACCCCCGGATCAGGCGCCCGCCCCATTGGCTCCTGATGAACTCGGGCAGCGTGTCAAGGGTCGCCGCAAGGGGCCTGCCGAGCGAATTTCCGTCGAGGTAGGCAACGATGCCGTCGTCGTCATCGGCGACGAAACGCGAAACGTAGCCGGCAAGAGGATCCTTGGCGTCGAGTTCCCGGGTGCGGGCCAGCAGTTCTTCTTCGATCATCTGCCCAGTCTAGAGCGGGAGGCGCCGGTGTTTGCACCGCGTTTCCGCGCTTCGGCCCGGCTGCGCCGTCACCGCTCACCCTGCGCGTTCGGTGACCCAGCCGGTGAAGTGGGGGCGCCGGGCCTCGCCGGACCAGGCGACGACGTCGGTTCGAAGCTGCTCCGGCGAGTGCTGGTTTGGGGACTGCCGCAGGGCCACGGCGACCTTCCGGGGAAGCAGCACCGGTGTGGAGAAGTCGATGGCCCATTCGAGGATTCCGGGCGCTGACCCGGACCCGCTCGGCCGGGCCTGCTCGACCATCCGCGCCGCCAGGTACATCCCGTGCGCAATCGCACCCTTCATGCCGAGGGCGCGCCCCGAAGGAGCGCTGAGGTGGATGGGGTTCCAGTCCCCCGACACCGCCGCGTAACGGCGCCCGGCGTCGGAGCCGAGGTGCCATACGGCCGTCGGCGGCGGGGGCGTGAAGGGCCCGCCGGCCGGTGCCCCGTCAACACCGTTCGCGGAACCGGTGCCGCGGGCCAGGTAAGTTGAGCGGCCCGCCCAGACCGGCTCCCCGGCCACCGAGACCTCGGCGACGAGGTCCACCTGGGTCCCGGACCGGTGCGGCCGCAGGTTTTCGGCGAACGCCGTCACGTCGAGGCGCTCGGCGGCGTCAATGGGGCGCTGCTGCTTCACGGCGTTCCCGAGGTGCACGAGTCCCAGCAGCGGCAGCGGGAAGTCCTTCCGGGCCAGGACGCTCATCGCAACGGGAAACGCGAGGGTGTGGAGGTAGGAGGAGGGCAGGACGTCCCGCGCGGTGGTTCCGACCAGGTGCTGATACGCGGTCAGGTGCGCCGGATCGACCGAAATCCCGGCGGAGGTGTGGCGGGCTGCGGGAAGGACAAGCGCCAGCCGGACGCCGGTGAGCTTCCGCCGGGCGGCGAGCAGGGCCGCCCGGCGGTACAGGTCGGGAAGCGCGGGCACGCCGGCGAGGGCGACGTCGCTCATGCGCCGACCAGGTTCTGCCCGCAAACGCGGATCACCTGCCCGTTGATTCCGGCGGCGGGGCCGGATGCGAGGAAGGCGATCGTCTCGGCGACGTCCACCGGCTGCCCTCCCTGCTGCAGGCTGCTGAGCCGGCGGGCCACCTCCCGGGTGAGCAGGGGAATTTTCGCCGTCATCTCGGTCTCGATGAAACCCGGAGCCACGGCGTTGATGGTCCGTCCTCCGCCGTCGATCCCCGCGGCCGTGGCCCGGACCATGCCGATCACGCCGGCCTTCGAGGCGGCGTAGTTGCTCTGCCCCCGGTTCCCCGCGATGCCGCTGGTCGAGGCGAGGCTGATGATCCTTCCGTCGGCAGCGAACGTGTCCGATGCGAGGAGTTCCTCGTTGATGCGCAGCTGGGAGGAGATGTTGACCGCCGTGACGGAGTTCCAGCGTGCCTCGTCCATGTTGGCCAGCAGCTTGTCACGGGTGATGCCGGCGTTGTGAACGAGGATATCCAGTGACCCGTACCGTTCACTGACATGTTTCAGGATCCGGGACGCTGCGTCCTGCTCGGTGATGTCGACCTGCAGGGCCGTGCCGTTGACGCTGTTGGCGACGGCCGCGAGCTGCTCCCCGGCGGCGGGAACATCGACAACGACCACCCGCGCGCCGTCCCGGTGAAGCACCTCGGCGATCTTGGCGCCGATCCCCCGGGCAGCGCCCGTGACCACGGCCGTCCTGCCGGCCAGGGGCAGCACCGGATCGTGCGCCTCCGTACCCGGAACCGGGGCCACGGCGATGAACTGCCCGTCGACGTACGCGCTCCTGGCGGACAGCAGGAAGCGCAGGGCCGCAAGGGCGCTGCCGGAATCGGCTGCCGCCCCCGCGGTGAGGACGATGCCGTTGGCTGTAGCCCCCGACCGGAGCTCCCGGGCGACGGACCGCAGCGCCCCGTCGACGCCCTGGCGGGCGGCGGCGACGGCGGGCTCGGACGATTCCGCTGCGGGCCTGGACACGGTGATGACGCGGCCACAGGGAAGCAATTGCCGCAGGGCGGCGCCCAGCGTGAGCATTGGGCCGGCCAGGTCCTCGGGCCGCGAGGCCTCATCGAGGACCACGACGACGGCGCCGAACTTGTCCGAGGGTGCGGCATGGCGGCGCACGTCAAGGTTCCACTCAAGGGCGGCGCGGGATACTGCGTCAGCCCCGGCGCCGCTGCCGAGCACCAGGAGCGGCCCCTCAAGCAGGGGCGCGCCGGGTGTGTGGCGGCGCAGGACCGCGGGGCGGGGAAGGCCGAGGGCCTTCGCAGCGCGTCCGGGAAGCGGGGAGTTGATGAGGTTGAGGTAGTTGTCCGCCACGGTCAGCGTGCCTCGAGGATGGCGATGACGCCCTGCCCGCCGGCGGCGCACACGGAGACAAGACCCAGGCCCGAGCCCTTCTCGGCGAGCGACTTCGCCAACGACGCCACGATGCGCCCGCCGGTCGCGGCGAACGGGTGGCCTGCCGCGAGCGATGAGCCGTGGACGTTGAGCCGGCTCCGGTCGATCTTGCCCAGTGCTCCGTCCAGGCCGAGCTGGTTGCGCCCGAACTCCTCGCTCTCCCAAGCGGCGAGCGAGCTCAGGACGGTGGCGGCGAAGGCTTCGTGGATCTCGAAGAAGTCGAAGGCGTCGAAATTCAGGCCGTTGCGCTTGAGCAGCCGGGGCATCGCGTAAACGGGGGCCATGAGCAGGCCCTCCTTGCCGTTGACGAAGTCAACGGCGGCGGCCTCGGCGTCGACGATGTTGGCGAGCATCGGCAGGTTGTTCTCGCGGGCGTAGTCCTCGGATCCGAGGAGCACCACCGAGGCGCCGTCGGTGAGCGGGGTGGAGTTGCCTGCCGTCATAGTGGCGGGGGTGCTGAGGCTGTTGCCGAACACCGGCTTCAGGGAGGCGAGCTTTTCGAGGGAGGTGTCGGGCCGGAGGTTGGCGTCGCGGGTCAGGCCCCGGTAGGGGGTGAGCAGGTCGGAGAAGAACCCGCTTTCGTAGGCGGCGGCGAGGTTCCGGTGGCTGCTCAGGGCAAGTTCATCCTGAGCCTCCCGGCTGATCTTCCAGGCGGCGGTGGTCAGCGCCTGGTGCTCTCCCATCGACAGGCCGGTGCGTGGCTCTGCCGTTGTGGGGGCGGTGGGTGCCAGATCCTTCGGGCGCAGCCTGCTGACGGCGGCAAGCTTCTGCTGGGGCGTCTTCGCCCGGGAAAGGTCGAGCAGCACCCGGCGGAACCGTTCGCTCACGACGATCGGCGCGTCCGATGCGGAGTCGACGCCGCCTGCGATTCCGGATTCGATCTGGCCCAGCTTGATCTTGTTGGCCAGCCCGACGACGGTCTCGAGCCCTGTGGCACAGGCCTGCTGCAGGTCATAGGCGGGAGTCTCCGGTGAAAGCGAGGAACCCAGCACCGCCTCACGGGTGAGGTTGAAGTCGCGCGAGTGCTTCAGCACCGCTCCGGCGGCCACCTCGCCGATCCGCTGCCCCTGGAGCCCGAACCGGGCAACAAGGCCGTCGAGGGCCGCGGTGAGCATGTCCTGGTTCGAGGAGTGGGCGTAGGCTCCCCCGGCCCGTGCGAAGGGAATGCGGTTGCCGCCGATGACTACCGCTTTGCGGACCGTGCTTGAGGTGCGGGTTTCCCCGGCCTGATCTGACATTGGAGGCTCTCCTGGATGGGCGGGCTGATTACCGATACCAAGCGTACCTGATACGCTGAGTATCATGAACTCTTCCCCCCTACTTTCCGGGGCTCGAACCGACACCGCGCCTCCCGCGGACGGCCGGTCAAGCCGCTGGGAGGAGCACCGGGCCGAACGGCGCCGCGCGCTGATCAGCACGGCGCGCCGCGCCGTCGACACGCTGGGACACGGGGCGTCGATGGAGGACATCGCCGCTGCCGCGGACACCTCCAAATCCGTCTACTACCGCTACTTCGGGGACAAGACCGGCCTGCAGCAGGCGATGGCCGAAGTGGTGCTCAGCCAGATGCAGCAGAAGGTGCTCGCCGCCGCACGTCAGGCCAGGACGCCGCGGCAGGGCCTGCGGTCAATGGTGTCGGCGTACCTCCAGATGGCTTCGACTTCCCCCAACGTCTACGCGTTCGTGACCCGGGTGGGCGCAGCCGACCCTGCAGCAGGCTCCGATCCCGCGGCCGGGGCCGGCCCCGGGACGGACCCGAACGGCGCGGGACGAACCCCCGATCCGTTGACCCACTTCCTCGAGGCGGTCACGGAGATGCTCGCCGCTCCAATGAAGGCCTACCTCCGGTCCGCTCCGCACGCAGCGGTGGATCCGGCGCTCGCCTACTGGCCCCGGGCGGCGATCGGGATGATCCGGGCAGCCGGTGAGCTCTGGCTCTCCCAGCCCCCATCACCGGACAAGCCGACCGAGGACCAGCTTGCCGAACAGCTCACCAACTGGCTGTTCGACGGCATCAGCCACCAGGTGCCCGCCGTGCGCACCGACGACCCCGCCACTTCACCACCCGTTTCATCCGCAAAGGACAAGTCATGACACAGACAGTGACCCGCCCGACCCTGAAGGTCCCTGCGGCGCCCGCGATCGCCGACAACGACCAGGCGGTCATCGACGCCGCAGTGCTCGGGGAGCTTCTCCTTGGCAAGTGGGCAGCGGTACGCCGTGTCGCGCGCGACCTCGCCGGGCGACCTGAGGTGCACAAAATCGAAGGGCTCACCCACACCGAGCACCGCAAGCGCTGCTTCGACCAGATGCACTACCTCGTGCAGCACAAAGCCATTCATCGGGCGTTCCCCACCGAACTCGGCGGGGATGACGACCACGGCGGCAACATTGCCGGGTTCGAAGAGCTCGTGGTGGCGGATCCCTCGCTGCAGATCAAGGCCGGTGTGCAGTGGGGCCTGTTCGGGGCCGCCGTGCTGCACCTGGGCACCGAGGAACACCACAAGGCGTGGCTGCCCGGCATCATGAACATGGACATCCCGGGTTGCTTCGCGATGACGGAGACGGGCCACGGCTCGGACGTCGCGAGCATCGCCACGACCGCCGTGTACAACCCGGCCGACGAAACCTTTGTCCTCTCGACGCCCTTCCGGGCGGCCTGGAAGGACTACATCGGCAACGCGGCGGTGGACGGGCGGGCCGCCGTCGTCTTCGCCCAGCTGATCACCTCGGGCGTCAACCACGGCGTCCATGCCTTCTACGTTGAACTGCGCGGCCCAGACGGCGCCTTCCTGCCGGGAATCGGCGGCGAGGACGACGGCATCAAGGGCGGCCTGAACGGCATCGACAACGGCCGGCTCCACTTCGACGGGGTCAAGGTGCCGCGCGCCAACCTGCTGAACCGCTACGGAAGCGTTGCTGCCGACGGGACCTACAGCTCCCCCATCGCCTCCCCGGGACGCCGGTTCTTCACGATGCTCGGCACCCTCGTCCAGGGAAGGGTCTCCCTCGACGGCGCCGCCGTGGCCGTCAGCAAGCTGGCGCTCAAGGCCGCCATCACCTACTCCTCCGAGCGCCGGCAGTTCAACGCCGCCTCCGACCTCGAAGAGGAGGTCATCCTCGACTACCAGCGGCACCAGCGGCGCCTGCTTCCGCGCCTCGCCGCGACCTACGCCGCCTCCTTCGCCCACGAGGAACTGCTCGAGAAGCTCGACGGCGTCTTCTCCGGAGCGCACGACACCGACGAGGACCGCCAGGACCTGGAAACCCTCGCCGCCGCCTACAAGCCGCTGTCCACCTGGCTCGCCCTCGATACGCTCCAGGAGTGCAGGGAGGCCTGCGGCGGGGCCGGCTTCCTCACCGAGAACCGCTTCACCTCGCTGCGGGCGGACCTCGACATCTATGCGACCTTCGAAGGCGACAACAACGTGCTGCTGCAGCTGGTGGCCAAGCGCCTGCTCACCGACTACGCCAAAGAGTTCAAGGACATGGACTTCGGGGTGCTGGCCCGCTACGCCGTCACCCAGGTCGCCGGACGCACGGTCCACCGCTCGGGCCTGCGCCGTGCTGTCCAGACGGTTGTCGACACCGGATCGGAGAAGAAGTCGGCGATCGCGCTGCGCGACGAGGCAACCCAGCACGGGCTGCTGGCCGACCGCGTCAGCACCATGGTGGGCGAGCTCGCCGGTGAACTGCGCGGAGCGAAGCGCATGCCCCAGGCGGAGGTCGCGGCCCTGTTCAACGAAAACCAGCACCAGCTGATCGAGACGGCGCGCGCACATGCCGAACTGCTCCAGTGGGAGGCGTTCACCCGCGCGGTCCACACCGTCGACGAGCCGGGAACCAAGCAGGTGCTCACCTGGGTGCGGGACCTGTTCGGGCTGTGCCTCATCGAAAAGAACCTGGCGTGGTACCTCATGAACGGACGGCTGTCGGCGCAGCGGGCCCGGACGCTCAGCGCCTACATCAACCGGCTGCTCGCGAAGATCCGGCCGCACGCGCTCGACCTCGTTGACGCGTTCGGCTACGGTCCCGAACACCTCCGCGCCCAGCTCGCAACAGGGGCCGAACGGCAGCGGCAGGAAGAGGCCGCCGCCTATGCCCGGGCCGCGCGGGCCGGCGGCGGGGCGCCCATCGACGAAAAGACGTTCCTCGCCCGGCGCGGCCAGGCCAGCTGACGGACGGCCCGCTGAACCACTCCCGTCGAGGGCGCACTAATGACCGGCCCAAGGGCGTTTGGGGCGTCGGTTGTGCGTCCTCGACGGGGATCAGAGGACGCTGCGGTAGACCTCGAGTGTTGTCTGGGCGATCGATCCCCACGCGAAGTGTTCCTCCGCGCGGGCACGCCCGGCCTCGCCCATGCGGCGGGCCCGGGCGGGGTCGGAAACCATTTCCGTCAGCGCCGCCGCGAAGTCGGTCACGAAACGCTCGGGATCAAGGGGAGTCCCCGTCCCGTCCGCAACCTGCTCGAGCGGGACAAGGGTTCCGGTGACCCCGTCGTCGACGACTTCCGGGATGCCTCCGGTGGCGCTGGCGACGACCGCTGCCCCGCATGCCATCGCCTCAAGGTTGACGATCCCCAGGGGCTCGTAGATTGACGGGCACGCGAAGGCTGTGGCGTGGCTGAGCACCTGGACCAGCTCACGCCGCGGCAGCATGCGTTCGATGAGAATCACCGAGCCGCGCTTTTCCTGAAGGTCGTTGATCAGCTTCTCGGTTTCGGCGGCCAGTCCCTTGGTGTCCGCCGCCCCGAGGACGAGGACGAGCTGGACCTCCGCCGGCAGCTTGGCTGCGGCGCGGAGCAGGTAGGGCACGCCCTTCTGGCGCGTGTTGCGGCCGACGAAAACCACGCTGGGGCGGTCGGGATCGATGCCCAGCGCCCGGACGGCGTCGTCATCCTCATCCCTCACCCACTCGCTGACGTCAATCCCGTTGTGGACTACGCGCACCCGCGCGGGGTCCACCTTCGGATAGCTGCGCAGGATGTCGTCCCGCATCCCCGCCGAAACCGCGATGACGGCCGCGGCGGCCTCGTAGGCGGTCTGCTCGACCCACGACGAAAGCGCGTATCCGCCGCCGAGCTGTTCGGCCTTCCATGGGCGCAGCGGCTCGAGGCTGTGCGCGCTGAGCACGTGGGGTATGCCGTGGAGCAGTGAGGCGAGGTGGCCAGCCATGTTCGCATACCAGGTATGGGAATGAACGAGGTCGGCGCCGCCGATATTCTCGAGCATCTCAAGGTCGGCGCCAAGGGTCTGCACCGCGGCGTTGGCCTCCGCCAACCCCTGCGGCACACCGTAACTGCGGACTTTCGCGCCGTGGTAGTCGGCCGGACGCTCGGCGCCGAAGCAGTGAACGTTGAGATCGACCTGCCCGGCCAGCACGCGGCTCAGTTCGGCAACGTGGACTCCCGCCCCGCCATAGATTTCTGGGGGAAATTCTTTTGAGACAATATCTACTCGCACCCCCCCAACGTAGTGCAGAGCGCCCAAGTCCTCTAGTGTGAGTTGAATTGGACCGACACGTTGAGCACTCAAGGAAGAGCAGGGGGTCACTCGTGGCACTGAAGAAAGTCCTAGCGGTTGTACTGGCAGGCGGCGAAGGAAAGCGGCTGATGCCGTTGACCGCCGACAGGGCCAAACCGGCCGTGCCGTTTGCCGGAAGTTACCGACTTATCGACTTCGCGCTCTCAAACCTCGTCAATTCCGGTTATCTTCAAATCGTGGTGTTGACCCAGTACAAGTCGCACAGCCTTGACCGCCACGTGTCGGAGACGTGGCGCATGTCCACCCAACTCCAGCAGTACATCGCCTCCGTCCCGGCCCAGCAGCGCCGCGGCAAGAGCTGGTTCCTCGGCAGCGCCAACGCCATCTACCAGTCCCTGAACCTGATCCATGACGCCCAGCCCGACATCGTCGTCGTCATCGGCGCCGACCACGTGTACCGGATGGACTTCGAACAGATGGTCAACGCGCACGTCGCCTCCGGCGCTTCGGTGAGCGTTGCGGCGGTGCGCCAGCCCATGAACCTGGTTGACCAGTTCGGCGTGATCGAAGTGGACCAGAACGACCGCGGGCGCATCGCCGCGTTCGTTGAGAAGCCCAAGTCGACGCCCGGGCTGCCCGACGACCCGAACAGCTTCCTTGCCTCGATGGGCAACTACGTGTTCACCGCCGACGCCCTGGTGAAGGCGCTCGAGGAGGACGCCGCCCGTCTTGACACCAAGCACGACATGGGCGGGGACATCATTCCCCACTTCGTGGAGCGCAACGACGCCGCGGTCTACGACTTTACGACGAACAACATCCCGGGTTCAACGGAGCGGGACCGCCAGTATTGGCGCGACGTCGGCACCATGGACTCCTACTACGACGCGAACATGGACCTCATCTCACCGCTGCCCCTGTTCAATCTCTACAACCTGCAGTGGCCGATCTACACTCGTCAGAGCGTCTCGCCCCCGGCGAAGTTCGTCCGCGGCGCAACGGGCCGCACCGGCGAAGCGCACGACTCGATCGTCTCGGCCGGTGCCGTGATCACCGGAGGCAGGGTCCAGGGTTCGGTGCTTGCGACAGACGTGTTCGTTGAGGAGGGCGCGGAAGTCACCGGGTCGGTCCTCATGGACAAGGTGGCGGTCGGTCCGGGCGCCATCGTGCGGCGGGCCATCGTGGACAAGAACGTGAGGATCCCGGCCGGAGCACGCATCGGCGTCGACCGGGAGCTCGACCTCAGCCGCGGGTATTTCGTCACCGACTCCGGACTGACCATCCTCAGCAAGGGCCAGACCGTACCGGCGGGCTAGCTCCTTCAGGCATTCGAGGCCGGTCCGCCGGTGGGCTCTGTGCGGGCCCACCGGCGGTCCCGGCCGGGGTTTACCATCTGCGGCGCTGGTTCAGGACGGCCGGGAAGGTGAATTCATTTTTCGCCCCATCCGATATCGAGCATCCGGAAAGAATGGCCGGCATTCAAGAAACCGGCACCTACACTTTCTCAATGGACATTGCGGGTGTGCGGATTCGCCGCGCGGTTGAGGACGACTGGCAGGACATTCGCCGGCTGCGGCTGGAAATGCTCGAAGATACCCCGTCGGCCTTTGTTGAGACTCTTGAAACCGCGCTGGGGCACGACCCGGAAGAATGGAAATTCCGGGGCCGCCGGGGTTCGGGCGGGGATTCCATAACCCTTGCCGCAATCGCCGGTTCCGGCCGTTGGGTGGGCACCATGGGTGCATACCTTCCGGCCGAAGAGCCCGCAGCGCTGCTTGTCGGCGTCTATGTGGCCCCTGCTTACCGGGGCCGTGAGTCCGGAGTGGCGGAAGGCCTCCTTTCGGGGATTGAACGGTGGGCCGCGCTCCGGTGCTCCAGGATCGCGCTGGAGGTGCACGAGGACAACCTGCGTGCACAGGCGTTCTACCGGCGCCGCGGCTATGCGCTGACGGGGACCACCCGCCCGTACGAGCTGAGCCCGGGTCAGCGGGAGCTTCAGATGGTCCGGGTGCTGGCCCCCGAGGGTCCGCTTCCCGGCTCGCCGCGCTGACCAGCGCCGCCGTCAAGAAGTCCCGCGCCCCTTCGCCACCCCCTGGGCTTTCCCGGGCCGGTTTGCTCGGGCCGGTTTGTTGAGGCGCCGGTGGATCAGCTGTTGCGCCCGCGGGCGGCGACCGACCAGCGTCCGACCACCGCGCCACCGCTGACGACTTCCACCTCGTCCACGAGGTTCATCGTGAGGCACACATGGTTCGGGACCACGCGCAGCCGGCGGCCCCGCGCCGGAAGCTCCTTCCCTTCCGGCCATTGAACCGTTGCGTGGTGCTCCGACAGCGCGGTGATCCGCGCCTCCGGGTGATCCAGCAGGCGCCCGTAGCCCGTGGCCCAGGCCGCCCTGTCGCTGCCGAGGACCTTGCTTCCGGTATCGAGGAGGAAGCGGCCGGGCTCTCCCCGCGTGCCCTTGTGGTGGCTGACCACCGTGCCGGCCACCGTCAGCGCTATGTCCTCCGGCGCACAGTTCCCCAGTTCCCACTGCTGCGCGTCGCCGAACACGTAGACGCCGGGGCGGAGTTCGGTGACTGTCGTCCCGCCGTGCAGGGTGGCGGTCGGCGTCGACCCGCCGCTGACATCGACAATGGCGAAGCCGGCAGCGCGCAGCGCCCCGGCTGCCTGCATCAGCGCCGCATCCTCCTCGCGCACCGCGGCGGCCGGCATGCCGGGAGCGTAGCTGTGGCCGGGGAACGTGAAGATTCCGGTGACCTCGAGCCCGGCCGCGGCCGCGGCGGATGCGACGGCCAGCGCATCGCCGGGGTCGACGCCGCTGCGGTGGTGGCCGCTGTCGATCTCGACGCGCACCGCAACGCCGCCTGCGTCCCGGCCGAGGTTCCGGCCCAGAACGAGCGCGCTTTCGGCCGAGTCGATCCCAACGGTGACGCGGGTGGTTTCCGCGAGCCTGCGCAGGCGGTCGGCCTGCCGCCGGTCCACCCACAGCGGATAACCGATGAAGATGTCCTCTACACCATGTGCGGCGAAGACCTCGGCTTCACCGATGGTCGCCACGGTCAGCCCTGCCGCCCCTGCGGCAAGCTGGCGGGCGGCTATTTCCGGAACCTTGTGGGTCTTCGCGTGTGGGCGGAGCGCCACTCCCCGGGCGCGGGTGGCAGCGCTCATTGCGGCGATGTTCCTCTCGAGCACGTCGACGTCGATCATCACCGCCGCGGGGGCGATCTCTTCGGGGATATTCATGCGATGAGCCTCCAAGCCGACATCCGTCGATTCTGCCACCCCATGGAGGCCGGGGGCCCGTACGGCGTCCGGCGGGGCGGGCCGCACGTGATTGAATAACCGGGTGTTAAACGAAAATCTGCGCCGGGACGAAGCCGCCGAGCGGTCAAGCCACATCCGGGTTGAGAGCTATGCCGTCACCCTCGACCTCGGTGGCGCGGAGGACGCCTCGGTCACCGGGTTCCCCAGCGAGTCGCTCATCGAGTTCAGCTGCTCCGAACCGGGAATGTCGACCTTCCTCGACTTCGTTCACGACGGCGTCGAAACAGTTCTGCTCAACGGGGACCCCCTCGACCCGGCGGCTGCCGTCGACGGCGCGCGCATCCACCTGCCACACCTGTCGGAGCACAACACGGTACTGGTGCGCGGCACCGCCAGCTACAGCCGCAGCGGCGAGGGAATGCACCGCTTCGTCGACCCCGCCGACGGGCTCACCTACCTCTACACCCAGTACGAGCCGGCCGATGCCCGGCGGGTGTTTGCCAACTTCGAGCAGCCGGACCTGAAGGCCTCATTCTCCTTCACCGTGCTCGCCCCCGAGGCCTGGACCGTCGCCTCGAACGCGGTTGCCTCCGCCGCGGAGCCCGCCGGAAACGGGACGCTCCGGTGGCGCTTCGCCCCCACCGAGCGCATCTCCACCTACATCACGACGGTCCTAGCCGGCCCCTACCACTATGTGAAGGACGCCTGGTCGCTTCCGGCGGCCAGTGACGGCGGCCGTCCTGAGATTCCACTGGGGCTGTACTGCCGCCGCTCCCTCGCGCCGTCCTTTGACCACGAGGCGATCTTCGACGTCACCAGGAAGGGCCTCGCCTTCTTCCACGACCTCTTCGACTACCCGTATCCGTTCGGCAAGTACGACCAGGCGTTCGTCCCCGAATACAACCTCGGCGCCATGGAGAACCCGGGGCTTGTCACGTTCACCGAAAACTACGTCTTCCGCTCCGCTGCAACCGCCGCACAGTACGAGGCCCGCGCCAACACGATCATGCATGAGATGGCCCACATGTGGTTCGGCGACCTCGTCACGATGACCTGGTGGGACGACCTGTGGCTCAAGGAGTCGTTCGCGGACTTCATGGGCACGCTCGCCGTCGCCGAAGCTACCCAGTGGAAGAGCTCGTGGGTCAGCTTCGCAAACAAGCGCAAGGCCTGGGCCTACGTGCAGGACCAGCTGCCCACCACCCACCCGATCGTTGCCGACATCGCCGACCTCGAAGCCGCGAAACAGAACTTCGACGGCATCACCTACGCCAAGGGCGCCTCGGTGCTCAAGCAGCTCGTCGCCTACGCCGGCTTCGATGCCTTCACCCGGGCCGCGCGGAACTACTTCGGCGCCCACGCCTTCGGCAACACCACCCTCGCCGACCTGCTGCATGAGCTCAGCGCCGCCTCCGGGCAGGACATGACGGCGTGGGCACGTTCCTGGCTGCAGACCTCGGGTGTTCCGGCGCTGAGCGCCGAGGTCGACGTCGACGGGAGCGGGCACTACACCTCCGTCTCCATCCGGCAGGACGCCCTCGACCCGGCCACCGGCAGCGAAGAACCGCGGCCGCACTCGATCCGGGTCGGCTTCTACTCGTTCGGCCCGGACGGGCAGCTGGCCCGCACCAGCGCCCACGAGGTGCAGCTTGCCGGTGCCACCACTGTCCTTCCGGAGCTGGCCGGGATGAAGCAGCCGGACCTTCTCCTCGTCAACGACGACGACCTGACGTACGCGAAGCTTCGTTTCGACGCCCGCTCGCTTGCAACGCTCCTGGCAGCGGTGGAGCGGATCACCGATCCGCTCGCACGGGCCGTGTGCCTCTCGGCGCTGTGGTCGAGCACCCGCGACGCCGACCTGAGCTCGCAGGACTACCTTGCGGCGGTGGAACTCGCGGCACCCGCCGAGACGGGGGTCGGGGTGCTGCAGGTGCTGCTGCAGAACGCGTCGACGGCAGTGGAGCGCTACACCCGGCCGGTGGCACGCCCCGGCATGCGTGAGCGGTATGCCCGCCTGCTTGAAGCCGGCCTGCGCGCCGCCGAGGAAGGCTCGGACATCCAGCTGGTCTGGGCGCGGGCACTGGCGGTGTGCGGCCGCACGAGTGCGTCGGCCGCCAAGACGGTCCGCGGCATGCTCGACGGTTCCGCCCCGGTGCCCGGGCTGGCCCTCGACGCGGAGCTGCGGTGGCTGCTGCTCTCCGCGCTGGCCGCGCAGAACCTGACGGGCGTCGACGAGCTTGAGGCCGAGCTTGCCCGCGACAACACCGCGTCGGGAAAGGTCGCGTTCACCCTGGCGTGCGCGGCCGTGCCCGACGCCGCGGTAAAGGAACTGGCGTGGCGGGAGGCCTTCTCCGGGACCCGCCTCTCGAACGAGCTGCTCAGCGCGACAATCGACGGGTTCTCCCTGGGCGGCACCGAGCTCACCTCCCCGTTCACGGCCCGCTACTTCGACGGCATCCGGGAGATCTGGTCGGCTCGGGGAATCGAGATGGCCACCCGGGTGGTGCGCGGGCTCTACCCCGGCAGCCAGGACCTCGACGGCGAGCCCCTGCAGCAACCGGTGGTGGAGCGCACCGACGCCTGGCTGGAAGCCAACACCGACGCCCCGGCGGCCCTGCGGCGCATCATCGTCGAGGAGCGCGACCAGCTGGTGCGCTCCCTCACGGCGCAGGCCTACGGCACCCGCTGAAGCCAGTCCTCCGTGCCGAATTTGGTCTCGACGAGTTCACCGGCACGCCGGAGGTCCTCGGCCGAGAGCACCGCATCCGTTGCTCCGTAGCGCTGCCGGAACGTGTCGATCAGGACGGCGATGATGTCCTCCCGGCTCAGCCCCGTCTGCCGGCGCAGCGGGTCGACGCGTTTCTTGGCGCTCTTCGTCCCCTTGTCCGACAGCTTCTCCTTGCCGATCCGCAGCACCTCAAGCATCTTGTCGGCGTCGATGTCGTAGCTCATCGTGACGTGGTGGAGCATTCCGCCGTTCGCGAGCCGTTTCTGTGCGGCGCCGCCGATCTTGCCGAGGTCCGTAGCGATGTCGTTGAGGGGCTGGTACCAGGCGGTGATGCCCATCTTCTTGAGGGCTTCCATCACCCAGTCGTCCAGGAAGGGATAGGAGTCGGCGAAGCTCATCCCGTCAACGAGGGTCTGCGGCACATAGAGGGAGTAGGTGATGGCGTTGCCGTGCTCCATGAACATCGCACCTCCCCCGCTGATGCGGCGGACCACCGTGACGCCGTGGCGCTCCACACCCTCTGGATCGACCTCGTTGCGCAGCGACTGGAAGCTGCCGATGACCACCGAGGGAGATTCCCACTCCCAGAAGCGCAGCGTCGGGTTGCGGGTGCCTGCGCCGACGTCGTGGGTCAGCACCTCATCCATGGCGACGTGCATGGCCGTGCTCAGCGGGGTCGGGGCGATGATCTCCCAGGCGTGGTCTGAGAAACCCGTGGCGCGGCCCAGGGCGCGCCGCACGGCTGTCGCTATGGCTTCGGGCGAGAATCCGAAGAGCTGCACCGACGGGTCGAGCCCCCTGCGCACCGCCTCCGCGAGGTCTCCCGCGCTTGTATCTGCGGGAAGGCCCTCAAGTGCGGCGTTGATATCGGCGAGGGCCTCATCCGGCTCAAGGAAGAAGTCACCGTTCACCGACACCCCGGAGAGGCGCCCATCACGCACCTCGAGGTCAACGGCCGTGAGCTTGCCTCCCGGGGTCTTGTATTCGCCGTGAAGGCGTCGCGGGCTGCCGGTGCTGGGGGTCATGTTCGTCTTCCTGAAGAGCCGGGCTTTAAGCGAGTGAAGCCACGCCGCAGATGGGGCGTGGCTTCACTGGAAAGCAGAGGAGCTGGGCGGTGCGCCCGTAATTACTTCTTGCCGAAGCCCTTGAAGCGGGCGTTGAAGCGCTCGACGCGTCCGGCGGAGTCCATGATCCGCTGCTTGCCCGTGTAGAAGGGGTGCGACTCGGAGGAGATTTCCACCTCGATCAGAGGGTACGTGTTTCCATCCTCCCACTCGACGGTCTTGTTCGAGCCGGCCGTCGACTTCGTCAGGAACGACTTGTCCGAAGCGAGGTCGCGGAAAACTACGGTTTGGTACTTGGGGTGGATATCAGACTTCACAGGAATACCTTCTCTGGTTGCCTGGATTTTGCCAGGCACTGGTGATTGAAAGTTAGGGCGGTCCGGGGACCAGCTATCCATCCTATCGTAACCCGGGCAGCTCCGCTAAAGGGGGCTGGGGTATGTCCACGGGCGCGCCCCACTGTGTGTACCGGGCGGAGAGTGTGGTCTGGATTTCGTTCTGGGAGCCTTGGAGGAACACTTCGGCAGGGCGGAAAAGATCGTCGAGCCACAGCTGGAACGAGGTCATCCGCACGCCCTGGAGTTCGGGACCTTGGCTGGCCGTGAGGCGGGTGTAGAGCATGCCCTCCCGGTCCGATGCGTAGTCGACCGAAAATTCGGCGGAACCGGACAGCAATGCCCTCAGGGCGGCCGGATCGGATGTGGCCGATGCCGCTTCAACGAGGACGGCCGCGTACCGTTCCTCCGGTCCGCCAGCGGGGTTGGCGGCTGCCCCGCCCTCCGCGGTGAGCAGGAACCCGGAGCCCCCGGTGACGAGGATCCGCACCCCGTACTGCTCGTTCACCAGATCGAGTCCGAAGTCCGGCGCGGTGCGGACCTCGGCTTCGTGCGTGCCTGCGGGCAGCCCAGTGGCATCGGTGGAGAGCACCTGGCGTGCCGTTTTGCCTTCGCGCATGGCCGCCTCGACACACGCGCCGGCCGGCTCCCCCGGCACGCGCTTGACCCGTTGCGGGGCGAGCAGCTCCCTGCAGGCCGCCTGCACCTCCGGCACCATCTGCTGCTGGCTCTGGGACAGCTTCACCGTGGGGCCAGGCTCGGCCGTGGCCGTTCCGGCTTTGGGGTCCGCCGAAGGCTTTGCCCCGGCGGTCGGCGCCGGTGGGTCACCGGGCGTCGGCGTCGGGATGGGAGCTGAGGAGGGCGGGGCCGGGGTCGGTGGGGCATTTGCGGCCGGTGCGGATCCGAGGGCGGCGGAACTCGCCGACGGCCGGGCCGGTTCCTCTAGTTGGCTTGCCAGCCGGCCGCAGCCTCCCAGCGCCAGGGCAACGGTGACCGACACCGCGGCTACAGGCAGAAACGCCCTCCTCGTGCGCGGTGGGCTGTGCCCCGTCCGGACCGTCACGCTCCCAGTGTTTCACCGTTGCCCGGGACCAGCCAGAGCGGGCCGCACAACGGGTGGACCGTCGCGCGGCTAGGGTACGCGGTACCTGCATTCCCAGAAAGCAACCGCCGCCGCCGCCGCGACATTGAGCGAATCGACGCCGGCATGCATGGGAATCCGGAGGGACAGGTCTGCGGCCGCCATAGCCTCCTCCGACAGCCCTTCACCCTCGGTGCCGAACAGCAGCGCAAGCCGTGCAAGGCCGGCCGCCCCGATCTCCTGGACCGGCCGCGAGCCGGGCCCGAGCGCCAGCGCCGCGACGGTGAACCCGGCGCCCCTGAGGGTCTCAAGCTGGGCGGGCCACTCGCTCAGGCGTGCCCATGGAACCTGGAACACGCTGCCCATGCTCACACGGATCGCCCTGCGGTACAGCGGATCCGCGCAGCGCGGGCTGATCAGGACGGCGTCGACGCCGAGGGCTGCAGCGGAGCGGAAAATTGCCCCCAGATTGGTGTGGTCAACCACGTCCTCAAGCACTGCGACCCTCCGCGCCCCGGCGAGGACCGCTTCGACCGTTCTGGGGGCCGGGCGGTGCATTGCGGCAAGTGCCCCCCGGTGCAGGTGGAAACCGGTGATCTGCTCAAGCGTCGCCTCGCTGCCGAGGAAGGCGGGGACGTCCGGGAAACGGTCCAGGACGTCCCCGAGTTCGGGAAGCCACTTTTCGGTGAGGAAGAAGGAGCGCGGAACATGTCCGGCGTCAACGGCCCGGCGGAGCACCTTCGAACTCTCGGCAATGTAGAGGCCCTCCTCCGGCTCTCGGCGCCGGCGGAGCAGGGTGTCGGTGAGGTTGGCATAGTCGGCGGCCCGGGGATCGCCGGGGCCTTCGAGGTGGATCAGAGTCATGAACCGGCGTCCGGGGCCGGGACACGGCAAATCCTGCTGGGCATGCCGCAGTGCCTAGTTTGTGCGCGCGACCGCGCTGTAGCGGCCGTCGGCGTGGCTGAGCCTCAGGGGCAGGTCGAATGCCTCGCTGAGGTTCGCTTCGGTGAGCACGTCGCCCAGCGGCCCTGCTGCAACCACGGCGCCATCGCGCATCAGCAGCGCGTGGGTGAAGCCCGGCGGCACCTCTTCGAGGTGGTGGGTGACGAGGACGATGGCGGGCGAGTCCTCGTCCTGTGCCAGCTCCGTGAGCCGCTGGATGAGGTCTTCGCGTCCGGCGAGGTCGAGGCCCGCGGCGGGCTCGTCGAGCAGCAGCAGTTCGGGGTCGGTCATCAGTGCCCTGGCGATCTGCACCCGCTTGCGCTCCCCCTCGCTGAGTGAAGCGAACGGACGGTTGATGAACGTCGACATCCCCCAGGCGTGAAGGAGCTGGAACGCCCGGCGCTCGTCAAGCCTCTCGTACTGCTCGCGCCAGCGTCCGGTCACACCGTAGGAGGCCGTGACAACGACGTTCAGCACGGTTTCGTGCTCGGGAATCTGGGTGGCAAGTGCCGCGGAAGCGAGGCCGATCCGGGGGCGCAGTTCGAACACGTCCACCGCGCCGAGAACCTCGTCGAGGATTCCGGCAACGCCCGTGGTCGGATGCAGGCGCGCCCCGGCGATCTGCAGGAGGGTTGTTTTCCCGGCGCCGTTAGGCCCCATGATCACCCAGCGTTCGCCTTCCTTGACCTGCCAATCGACGCTGTCCAACAGCGTCTTGCCTCCTCGGATGAGGCTCACCCCGGCCAATTCAAGAACGTCACTCATAGCACTAGACACTAGGCTAATACCCGGGCAGTTGGCGAAATCCGCACCGCCGCCCGGCCCCGCCCGAAGGGCCCGCCCGCGTCGGACGGGCACCCCTGCATCCCCTGGAGGTTCAATGACCGCGCCGTTCCGAGTCGTCAGCTACGGTTCCGGTGATTCCGAAGCCGCCTTCGACGCTGTCAAGGAGGCCGTCCGGTCCGCCGGAGGGCGCATCTCAGCGGTCGACGACGCCGGCGATTCCCGGTACCGGGTTCAGGCGCTGACGGTTGAGCATTCGGGCCCGGTCGGGGACCTGCGTGCCGCACTGCCCGGAGCGGGCAGCGCCGCAGCCGGCGCTCCGGCGCGACCCGTGGGAACCGCCGTTGTGCCGGCTGCGGTATTCGGTCCGGGCACCAAGCTCCTCGTGCTCGATGTCGATTCGACCCTGATCAAGCAGGAGGTCATCGAACTGCTCGCCGCATTCGCCGGCCGCGAGGCCGAGGTGGCCGCCGTCACCGAGGCCGCGATGCGGGGTGAGCTCGACTTCGCCCAGAGCCTCCACGCACGCGTCGCCGCCCTCGCGGGGCTGCCCGAGGCGGTCATCGACAAGGTCGGCGCCCAGATCGAGTTGAGCGAGGGTGCCGCCGTGATGGCGGAGGCTTTCCTTGGAGCAGGTCATCGAGTGGCGGTGGTTTCCGGCGGGTTCAGCCAGCTCCTCGACCCGCTGGCGGCTCGCCTGCGGCTGACGCACGCGAAGGCCAACCTGTTGGAGATCCGCGACGGGATCCTCACCGGCCGGGTGTCGGGCCCGGTTGTCGACCGGGCGGAGAAGGAGCGATGCCTGCGCCGCTGGGCGGAGGAGGCAGGCATACCGCTCGAGCGGACCATCGCTGTCGGCGACGGCGCGAACGACCTGGACATGCTCGGAGCCGCCGGCCTGGGAGTGGCCTTCAACGCAAAGCCCGCCGTCAGGGCCGCCGCGGATGCCGCCATCGACCTGCCGTATCTCGACGTCGTTCGGCATTTCGCCGGAATCTGATCCCGACCGGGCGCGGGATACTCCCCTTACGGGCCCCGCACGAGCCTCCGCGGGCGGGTCCGGCCTGGCGGCGACAGTGTCGGTGCCCGTCAGTACACTGGAACGCATGACCGGGCAGGAACCGGCCCACTCCAGGGCCGCTGCGGATCCCCACGCTGGCGCAGGCCCCTCCGAGGACGCGACCACCGCCTCCACGCCGATCGAGGACGGCGGGGCATCGGGCCCGGCCGACAGCGACGCCATCGACACGTCCCTGCGCAGTCCGGCAGAGCGGTCCCGCACCTTCACCGGCATCCTCGTGAACACCGGCCTTGCCAACATCACCACCAGTTATCTGTGGTTCGCCCTGACGTTCTGGGTGTATCTGCAGACGCGCAACGTCATCGCCACAGGGGTGGTCGGTGGCGCGTACATGCTGTTGATCGCACTCTCCAGCATCAGCTTCGGCACCTACGTTGACCGCTACCGCAAGCTGTCCGTGATGCGCTTCGCCGCCGCCTTCACCCTTGGAATGTTCCTGCTCTCCGGGGTCATGTTCGTGCTGACACCGACGGCCTCGCTGCTGGACCTGACCCGGCCGTGGTTCTGGATCTTCACCCTGATCATCCTGATCGGCGCTGTGGTGGAGAACATGCGCAACATCGCGCTCTCCACCACGGTCACCATCCTCATCGAGCCGGAGCGTCGGGCCAACGCCAACGGGCTGGTCGGCATGGTTCAGGGACTGATGTTCATCGTCACCTCGGTGCTCTCCGGGCTGTCGGTCGGGCTGTTGGGCATGGGCTGGACGATCGTCCTCGCCATCGTGCTCACGGCACTGGCCTTCGCTCACCTGCTCACGCTGCGCATGCCCGAGGAGGTGCGCGCGGCCGTCACCGACGCGCACGGCGGATTCGACCTGCGCGGCTCACTCGCCGCCGTGCTGGCCGTCACGGGGCTGTTCGCGCTCATCCTGTTCTCCACGTTCAACAACTTCGTCGGCGGGGTCTACCTGGCGTTGATGGATCCCTACGGGCTGGAGCTGTTCCCCGTTGAGCTCTGGGGAACATACTTCGCGGTCGGCGCCACCGGGTTCATCGTGGGCGGCGCGCTGATCGGCAAGTTCGGACTCGGATCAAACCCGCTGCGCACGATGCTCTTCGCCGTGATCCTGATGGGCATCCTCGGTGCGGTGTTCACGCTGCGGGAGTGGGCGTGGCTTTACATCGCCGGGATCTGGCTCTACCTCGTTCTTGTGCCCTTTGTTGAAGCCGCCGAGCAGACGGTCATCCAGCGGGTTGTGCCCCTGAACCGGCAGGGCCGGGTGTTTGGATTCGCCATGGCGTTCGAGTCCGCGGCCGCGCCGGTCACGGCGTTCCTCATCGCGCCGATCGCCCAGTTCTGGATCATCCCATACGCACGGTCCGAGGAGGGCGCCGCCCGGCTGGCCCCGCTGCTGGGCGAGGGCACCTCGCGCGGCATTGCCCTGGTGTTCCTCGTGGCCGGGATCATCCTGATTCTTGCCGCACTGCTGGCCTTCCTGACCCCGGTCTACCGCCGTATCTCGGCGTCGTATGCGCAGACCGCGGCCGAGGCGTCCGAAGCCGAAACCGCGGCATCCGACACCCGCTGATCGGAGGGACTGCGGCCCGCCGCTCGCGGCCTGTGATCCACGGAAACGCGACAGGCCCGCTCCCGGTACTCCGGGAGCGGGCCTGTCGGGTGAGGTGCGGCGGAAGCGGTCAGTCCTGTGACACGAAGCCGCGGGCTCCCCCGACCAGTTCGGTGTGGCCGGTCGGCACGTCGGCGGTGACCATCTTCACGATTTCCGCTGCGAACTCCGCAACCGAGTAGAGCTTGCCGGCCTCGCTGCGCCGGGCCTCGATCGCGCCGGGAGCTGCCCGGTCGAGCAGGGTGGCCGTCACGGTTCCTTCGATCATGTCGCCGGAGACGACGACGAGGCGAATGCCCCTGTCCTCAAGCATCGGAATGAGCTCCCGCAGGGCGTCCTCGCCGGCGCGCTTGCTGCGGGCGACGGGCTCGTAGGCGTCCATGGTGGGCACCGTGTCGATGAAGTGCGCCTGGTGGCTCGTCACGAAGACAACGCGGGAACCGGCGGGCATGACTTCGGCGGCGGCCTTGAGCATGTTGACCTGGGCGTCGCGGTTCAGTTTCCGCGCGTAGTCTTCGCCGACCCCGCGCTCCATGCCGCCCGAAGCGTTGAGGACCAGCAGGCCGAGCCCGCCGAAGTCGCTCACCGCCGCGTCGACGAGGGCCTGAGGGCCTTCTGGGGTTGTCAGGTCCGCGCCGACGGCGACCGCCCGGCCGCCCGCGGCCTCGATGCCTGCAACCACCTTGTTCGCCCGGGGTGCCTTCTGCCGGTAGTTCACCACGACCGATGCGCCTTCCGCGGCCAGCAGTTGGGCCACATCGGCCCCGATGCCCCGTGATGACCCGGTGACGATTGCTCCAATGCCGTCCAAAGCACCCATAAATACTCCTTCTTCGCGCGGGTGATTCCCGCGTATCGTGTCTTCGCGTGATCGCTGCGGCGGCAGCGGGTGCTGCAGCCGAATGCTGGTTCGGGGACTAGTGACCCATGCCGAGGCCGCCGTCGACCGGGATGACGGCGCCGGAGATGTAGCCGGCCTCCTCGCTGGCGATCCACCGGACAACCTTCGCCACCTCGTCCGGGGAGGCAAAGCGGCCGGCGGGAATCGTGGCGAGGTAGCTCTTGCGCGTTTCATCGGATAGTTCCGCGGTCATGTCGGTATCGATGAAGCCCGGCGCGATGACATTGGCCGTGATCCCCCGCGAGCCGAGCTCCCGGGTCAGGGAGCGGGCGATGCCGATCAGCCCCGACTTCGACGCGGAGTAGTTGATCTGCCCCGGCGCACCGTACAGGCCCGTGACCGAGGAAATCAGCACCACACGGCCGCGGCGGAGCCGGATCATGCCCTTTGACGCCCGTTTGACGACACGGAAGGCCCCGCTGAGGTTCGTGTCGATGACATCGGTGAAGTCGGTCTCGCTCATCCGCAGGAGCAGGGTGTCGCGGGTGATGCCTGCGTTGGCGACAAGCACCTCAACAGGGCCGTGCGCCGCCTCGACCTCCTTGAACGCCGCATCGATCTGCTCCTCGCTCGTCACATCCGCCTTGACCCCCAGCAGCCCCTCGGGCACGTCGCCGCTGCGGTAGGTGATCGCCACCTTGTCCCCGTTGGCAAGGAACGCCTTTGCGATCGCAAGCCCGATTCCCCGGTTGCCGCCCGTGACCAGGACGCTGCGCGCGGGCCTGCCTTCATCGCCGAGATTTGTTGCCTGCACAGGGATCCTTTGCTTTCGGGTACGCGTTGTTATTAAACGAACTATGTCAAAGTGTCCCGTCGATCCTAGCCGCGAGGTGGCCAACTTTAACAACGGACGCTCGGGTGAGACAATGGATTGGGCCCTTTTTGGAGTGTGATGAGTAAGCAGACAAGGCAGCGAAGGCGCGACACCGACGTCCACAGCATTTCCGACGCCCGCGAATCCCACACAGACGAGATGCGGTCGCGGATGATCAAGTACTCAATCTCCATGGGGGTCAGGCTTGTCTGCCTTATCCTCGTCTTCTTCGTTGAGGGCTGGATGATGTGGGTCGTGATCGCCGGCGCCGTCGTCCTTCCCTATTTCGCAGTGATCCTCGCCAATGGCGGCAGCGACGTAAGCAACATCCAGCACAGCGACGCCCTTGTCGACCACGTCCCCCTGCGCGAAATCGAGCAGTCGGCTCCCGCTGCGGAGCCTGAACCCTCCGACGAAATCCTGGCCGGTGAGCTGGTTGAGGACGACGACCCAGACCAGCCGGAGCAGCAGAGGGGCGACGGTTTCCCCTTCGACGGCCGCTCCACGGGGTCGGCAGCGTGAGAGGCCCGGGCTTCAGCATTTTCGACCACCTCCCCGGCAGCCAGAACCAAGACGGACAAGACCCAAACCGGCAGAACCAGGACCGGGCCGCAGGCCGCGGGGCTGGCGGAACGGCCGACGCCGTGTGCTCGCGGAAGGGCTGCAGGGAAGCAGCCCAGTGGCAGCTGTTGTGGAACAACCCCAAGATCCACACCCCCGAGCGGCGGAAGGTCTGGGCTGCCTGCAGCGCCCACGTCGCGTGGCTTGAGGACTACCTCAAGCTCAGGGGACTCCATAAGGAGACGGTGGCGCTGGCACCGGAGCGGACGGAAACGCCGGCACCGGGCGGAGCGGCATAGATGAAGCGGTACAGATTCCTGGTTTCCCCGCGCTGGCTCGGCTGGTTCGCCCTCGTCCTCGTGCTTGCCGCGGCCTGCGGTGCGCTGGGCAAGTGGCAGCTCGACCGCAGGGACAGGGTGGTGGCGACCATCGAGCGCATCGAGTCCAACTTCGAGCGCAGCCCGGCAGACTACGCCGCCGGTGCGAACGACTTCGCAACGTTCACCCCCGACCGGGAATGGACTCCCGTCCGGTTCACGGGTGTCTACGAGACGGCTGATCAGCTGATCGTGCGCAACCGCCCCTTCAACGGCCAGCCCGGCTACGAGGTGCTGACGCCGCTGCGGCTCGACGACGGTACCGCGGTGATCATTGACCGCGGCTGGCTGCCGATCGGCAATGACCGCGCGGGCCGGCCCGACACCGTTCCCGCCCCACCGTCCGGGCGGGTGGAGGTTGTTGCACGGGTGCGCCCTGCGGAACCGGCGGTCGACCGCGGGGCTCCGGAGGGACAGACGGCATCGATCGACCTCAACGGGTACGCCGCCCGGCTCGACTATCCGCTTCAGACCGGCGCGTACGGACAGTTGGACCAGGAAACACCGGCCCCCGCGCAGTCACCGCTGGCTTTCCCGAAACCTTCGATCGATGAGGGCCCGCACCTTTCCTATTCCCTGCAGTGGTTCGCCTTCGGGGTGCTGCTGTTCGTCGGCTTCGGATACGCGGCCCGGCAGCAGGCGGTCGTCGACGCCGACGAGTCCGAGGCCGCCGAGGGCCCCGCCAGCGGTACTCCCCCGGAAGGCCCGCAGCGGACGCGCGCGCCCAGGCAGCGAAGGCCAACGGCGGAGGAAGAGGAAGACGCACTCCTTGACGCCCAGGGCCTGCAGTGACCCGTCCTGTCCCGCCCGAAGGCGGGACAGGACCCACGCGGTCAGGCCAGCGTCACCAAATCCAGGTAGTCCTCGTTCCAGAGATCCTCGACGCCGTCGGGCAGGAGCACGACCCGCTCGGGCTTGAGCGCCTCGACGGCACCCTCATCGTGGCTGACCATGACGACCGCCCCGGTGTAGTTCGCCAGGGCGCCGAGGATTTCGGCACGGCTGGCCGGGTCGAGGTTGTTCGTCGGTTCGTCGAGCAGCAGCACGTTCGCCGACGACGCGACGATCGTCGCAAGCGCGAGGCGGGTCTTCTCTCCACCGGAGAGCACTCCTGCAGGCTTTTCGACGTCGTCGCCTGAGAACAGGAACGACCCGAGGATGCCGCGCACCTCGGCGTCCTTCATGTCGGGGGCGGCGCTCTTCATGTTTTCAAGGACGGTGCGCTCGGTGTCGAGGGTCTCGTGCTCCTGGGCGTAGTAGCCCACCTTGAGGCCGTGGCCCGGGATGACGCGTCCGGTGTCCGGGGTGTCAACCCCGGCGAGCATCCGCAGCAGCGTGGTCTTCCCGGCGCCGTTGAGGCCGAGGATGACCACCTTCGAACCGCGGTCGATCGCGAGGTCGACATCGGTGAAGATTTCGAGGGAACCGAACGACTTGCTCAGCCCCTCGGCCGTCATCGGTGTCTTGCCCGAAGGGGCCGGATCGGGGAAACGCAGGGCGGCGACGCGGTCGCTCGCGCGGACGGCGTCGAGGCCGCCCAGCAGGCGTTCGGCGCGCTTGGCCATGTTCTGGGCTGCGACCGCCTTCGTGGCCTTCGCCCGCATCTTGTTGGCCTGGTCCATGAGGACCTGCGCCTTCTTCTCGGCGTTGGCCCGCTCGCGCTTCCGCGCCCGCTCGTCGGTCTCGCGCTGCTGCAGATACCGCTTCCAGCCCATGTTGTAGATGTCGATGGTCGCGCGGTTGGCGTCGAGGTGGAAGACCTTATTGACCGTCGCCTCAAGGAGGTCGACGTCGTGGCTGATCACGATCAGGCCGCCCTGGTGGTTGCGCAGGAATTCGCGGAGCCAGGTGATCGAATCGGCGTCGAGGTGGTTGGTCGGTTCGTCAAGGAGCATCGTCTCCGCCCCGGAATACAGGATGCGGGCGAGCTCCACGCGGCGGCGCTGGCCGCCGGAGAGGGTGCGCAGCGGCTGGTTCAGGATGCGCTCCGGCAGGGCGAGGTTCGAGGAAATGGCCGCGGCTTCGGCCTCGGCGGCATACCCGCCGCCGGCAAGGAATTCCGCCTCGATGCGGTCATAGCGGTTCATCGCCTTGGCGCGCACGGCGGTGTCCTCGCTGGCCATGTCCTCCTGCGCCTGGCGGAGGTTGCGGACGACAGTGTCAAGGTTGCGCGCGGACAGGATGCGGTCGCGTGCGAGCTGGTCCATGTTCGGCGTGCGGGGGTCCTGCGGGAGGTAGCCGATCTCCCCGTTCCTGCTGACGCTGCCACCGGCCGGGAGGGACTCCCCCGCCAGCACCCGCGTCATCGTGGTCTTGCCGGCGCCGTTGCGACCCACAAGGCCGATCTTGTCCCCACGGTCAATGCGGAAAGACACCGACTCCATCAGCAGCCGGGCTCCTGCACGCAGCTCCAAGTTCGATACGGTAATCAATGCCGTGGCCTTTCCTTGCCCTGCGCATGCACAGGGCGTTCTTTTGTGAGAACCCTACAAAGGTTTCTATGGTGTCCGGCGCTATTGTCGGATGAGGGCGGCACCGAGTTGTCGATGGGCTCCAAATCCGGCCCGTTTCCGGGCGCGGCCTGTGTCGGACACTTCCAGGAAGAGAACAATGAATCGATCGAACCGAAAGTTCCCACGCCCGGTCGGAGAGCCCCGCCGGCGCGTCCGGGAGCGGTGGACTTCCACCGACCTGTCGCTGATTGCGGTCTTCGCCGCGCTCATTGCCGCCCTTGCCATCGTACCCGGAATCCCGGTAGGCGCGCTCGGGGTGCCCATCACCCTGCAGACGCTCGGCGTGATGCTCGCAGGGATCGTCCTGGGACCCGGCAGGGGCGGAGCCGCCGTCGGGCTGTACCTCCTTGCGGGTCTGGCCGGCCTTCCGGTGTTCAGCGGCTTCCGCAGCGGCCTGGGCGTCCTCGCCGGACCGTCCGCCGGCTACCTCATCGCCTTCCCCCTCGCAGCGATGCTCGCAGGCTTCCTGGCCGTCGTGCTCCTCAGGAGGGTCCGACGGTTCCGTGTCGGTGCACTCTTCCTTGCCTGCTTCGCCTCGAGCCTGCTGCTCATCCACCCGCTCGGAATCGCCGGACTGGTGATCAACGGCGGACTGCAGGTCCGCGACGCCATCGTGCTCGACGCCGCCTTCCTGCCGGGAGACGTGATCAAGAACATCCTCGCGGCAGGCATCGCGCTGGCCGTGCACCGCGCGTTCCCGGCACTGCTCCGCCGGGACCCCCTTGGAAGCCGCGTCGGTGAGCCCGCCGGAGGAACACCTCAGTCTCCATGATCGTCTTCACCGAGGCATCAGTCGCCTCGCCTGCCGACGAGGACGGCGGCAGCCGGACCATTCTCCATCCGCTCTCCCTCGAGCTGCGCGAGCGCCGCATTTCCGTCATCGGCGCCAACGGATCCGGCAAGTCCACCCTGCTGAAGCTGATCAACGGCCTCGCCGTGCCCACCTCCGGGCGGGTAACCGTCGGCGGCCTCGACACGGTGCGGCGGGGCCGCGAGGTGCGCCGGAATGTCGGATTCGTCTTCACCGATCCGCTGTCGCAGCTGGTGATGCCCACCGGGCGTGAGGACGTGGAGCTCTCCCTGCGCAGCCGGATCCGCAGGCCAGACGAACGCCGGGCCGCGGGAATGCGGGTCCTTGAGGCGTACGGCATCGGCCATCTCGCCGACCGGTCGATCTACGACCTCTCCGGCGGTGAACGCCAGCTGCTGGCCATCGCCGTTGTGGCCGCAGTGGATCCCGGGATCCTGATCGCCGACGAGCCCACGACCCTGCTCGACCTCCGCAACGAGCACCTCATCCGGTCGGTGATCAGCGGGCTCCCGCAGCAGGTGATCTTCACAACGCACAACCTGGCCTTCGCCCAGGACAGCGAACGTACCCTGGTGCTCGACGACGGGCATGTTGTTTTCGACGGAGCGCCCGGCGCCGCCGTACGGTTCTACCGGGAGCTGTGCGTCCCGTGAGGGGTCATGGTCAGCTCCTGGGGATGTACGTTCCCGGCAGCTCCCTGCTCCACCGGACCCCGCTGTGGATTAAGGCCCTGCTCTGCGTGGGACTCAGCACGGCCGTCCTCGTCGCCCGTCAGCCGGTGTGGACGGCGGCGGGACTGGCCCTGATGCTGATCCTGCTGACCATCGGCGCCCGTCTTTCACTCCGGCGGGTGGTGGGGGTGGTGCTGCCGCTGCTGCCGGTGCTCGGCCTCCTCGCCGTCTACTCGTGGTTCAGCCGGGGACCCGAGGCGGCTTTCGTGGTGCCGGGGAGCATCGCCGTGTGCGTCCTCGCCGCCCGGCTCCTCACTGTCACGACGCCCGGCCAGGAACTCCTCGACGGGCTTGTGTACCTTGTCCGGCCGCTGCGGCGCGTCGGCGCCGACCCCGAGCGGTTCGCCCTCGCCCTGTCGATCATGGTGCGGAGCATCCCCTACCTTGTGGGCTCGCTGTCGGACCTCCGTGATGCAGCCAAGGCCCGGGGCCTGCAGCGCAGCCCGCGTGCCGTGGTCATCCCCGTTGTCGTCAATGCCGTCGCCTACGCCCAGGCGACCGGGCAGGCACTGGCCGCGCGCGGGCTCGGCGAGCACCAGGAGGCGGACCGGGAGCCTCAGCAGGACCCCTGACGCTCGAACCAACACTCCACGACGCACGGAAGGGGCGGCTCCGTTCGAGCCGCCCCTTCCTTTTCTGCCTGCGCCCAGGTGGGGCGCCGCAGATACTGACAGTCCTAGATGTTGAACCCGAGGGCGCGCATCTGGTCGCGGCCGTCTTCGGTGATCTTCTCGGGACCCCACGGCGGCATCCATACCCAGTTCAACCGCCACTCGTCGACCACGCCGTCGAGGGCCTGGCCCACCTGCTCCTCGAGCACGTCGGTGAGCGGGCACGCGGCGGTGGTGAGCGTCAGGTCGATCAGCAGTGCGCCGTCGTCAGCATACTTGAGCCCGTACAGCAGCCCCAGGTCCACGACGTTAACCCCGAGCTCGGGGTCGATCACGTCCTTCAGCGCCTCTTCGACATCCTCAAGCGAGGTCGATGCTGCTTCTACTTCACTCATCGTTTTTCCTTTCCCGGTCGGGGAATTCGGTTCTACGCTTCGACCGCGGGGCTGGCCGCGGCGAACCGGTCGTAACCCTCTTCTTCGAGACGGTCCGCGAGCTCCGGGCCGCCCTGCTCGGCGATCCGGCCGTCAACGAACACGTGGACGAAGTCTGGCTTGATGTAGCGGAGGATGCGGGTGTAGTGCGTGATCAGCAGCGTTCCCATTTCGCCCTTGGCGTGCTCGCGGTTGACGCCCTCGGAGACGACCTTCAGGGCGTCGACGTCGAGGCCGGAGTCGGTCTCGTCGAGGATGGCGAACCGGGGGTGGAACAGCTCGAGCTGGAGGATCTCCACGCGCTTCTTCTCGCCGCCCGAGAAGCCCTCGTTGACGTTGCGCTGGGCGAAATCGGCATCGATGCGCAGCTGGCTCATTGCCTCCTTGACGTCCTTGGTCCAGTGGCGGAGGCTCGGGGCCTTGCCGTCGAGCGCCGTCTTGGCGGTGCGGAGGAAGTTGGTCATGGTGACCCCGGGAACCTCGACGGGGTACTGCATGGCCAGGAAGAGTCCGGCCCGTGCGCGCTCGTCGACGCTCATGGAGAGCACGTCTTCGCCGTCGAGGGTGATCGAGCCGCTGTCGACGGTGTAGCGGGGGTGCCCGGCGATGGTGGATGCCAGCGTTGACTTCCCGGAGCCGTTGGGGCCCATGATGGCGTGGGTTTCCCCGGTCTTGATGGTCAGGCTGACGCCTTTGAGGATCTGCTTGGTTCCCTGATCCGTCACGATGCTGACGTTTAGGTCCTTGATTTCAAGGGTGGACATCTGTATTCCGTTCTCCTTTGCCCCGGGTGCAGGGCGTCGTCTAAGTGTGCTGGTGCTGCGGCGGTCAGCCGAGCTGGGGGGCGGGCGCTCCGTTGGTGACAGTGGTGATGTCCACGTACACGTCGCCGTCGTGGATTTCCAGGGCGAACACCGGGACCGGTTCGTAGGCGGGAAGCTGCAGGGGTGCCCCGTTGCGCAGGTCGAACTGCGAGCCGTGGCCCCAGCACTCGATGGCGCAGCCTTCGACGTCGCCCTCGGAGAGGGAGATGTCGGCGTGGGAGCAGGTGTCGCCGAGAGCGTGGATGTCGCCCTCGGAGTCCCGCACGATCGCCACCGGGTAGTCATCGATCAGCACGCGCAGGGCCTGCTTCACTTCGATGTCGTCGACGCTGCAGATCAGCTCGCCGCGCGGCGTTGCTTCAGCACTCACAGGTTGCCTGCCGCGAGCTCGTTCTCAAGGGCAAGGGAGAGCCGCTCTTCGAGGGCCGGCACCTTGATCTGCTGGATGACCTCGATGAGGAAGCCGCGCACAACGAGGCGGCGGGCCTCCTTCTCGGGGATGCCGCGGGCCATGAGGTAGAACAGGTGCTCGTCGTCGAACCGGCCGGTGGCGCTGGCATGGCCGGCACCCTCGATCAGGCCGGTCTCGATCTCCAGGTTCGGCACGGAGTCGGAGCGCGCACCGTCGGTGAGCAGCAGGTTCCGGTTCACCTCGTAGGTGTCGGTTCCCTCTGCCTCCTTGCGGATCAGCACGTCGCCGACCCACACGGTGTGCGCACCGGCGCCCTGGAGGGCGCCCTTGTAGGTGACCCGCGACTTGCAGTTCGGCACGGCGTGGTCGACAAGGAGGCGCTGCTCGAGGTGCTGGCCGGCGTCGGCGAAGTAGACACCGTACATCTCGACCTCCGACCCGGGCGCGGTGAACACCGACGAGGGGGTGAGGCGTACGAGGTCACCGCCAAGGGAGACAACCACGTGCTTGAAGCGCGCGTCGCGGCCGATCCGGGCCTGCTGGGAGGAGACGTGGACGGCGTCGTCGTCCCACTCCTGGACGCTCACAACGGTGAGTTCGGCGCCGTCTCCGACGACGATCTCGACGTTCTGGGCGAGTGTCGCGTCTCCCGAGTGGTCAAGGACGACCACGGCGCGGGAGAACCGCTCGGCGGAGATCACCAGGTGCTGGGCGGCAGGAGCGGCGTCCGTTCCCGAAATGGCCACCGTCACTTCGCTGTCAGCGGTGGTCTCGGCCGGGATCGTGATCACCGTTGCGGTGGGGACCGCGGCCCACGCCGCGGCAGAGACCCGGTCCTCGGGGATGCCCGCCGACCCAACGCGGGCATCAGAGCGGTCGACGGTCTCGACCCGCACGTTCGACGCACCGGAAACCTTGAGCACCGGCTCGGCGCCGGTCAGTGGCTTGGTGTGCAGGCCGCGCAGGCGGGCAAGCGGGGTGAACCGCCAGTCCTCCTCGCGCCCGGTGAGGGGCGCGAAGTCCGCGAGGTTGAAGGACTTCAGCCGCTCCCCCCGTGATGCTTCCGGGACCACCGGTGCGTTGCCGTGGCTGTGCTTTTTCAGGCCGTGCTGCTCGGAGCCGGCGTTGAGCTCGGAGAGGCTTTCGCCCTCCTCGCTGAACCCGTCGATGGAGGGCGCGCCGAGGCGCGCCTTGCCATCAAGCTCTGAGACATCGGTCAGGGCGCCTTCCGGCGCTGTTTCATACACGTTTGTAGCGTCAGCCATTGCTAGCCTACGGCCCCTTCCATCTGGAGTTCGATCAGGCGGTTCAGTTCGAGCGCGTACTCCATGGGGAGTTCACGGGCGATCGGCTCGATGAAGCCGCGGACGATCATCGCCATCGCCTCATCTTCGGGCATCCCGCGGGACATCAGGTAGAACAGCTGCTCCTCGCTGACGCGCGAAACCGTGGCCTCGTGGCCCATCGTGACGTCGTCCTCGCGGATGTCGACGTACGGGTAGGTGTCGGAACGCGAGATGGTGTCGACAAGGAGCGCGTCGCAGCGCACTGTGTTCGCCGAATGCTTCGCCCCTTCGCGCACCTGGACCAGGCCGCGGTAGGCGGCACGTCCGCCGCCGCGCGCCACCGACTTCGAGATGATCGACGACTTCGTGTTCGGCGCGATGTGAACCATCTTGGAGCCGGTGTCCTGGTGCTGGCCCTCGCCGGCGAACGCGATCGACAAGGTCTCGCCCTTGGCGTGCTCGCCGACCAGGTAGACGGCCGGGTACTTCATGGTGACCTTCGAGCCGATGTTGCCGTCGATCCACTCCATGGTGGCGCCTTCGTGGGCGACCGCACGCTTCGTCACCAGGTTGTAGACGTTGTTCGACCAGTTCTGGATCGTCGTGTAACGGACGCGGGCGTTCTTCTTGACCACGATCTCGACGACAGCCGAGTGCAGCGAGTCGGAGGTGTAGATCGGGGCGGTGCAGCCTTCGATGTAGTGGACGTAGGAGCCCTCGTCAGCAATGATCAGCGTGCGCTCGAACTGGCCCATGTTCTCGGTGTTGATCCGGAAGTACGCCTGCAGGGGGATTTCGACGTGGACGCCCTTGGGGACGTAAACGAAGGAGCCGCCCGACCAGACGGCCGTGTTCAGCGAGGCGAACTTGTTGTCGCCGACCGGGATGATCGTGCCGAAGTACTCCTTGAAGATCTCGGGGTGCTCGCGCAGCGCGGTATCCGTGTCGAGGAAGATCACGCCCTGGCGCTCGAGGTCTTCGCGGAGCTGGTGGTACACGACCTCGGACTCGTACTGGGCGGCGACGCCGGAGACCAGGCGTGCGCGCTCGGCCTCGGGGATGCCCAGCTTCTCGTAGGTGTTCCGGATGTCCTCCGGAAGGTCCTCCCAGGTGTTCGCCTGCTTCTCGGTGGAGCGGACGAAGTACTTGATGTTGTCGAAATCGATGCCGGACAGGTCGGCGCCCCAGGCGGGCATCGGCTTCCGGTCGAAGTACTTGAGGCCCTTCAGGCGGAGGTCGAGCATCCACTCGGGCTCGTTCTTCTTCGCGGAGATGTCCCTGACGACTTCCTCGCTGAGGCCGCGGCGCGCATTGGCGCTCGCGTCGTTCTTGTCGGACCACCCGTACTGGTAGGTGCCGATGCCCTCGAGCTCGGGGTTCTTTTCCAGGATGTCGCTGATAACCGACTCCGGAACGGCTGTCGGGGTCAGTGGCTTCTGGTCTACTTGATCCGTCATCACGGCCTTCCTTGCTGATGGATTGACGTTGAGTGGCTTGTTGAGGAATTGGGAAGCGGCTCGGGCTGCCGCTGCGCGGCGCCCTGCGCGGGCCGGCCGACCGGAATGTGGGTCGTGCACACATGCCCGCCGCGTGCGAGCGTTGAAAGCCTTCGGACGTCGACGTCGAGCAGCCGGGAGAAGACCGCTGTCTCCTGGTCGCAGAAGGCGGGGAATTCGGCGGCCAGCTGCTGCACCGGGCAGTGCCCCTGGCACAGCTGGACGCTGAGCATGGCAGTGCGCGGTGACGCACCGCCGACAACCTTCGTCGATCCGACGAAACCGTCGGAGCTCAGTGCGGCGGCGAGGGCGCGGGCCCGGTCCTCAACGTCCGGTCCTGCCGCTTCGACGAGCGGGCGGTACCGCTCCTCCATGTCGGCGAAGCGCTTCCGGGCGAACTCCTCAACGGCCCCGGGGCCGGCGACCGCGGCAAGCTGGGCCAGTGCCGCCTTCGCGATGTCGAAGTAGTCGTTGCCGAGCCTCGTCTGGCCGCGCTGGCTGAGCACGTACCGGCGGGCCGGACGGCCGGCGCCGGTGGCAGTGCTCCCGCCGCGCTTGACCTCGATGAGCCCGTCGCGGAAGAGTGCGTCAAGGTGCCTGCGGACGGCGGCGGGCGTCAGCCCCAGGCGCGCCCCAAGTTCCGCTGCGCTGATCGGCCCGCGCTCGAGGACCGCCGATGCGACGCGGTCACGCGTCCGCTCGTCGGTGTCCGATCCGGGCCGGGCGGGGATCTCGGCTCCGCCGCTTCGTCCGGCGGCATGCTCTGCCACTGTCATGACGTCATCCCTCCCGGCCGAATTAAAAAATACACAACACAATCATGACGTAATGTCAGCCGGCGATCCAGTAAGGTGAGGCTTTCCACTGGGTGCCGTCCATTACTACGTGCCGTAGAATAGCCGGGTGCCAGATTCCCCCGCCGCCCTGCGCATCGACGGCCTCGTTAAGGACTTCGGGCCGGTTCCGTCCCTCGAGGGAAGGATGGTGCGCGTGCTCGACGGCGTCAGCCTCGAGGCATCAACGGGCAGCGTCACCGCGATCCTCGGTGCGAACGGCGCAGGCAAGACAACAACCCTTGAGTGCGCGCAGGGCCTGACCCGGCCCAACGCCGGAACCGTCCGGCTGCTCGGCGAAAACCCGTACCGCGCCAGCCCGCACCTGCGCTCCCGTGTGGGCGTCATGCTCCAGGACGGCGGGCTGCCCCCCTCGGTCAAACCCATGGCCCTGCTGCGGCACGTCGCCTCGATGTACGCCCGCCCGCGGCCGGTCGCCGAACTCGCCGAGCGCCTCGGCATCGACGAGTTCGATGCCTCGACCATCCGGCGGCTTTCCGGGGGCCAGAAGCAGCGCCTCGCCCTCGCCTGCGCGCTCGTGGGGCGGCCCGAGGTCCTGTTCCTCGATGAGCCGAGCGCCGGGCTCGATCCGCAGTCAAGGGTCATCGTCTTCGAGCTGATCCAGGAACTGCGCGCCGCGGGACTGGCCATCATCCTCACCACGCACCTTCTCGACGACGCCCAGAAGCTTGCCGACTATGTGTACATCATGGAGGCCGGACGCACCGTCGCCGAAGGCACCGTCGCCGAACTGACCGCAGCGGACCCGCAGGGCAGCGTCCGTGAGCTGCGCTTCGAAACCGTTCCCGGACTCCAGCTTCCGCCGGATCTCCTCCCCCACCTCAACGCCTACGAGCCGGCACCCGGCCAGTACGTGCTCAGCGGCTCGCTCACCGCGGCCGACATCGCCGCCGTCGCCGGCTGGTGGGCCGCCTCCGGCGTGATGCCCACAGCGATCAGCATGGCCCCGCGTTCCCTCGAGGATGTTTTCTTCGACATCTCCGGAAGGAGCATCCGGTGACCAACGCCACTCCCCTGACCGGCAGGGTCCTGCGCCACGGCCGGTATGAGGCCGCGGCGATGCTGCGCAACGGCGAACAGCTGGTTCTCGCCATCGCCCTTCCCCTGCTCGCCCTCACCGCCCTTGCCTTCACCCCGGTCCTCGACGGCTATCCGGGGGCACGGATCGACGTCGCGACTCCGGGCGTGCTCGCACTGTGCATCATGTCGACCGCCTTCACCGGGCAGGGCATCGCGACCGGCTTCGACCGCAGGTACGGTGTGCTGCGGTTCCTCTCGACAACGCCGCTGGGCAAGTCCGGGCTGATCTTCGGCAAGGCAGTTGCGGTGGCCGTGGTGCTCGCGGTGCAGCTGGTCGTCATCGGCGGGACCGCCCTCCTCATGGGATGGCGTCCGGAGCTTGGCGGGCTGCCCGCCGCCTTCCTGCTGCTTGTCCTTGGCGCAGCCGCCTTCACCGCGCTGGGACTGCTCGTCGCAGGGACCCTGCGGCCCGAGGCAACCCTGGCGGTCACCAACCTGCTCTGGATCCTCCTCGCGGCCGGCGGAGGAACCATACTTCCCGCAGCGCAGCTCCCGGCTTCCATCCAGCCCGTGGTCACCCTCCTTCCCTCGGCGGCCCTCGGTGACGGGCTGCGCAGCGCGCTTGCCGGGGGCGCCTTCGATCCCTTCGCCTGCCTGATCCTGGTGATCTGGGCCGTCCTGGCCAGCACGGCCGCCCTCCGCTGGTTCAAATGGAGTTAGCACAATGATCCGACCCGCTGCCTCCCGCCTCGCGGCAAGGCTTCCCGCCTCCGAAACCCGCCTGGTGCGGCGCCTCGCCGTCGCGTCGCTGGTTTCCCAGATCCTCATTGTTGTGACCGGGGGCGCCGTCCGGCTGACCG
Source organism: Arthrobacter sp. TJ-217 (assembly GCF_058269255.1). NCBI lineage: Bacteria > Bacillati > Actinomycetota > Actinomycetes > Micrococcales > Micrococcaceae > Arthrobacter > Arthrobacter sp. TJ-217. The sequence continues at coordinate 256,036 of NZ_JBZCNJ010000004.1, forward strand.
CCTCGGGCCTGGGCTGCCCGGAATGGCCGCGCTGCACACCCGAATCGATCGTGAGCACCCCGGAGCTCGGCCTTCACGGTGTCATCGAGTTCGGCAACCGGCTGCTGACGTTCGTCCTCGTGGCGGTGGCCGTGGCAATGCTGGTCTCGCTGATCAACCTGCGCAGGGACCGCAAGGACCTGTTCCGCCTTGCCCTGGCACTGCTCGCCGGCATTCCCGCCCAGGCGGTCATCGGCGGCGTCGCCGTGTGGACGGACCTCAACCCCTGGGTGGTGGGCTGGCACTTCCTCGTCTCGATGGCGCTTATCGCGGTGGCGACGGTGCTGGTCAACCGCTCGCGCCTCAACTCCGCACAGAGCCGGGCCTCCTTCCCGCAGGCGGCCCCGGCGGTGCTGCGCCAGGTGCTCATCGCGGTCGCCGTGCTCACGGCGGTCACCGTGGTCCTGGGCGTCGTGCTGACCGGGTCCGGGCCCCACGCCGGCGACCACGGCGCGGCACGGAACAACCTCAACCCCGAACTGATGACGCGCGTCCACACCGCGCCGGTCTACCTCCTGGTGATGTCCGTCGGCCTCGCCGTCGTGCTTGCCTTCCGCTTCGGCGTCTCACCGCGCCTGCGGCGGGCCCTTGTGCTCCTTGCCGTCATCGTTCTGGCGCAGGGCGCCGTCGGGTATGTCCAGCACTTCCTTCACCTTCCGGCGGCACTGGTGGCCCTGCACATGCTCGGCGCGTCCCTGCTGACGGCGGCCACAGTCAATGCGGTGTACTGCGCCTTCACGCGCCAGCCGGCCGACGCCTTCGACGCGGTACGGGCCGCCGCGGCCGCGCCGGCCCGGCAGGTCGACGCCTAGGGGGCGACGGCGGACGGTTTTCCGCGGCACGGCTCAGGCGGCGAGCGACGCCTCGGCGACATCGAGCAGGCGGGCGAGTTCGCGCTGTTCGCTCCCGGGCGCCGGAAGCAGCGGCGCCCTCGGTTCGCCGGCGTCGATGCCGCACACCTTCGCAAGCAGGTGCAGGCCGCTGATCCGGCGGAGGTTGATCACGTGCTGCACCAGGGGTGTGAGCGCCTTCCTGCACTCCTGAACAACGGCCTGGTCTCCTGCGGTGATGGCATTGCGCAGGCGGGAATAGTAGGCGGGCAGCAGCGCGCCCGGACCCGTGTGCCAGGCGTCCGCCTCGACGTCCCCGCTGAGCATCAGGAGGTCGCCGCTCACCCCGTGGCTGAAGCCCTTGGGCGCCAGCCCGCGCAGTGTGCCGTACCGGGCGCGGAACGACGCCGCGTCGGGTGCGGTGTCCTTGAAGGCGACGACGTTCGGCAGTGCGAGCAGCTCCGCGACCAGCTCAAGGGCGTAATGGAACTGGGTGGTGCCGGGATTGTTGTAGAGGCAGATCGGCAGGTCGGTCGACTCGCACACGGTGCGCACCTGAGCGAGCACCTCCTCCTCGCTCAGCGGCACGTAGGAGACGGGAGAAAGGACCAGCCCGGAGGCCCCCGCCTTTTCCGCGTCACGGGCCGCGCTGAGCACCTCCCGGGTGCCGACCGAACTGATGCCCACGTGCACGGGGACGGCGCCGCCGGCTGCCTCGACCGCGGTGCGCGCCACGTGCCCGCGCTCCTCAGGGCTGAGGTAGGCGAAGCTTCCGGAGGAGCCGAGGACGGCGATCGAATCGACGTCCGACTGTGCCAGTGAAGCAACGAGTGAGGCGAGCTCGGGGGTGTTGACTTCCCCTGCGGCGGTGAAAGGCGTAATGGGGTAGGCGACGAGCCCGGTGAAGGTCATTGCCCCACTCTAGGAGATCGGCCTAGAAAACGGGCGGTCCGACGAAGGGGTCGATCGCAAGGGCGATGAACAGGACGGTCAGGTAGCTGATCGAGCCGTGGAAGACCTTCATCGCCGCCCTGGTGCTGAGGTCGCCGCGCCGCGCCTGCGAGTAGAGGCGGTGCGCCTCGCGGATGAACCAGGCGCCGCTGGCGGCCGCGGCCACCGTGTACACCCAGCCCGCCCCTGCCGGGACAAGGAGCAGCGAGCAGGCAACGGTGGCCCAGGTGTAGAGGACGACCTGCACCGACACGGCGCGGGCACCGGCGATTGCCCCGAGCATCGGAACGTTGGCGGCGGTGTAGTCGTCGCTGTACTTCATGGAGAGCGGCCAGTAGTGAGGCGGCGTCCACAGGAAGATGATCAGGAACAGGACAACGGCCGGCCACTCCACGGTATTGGTCACTGCGGCCCAGGCGATCAGCACCGGCATGCACCCGGCGGCACCGCCCCACACGATGTTCTGCGAGGTGCGCCGCTTCAGGACGAGGGTGTAAACGACGACGTAGAGGAAAATCGCCGCGACGCCAAGCCAGGCGGCGAGCGGGTTGGCGCCGATCCACAGGATGGCGATCGCCGCGGCGCCGAGTGCCCAGGCGAAGACGAGCGCCTCGCGGGGGGAGACTTCCCCGGTGACAAGGGGCCGGTTTTCCGTGCGGTGCATCACCTTGTCGATGTCACGGTCGAAATAGCAGTTGAACGCTCCTGCGCTGCCCGCCGCGAACGCTCCGCCGACCATTGTCGCAACCATCAGCCAGAAGGGGGGAAACCCGCCCTGGGCGAAGATCATTGTGGGAAGCGTGGTCACCAGCAGGAGTTCGATAACGCGCGGTTTGGTGAGGGCGATATACGCCCTCACTTTGCGCCCAGCGCCCAATCGGGCCCGTGACGGGCTTGCCGGAGCAGGAAGCTGCTGGGTCTTCACAAGGCAACACTTTCGTTTCTTCCGGGGCACAAGACCTCTCCATCATACCCTTTTACGTCCTGTAGAAATCGGAGATGAAATTGGTGGGCACCATCGGGAATGCCCGGGCGCGCCGGTGACTTGTTAGGTAGTGAACTTCCATTGATCGATGGAAGGGATATGGTTGGTTTCAAAGCCGGCGCGGCCTTTTTTCGTTGTGTCGGCGTGCATTTGGACTAACCGGTGAAAGTCGGTATACGCAGTATTCAACGGTGAACGGCCAGCTGGTCGACGGTGCATCTACGCACGCCGGCCCCCAGCTCCACTCGGCGCCGCGGCGCTGGCCGCTCTGTACAGAGAAGGAGCCCGGTAGACGTGGCACAAACGCAAGAGCAGGATCTGAACTGGACTGAACTGGACGACCGGGCGGTGGACACGGTCCGCGTGCTCGCCGCGGACGCCGTTGAGAAGGTGGGCAACGGGCATCCTGGGACGGCAATGAGCCTCGCTCCGGCCGCGTACCTGCTCTTCCAGAAAATGATGCGCCACGATCCGACCGATCCGGAATGGACCGGACGCGATCGGTTCGTCCTCTCCCCCGGCCACACATCGCTGACCCTCTACATCCAGCTGTACCTGGCCGGGTACGGCCTCGAGCTCGATGACCTCAAGGCGCTGCGGACCTGGGGCTCGCAGACTCCGGGACACCCCGAGTACCGCCACACCAAGGGCGTGGAAATCACCACCGGCCCCCTCGGCCAAGGCCTCGCCACCGCCGTCGGGTTCGCGTACGGACAGCGCCGCCAGCGCGGCATGTTCGACCCGGAGGCCCCGCAGGGGCAGAGCCCGTTCGACCACACCATCTGGGTGATCGCCTCCGACGGCGACCTCCAGGAAGGCGTCACCTCCGAAGCCTCATCCCTGGCCGGACACCAGGAGCTCGGCAACCTCGTGGTGCTCTACGACGAGAACCACATCTCCATCGAAGACGACACCGACGTCGCCTTCACCGAGGATGTCCTCAAGCGCTACGAGGCGTACGGATGGCACGTCCAGCGCGTTGACTGGACCAAGACCGGCGAGTACGTCGAAGACGTGGCCGAACTCCACCGCGCGCTGCTCGCCGCGAAGAACGAGACGTCGAAGCCGTCGATCGTCTCGCTGCGCACAATCATCGGATTCCCGGCCCCCACCAAGCAGAACACGGGAAAGATCCACGGTTCAGCCCTGGGCAAGGATGAGGTCGCCGCACTGAAGCAGACCCTCGGCTTCGACCCCGAGCAGCACTTCGAGGTCGCCCCCGAGGTGCTCGAGCACACCCGCGGCGTCATCGAGCGCGGCTCGAAGGCCCGCGAAGCCTGGGAGACAACCTTCGACGCCTGGCGCAGCGCCAACCCGGACAATGCCAAACTGCTTGAGCGCATCGCCTCGCGCACCCTCCCCGAGGGCTGGGAGGAAGCGCTCCCCGAGTTCCCGGCGGGCAAGGACATGTCCACCCGCGCGGCCTCGGGCAAGGTCCTGACCGCGATCGGTCCCGTGCTTCCGGAGCTGTGGGGCGGTTCAGCCGACCTCGCCGAGTCGAACAACACGACGATCGAAGGCTCGCCGTCGTTCATCCCCTCAAGCCGGCAGACCGCGCACTGGTCGGGCAACCCCTACGGCAGGGTGCTCCACTTCGGCATCCGCGAGCACGCCGCAGCGGCCATCGTCAACGGCATCGTGATGCACAGCAGCACCCGCGCCTTCTCGGGAACCTTCCTGATCTTCAGCGACTACCAGCGCCCCGCAGTGCGCCTCGGGGCACTGATGGGCGTCCCCGCGATCTACGTGTGGACGCACGACTCCATCGGCCTCGGCGAGGATGGACCGACCCACCAGCCCGTTGAGCAGCTGTCATCGCTCCGCGCCATCCCCGGACTCGACGTTGTCCGGCCGGGCGACGCGAACGAGGTTGCCGTTGCATGGCGGACCATCCTCGAGAACACCAACAACCCCGCCGGCATTGTCCTGACCCGCCAGAACATCCCCACCTACGCCCGCGGCGCCGGTGCGGCGGAGGGAGACACCTTCGCCTCCGCCGAGGGTGTTGCCAAGGGCGCCTACGTGCTCGCCGAGGCGCGCAACGGCAAGCCGGAGGTCATCCTGATGGCGACCGGCTCCGAGGTGCAGCTCGCCGTGCAGGCACGGGAAACGCTCGAAGCCGAGGGAATCGCTACCCGCGTGGTCTCCGTTCCGTCGCTCGAGTGGTTCAACGCCCAGGACGAGGCGTACCGCGAGTCCGTCCTCCCGCGCAGCATCCGCGCCCGGGTCTCGGTCGAAGCAGGGGTCGCGCAGAGCTGGCAGGGCCTCCTCGGCGACGCCGGCCGCGCCGTCTCGCTCGAGCACTTCGGTGCCTCGGCCGACTACAAGACCCTCTACCGCGAATTCGGCATCACCGCCGAAGCCGTGGCTGCCGCCGCGAAGGATTCGATCGACGCCGCATCGCAGGCTCCGCTGGCTCCCAACGGAACCGCGGCAATGCCCTCCGGCCACCGCGCCACCGAAACCGGCGACCACCAGTAACCCACCACCTCGCATCCGCTGCTGCGGATCCTAAGGAGAACACAATGACTTCAACACCCACCGCCGACCTCTCGAACGCCGGCGTCTCAATCTGGCTCGATGACCTTTCCCGCGAGCGGATCAACTCCGGCGCATTCAAGCGCCTCATCGAGGACCTCAACGTCGTCGGCGTGACGACGAACCCGAGCATCTTCGCCGCCGCACTGAAGCAGGGCGAGTCGTACGCCTCGCAGGTCGGCGCACTGGCCCAGGCCGGTGCCTCGGTCGACCAGGCGGTCTTCGACATCACCACCCACGACGTCGCCCAGGCCTGCGACATCTTCGCTGAAGCGGCGAAGCGCACCGGCGGTTTCGACGGCCGCGTCTCGATCGAGGTCGACCCCCGTCTTGCCCGGGACACCCAGGGCACCATTGAGGAGGCCAAGCGCCTCCACGCCAAGGTCCAGCGCACCAACGTCCTGATCAAGATCCCGGCCACAGTGGAAGGCCTTGAGGCGATTTCGGAGACCATCGGTGCGGGGATCAGTGTCAATGTCACCCTGATCTTCTCGCTGGAGCGCTACCGCGAGGTCATCAATGCCTACCTGGTCGGCCTTGAGAAGGCGAAGGAGAACGGCCACGACCTGAGCAAGATCCACTCGGTGGCCTCCTTCTTCGTCTCCCGCGTCGACGCCGAGATCGATGGCCGCCTCGACGCCCTGGGCACCCCCGAGGCGAAGGCGCTCAAGGGCAAGGCCGGGCTCGCCAACGCCCGCCTCGCCTACCAGGTGTACGAAGAGCAGTTCGCAACCGAGCGCTGGCAGGTCCTTGCCGGTGCCGGCGCGAACCCGCAGCGTCCGCTGTGGGCCTCGACCGGGGTCAAGGACCCGTCGCTGCCCGACACCCTGTACGTGACCGGCCTTGTCGCTCAGGGCGTCGTCAACACGATGCCGGAGAAGACGCTCGAAGCGACGGCCGACCACGGCGTCATCGAGGGCGACACGGTCACCGGAACGTACGAGGAGTCGAACGCGGTCCTCAACGACCTCGACGCGCTGGGCATCTCCTACAAGGAGGTCGTCGAGCAGCTTGAGACCGAAGGCCTCGACAAGTTCGTGACCAGCTGGTCCGAGCTCCTCGAGACCGTGCAGACCGCCCTGAGCACCGAAGGGCAGACCGCCCTCAACACCGAAGGACGCTGATCGATATGGGATCTTTCGAACTCGTCGCCTCAGGGGCGGCCGCCGCGGCAATCGATGCAGCGGTGCCTGCCCTCGTCGAGGACAAGGTGGCCTCCCGCATCATGGCCAAGGACGCCACGCTGTGGGGCCCCGACGCAGAACCGGAAGCCTCGATCCGCCTCGGCTGGGTGGACCTGTTCGAGGAATCCCGCCGGCTCATCCCCCAGATCGACCAGCTCCGCCAGGACTTCGCGGCCGAGGGGGTGACCCGGTTCGTGCTCTGCGGCATGGGCGGATCCTCCCTCGCCCCGGAGGTCATCACCCGCTCCGCCGGAGTCGACCTCGTGGTGCTCGATTCGACGGACCCGGACCAGGTCAGTGCCGCATTGGCGGAGCGCCTGCAGGAGACGGCCATCGTCGTCTCCTCGAAATCCGGGTCGACGGTTGAAACCGATTCGCAGCGGCGCGCCTTCGAGAAGGCCTTTACCGACGCGGGAATCGACGCCGAGTCGCGGATCGTCATTGTGACTGATCCCGGTTCGCCGCTTGACGGCTCTGCCCGCGAGGCCGGCTACCGCCAGGTCTTCAACGCCAATCCCCAGGTCGGCGGGCGCTACTCGGCGCTCACCGCCTTCGGGCTGGTGCCCTCGGGCCTTGCCGGGGCGGACATCGCCACCCTTGTCGCCGACGCGGAGGAGATCTCCGAGTTCCTCGCCGAGGACGGACCGGACAACGTCGGGCTGCGCCTCGGCGCCGTGCTGGGCGGAACAAAGCCGCTGCGCGACAAGATCGTCTTCGCGGAGAACGGCTCGGGACTTCCAGGGTTTGCCGACTGGGCGGAACAGCTCATCGCCGAATCGACAGGCAAGCTCCAGACGGGCCTGCTGCCCGTCGTGGCCTCCGTTGACGCGCCCGAACTTGCCCGGGTGCCCGACGACGTCGTCCCCGTTCTTCTCTCCGGCAGCGACTCCACTGCGCCAGGGGATGAGGAGACCCGTGCGGTCGTCAGTGGCTCCCTCGGCAGCCAGATGCTGGTGTGGGAGTTCGCCACGGCGGTTGCGGGACGGCTGCTTGGCATCAACCCCTTCGACCAGCCCGATGTCGAGGCGGCGAAAAAGGCGGCACGCGGACTGCTCGATGAGCAGCCCGAACCGGCGCCGGCGAACTTCGTTGATGGTGCCATCGAGGTGCGGGCCGACGCGGGTCTGCTCGGCAATGCGGCAACGGTCGGCGACGCGGTGCAGGCACTCCTCGGCACCCTTGAACCGACCGGGTACCTCTCGGTCCAGGCCTACCTGAACCGGCATGAACAGACATCCCTTGAGGACCTGCGCGGCACCCTTGCGGCGCAGACGGGCAGGCCGGTCACCTTCGGCTGGGGCCCGCGGTTCCTCCACTCGACCGGCCAGTTCCACAAGGGCGGACCGGCCACCGGAGTGTTCCTCCAGATCACCGGGACACCAGGGACCGATCTCGAGATTCCGGGGCTGCCGTTCACCTTCGGCGAGCTGATTTCCGCGCAGGCGGCAGGCGACGCGCAGGTGCTCGCGGCCCACGGCCGGCCGGTGCTCCGGCTCCATCTCACCAACCGCGCGGCCGGGATGGAACAACTTTCCCGGGTCATCGGGTTCCTCACCGAAGCCGGCAAATAATTCAGAAGAACGGGTAACAATGCAGGACATCCTTACGTCGAAACCGGTCAATCCCCTACGGGACCCCCGGGACCGGCGCCTCAACCGAATTGCGGGTCCATCCTCGCTCGTCCTCTTCGGAGTCACAGGTGATCTTGCCCGCAAGAAACTGATGCCGGCGATCTACGACCTCGCCAACCGCGGCCTGCTTCCGCCGAGCTTCGCGCTCGTCGGGTTCGGGCGTCGGGAGTGGTCCGACACGGAGTTCGCCCAGGAGGTGAGGAATTCGGTCACCCAGTATGCGCGCACGCCGTTCAATGAGACGGTGTGGGAGCAGCTTGAGGCCGGAATCCGCTTCGTCCAGGGCAACTTCGACGACGACGACGCCTACCGGAAGCTCGGTGAGTCCCTCGCCGAGCTCGACTCCACCCGCGGGACGAGGGGCAACCATGCCTTCTACCTGTCGATTCCGCCGAAGGCGTTCGAGGTGGTCTGCCAAAAGCTGTACGAGCACGGGCTCGCGGAGCCGCGCGAGGACCAGTGGCGCCGGGTGGTCATCGAGAAGCCGTTCGGGCACGACCTCGAGTCGGCCCGCGAACTGAACAGCATCGTGGAGCAGGTGTTCCCGCCTGACTCCGTGTTCCGGATCGACCACTACCTGGGCAAGGAGACGGTCCAGAACATCCTGGCCCTGCGCTTCGCCAACCAGCTGTTCGAGCCGCTGTGGAACGCCAAGTACGTCGACCACGTCCAGATCACCATGGCCGAGGACATTGGGATCGGCGGGCGGGCCGGGTACTACGACGGCGTCGGAGCGGCACGCGACGTCATCCAGAACCACCTGCTGCAGCTGCTTGCCCTCACCGCCATGGAGGAGCCGATCTCCTTCGACGCCGATCACCTGCGGGCGGAAAAGGAAAAGGTCCTGGCCGCCGTCCGGCTGCCCGATGACCTGACCTGCTATTCGGCGCGCGGGCAGTACGACGGCGGCTGGCAGGGCGGTGAGCAGGTGAAGGGCTTCCTCGAGGAGGACGGCATTCCAGCGGACTCCGCGACCGAGAGCTTCGCCGCCATCCGGCTCGATATCAACACCCGAAGGTGGAGCGGTGTGCCGTTCTACCTCCGCGCGGGCAAGCGCCTCGGGCGCCGCGTCACCGAGATCGCCGTCGTGTTCAAGCGGGCGCCGAACCTCCTGTTCCTTGACCACAACGAAGACGACTTCGGCCAGAACGCCGTGGTGATCCGGGTGCAGCCCGACGAGGGTGCAACCATCCGATTCGGATCGAAGGTCCCCGGCACGCAGATGGAAGTCCGCGACGTCACGATGGACTTCGGGTACGGCCACTCCTTTACGGAGTCGAGCCCCGAAGCCTACGAGCGCCTGATCCTCGACGTGCTCCTCGGAGAGCCGCCGCTGTTCCCGCGCCAGCAGGAGGTGGAACTGTCGTGGCAGATCCTCGACCCCTTCGAGAAATACTGGGCGTCCCTGAACCAGCAACCCGACAAATACCAGCCCGGAAGCTGGGGGCCTGCATCGGCCGATGAACTACTGGCCGTCGACGGCAGAACCTGGAGAAGGCCATGATTGTTGACCTACCGAACACCACGACCTCGAAGGTCTCCAAGGAGATCATGAGCCTCAGGGACCGCGGCGGGGTCGTCGCACTCGGACGGGTGCTCACCCTGGTGGTGATCACCCGGTCCGGTTACGAGGAGGAGGCCATTGCGGCGGCGAATGAGGCGAGCCGGGAGCACCCGTGCCGCATCATCGTCCTCGCCGAGGGCTCGCCCGAGGAGACGACCCGCCTCGACGGCCAGATCCGCGTCGGCGGGGACGCCGGCGCATCCGAAGTGATCGTCCTGAAGGGGTACGGCGACCTTGCCGGCGAGAACGAGTCCCTCGTCTCGGCCCTGCTGCTCCCCGACGCACCGATCGTTGCGTGGTGGCCCCAGGGTGCTCCCGCCTCGGCGGCTGAAACCTCGATCGGCGCGATCGCCCACCGGCGGATCACTGACACCTCGACCGAGTCCGATCCGATCGGGGCGTTGTTCAACCTCCAGAAGACCTATGTTGCGGGCGACACGGACCTTGCCTGGACCCGGCTGACCAACTGGCGGATCCAGCTCGCCGCGGTGCTCGACCAGGTGGATCCGGCCCCGGTGACCGCGGTGACAGTCGAGGGGGCAGAGGGCTCCCCCAGCACCGTGCTGCTCGCCGCGTGGCTTGCCCTCGCGCTCGACGCTCCGGTCACCATCACCGAGGGCACCGCCGGAACCGGGCTGCGCCGGGTGCGGCTGTCCCGGGCCAATGGCGAGGTCGAACTCAGCCGGCCCGACGGCGAGGTCGCCGAGCTCTTCCAGCCGGGCCAGCCCGTCCAGAAGATTTCGCTGCCGCGCCGGAGTTTGCAAGACTGTCTTGCGGAGGAGCTTCGCCGGCTTGACCCGGATGAGGTGTTTGGAGAAGTCATTACAGAGGGTCTCGCAAGGACGAATCTAAGGAGTGTACGCGCCAGTGAACGCTGAGCCGAAGGTAAGCATCCACCCAAGTGCGTCCCTGCTCGCCGCCGCTGTGGCCGCGCGCCTGATCACCAGGCTGGTCGACGTGCAGAATGAGCGGGGAACGGCGACGGTGGTACTCACCGGCGGGTCGATCGGCACGGCCGCGCTCCGCGCTGTCGCCCAGTCCCCCGCCTGCCCGGCTGTCGACTGGCACAACGTCCACTTCTGGTGGGGGGACGAACGTTTCCTCAGCGCCGACGAGGGCGAGCGGAACGCCGTGCAGGCGTGGGATGCGCTGCTCGCGCAGCTCGACGTCGATCCGGAGAAGGTCCACGAGTTCGGATCGAGCGACGAGTTCGAGAATGAGGACGCCGCCGCAGCCGACTACGCGCACCGCCTCCAGAAGGCGGCGACGGCGGAACAGGACTCGGCCTTCCCCGGCCCGGACCCGCGCCTCCCCCGCTTCGATGTCCTCCTGTTGGGTGTCGGGCCGGACGCGCACGTGGCCTCCCTCTTCCCCGAACTTTCGGGCATCCGCACCAAGGGTCAGACGGTCGTGGGCGTGCCGGACGCCCCGAAACCTCCGCCGCAGCGGATCTCGCTGACCCTCGAGGCGATCACCTCGGCCGAAGAAGTGTGGCTGTCGGTGAGCGGCGTTGACAAGGCCGGTGCCGTCGGGCTCGCCCTCGCAGGAGCCGGCGCAGTCCAGGTGCCGGCGGCAGGGGCGCGCGGACACCGGAAGACCCTGTGGCTGGTTGACCAGGACGCAGCGGAGCAGCTTCCCGGACGGCTGATCGAACGCGAGGACGCCGAGCTCTAGGGACGGACAGCACGAAAAAGCCCCGCCGCACCGGTTTCGGTGCGGCGGGGCTTTTTTGGCCGTCGATGGCTTGAGGTCCGGCAGGGCTGGAAAGTCCTAGGAGTCGGCGAAGCGCTGGATCAGCCCGAGCGCAACGATCACCACGCCCCAGGCGAGGCCCAGCGCAACGGTGAACCGGTTGAGGTTCCGCTCAGCGACGCCGGAGGAGCCCATGCTCGAGGTCATTCCTCCGCCGAACATGTCGGACATACCGCCGCCGCGGCCCTTGTGGAGCAGGATCAGCAGGGTCAAAAGCAGGCTGGTGATCCCCAGCAGTACGAGCAGGATGATTCGAAGAATTTCCACTGTGCCCTTTCAAGGCTGATGACCCGCGCGGGCGCGGGCGTCCGCGAGTAACTAGCCTGTCACCAGGTGCTGTTCGAACCTGACAATACTAGCAAACTCCGAGACGTCGAGGCTCGCGCCGCCGACAAGCACGCCGTCGACGTCGCGCTCCTTGAGAATTGTCCCGGCGTTGGCCGCCTTGACCGATCCGCCGTACAGCAGCCGGATCTTGTCGGCCGTCGCTGTTTCGAACAGGGTTGCCAGCTCGGCGCGGAGGGCCGCGCACATCTCCTGGGCGTCGCCGGGGCCCGCGACCTCACCAGTTCCGATGGCCCAGACCGGCTCGTAGGCGACAACGAGGCTGGCGGCCTGCTCCGGGCTGAGGCCCGCTACGCCCTTGCGCAGTTGCTCAAGCGTGTGTTCGACGTGGATGCCTGCCTTCCGGACCTCGAGCCCCTCGCCCACGCAGAGCACCGGGACGAGGTTGTGCCGGTAGGCGGCGTGCACCTTCGAATTGATCAGCTCGTCGGGCTCGGCATGGATGGTGCGGCGTTCGGAGTGGCCCACCAGCGCGTACGTGCAGGCCAGGCGGCTGAGGAACTGGCCCGAGATGTCGCCCGTGTAGGCGCCGGAGTCGTGCGGCGAAAGGTCCTGGGCGCCGTAGACCACGGCCAGGTCGTCGCCCTTGACCAGGGTCTGTACCCCGCGCAGGTCGGTGAAGGGCGGGAAGACCGAAACCTCCACCCGGGCGTAGTCGTGGTTCGCGTCATCGAGGGTCCAGGCGAGCTTCTGCAGGAAGGTGATGCCCTGAACATGGTCCAGGTTCATTTTCCAGTTCCCTGCGATCAGCGGGCGCCGGTCGAACACGCCGTTCGTCGAGGTTGTCATGTCGATCTCCGTTTTCGTTCGTTGTTCTGCCTGATTCTGCCCGCGGGACGCTGGATGGCGTCCCGCGGGCAGGGGCAGGCCGGGCTAGGAGCGCTCGAGGGCGGTCAGTCCCGGAAGTTCCTTGCCTTCAAGGTACTCCAGGCTGGCTCCGCCGCCGGTCGAAATGTGCCCGAACTGCGAGTCGTCGAAACCGAGGCCCCGGACGGCCGCCGCCGAGTCGCCGCCGCCGACCACCGTGAGCGCGCCTGCCTGCTGCGCGTCGACCAGGGCCTGTGCAACGGCCCTGGTGCCGCCGGCGAATACAGGGAACTCGAACACGCCCATGGGGCCGTTCCAGAACACGGTCTTGGCCGCGGCGATGTGGGCGGCGAAGTCGGTTCCGGAGACCGGCCCGATGTCGAGCCCGAGGCCGCCGGCGCCGTAGGGGCCGGATTCGATGGCGTCGGCCGCCACCACCCCGTGCCCGGCGTCGGCAGCGAACTTCTCGGCCACCACGATGTCGGTGGGCAGGACGAACTCGCTTCCCGCTTCGGAGGCGCGCGCCAGGTAGCCGCGCACCGTGTCGAGCTGATCCTCTTCGAGGAGGCTCGCGCCGACCTTGTGGCCCTGGGCGGCGAGGAAGGTGAAGACCATTCCGCCGCCGATCAGCAGCCGGTCCGCCTTGCCCAGCAGGTTCTCGATCACCGCGAGCTTGTCGGAGACCTTGGACCCGCCCAGCACGACGACGAAGGGCCGCTCGGGGGCCGTGGTGAGCCGCTGCAGCACTTCGACCTCCGCCCGGACCAGGTCCCCCTGGTAGGCGGGCAGCAGCGAAGCGATGTCGTAGACGCTCGCATGCTTGCGGTGGACGGCACCGAACGCGTCGTTCACGTAGGCGCCGGTGTCCCCGGTGAGCTGCACGAACTCCGCGGCAAGGGCGCGGCGTTCGGCCTCGTCCTTGCTTGTCTCCCGGGGGTCGAAGCGGACGTTCTCCAGCACGAGCACCTGACCGTCCTGCAGCGCCTCCGCCGCAGCCTGCGCCGCGGGTCCGGTCGTGTCACCGGCCAGGCTCACCGGAAAATCGGCGAGCTCGGCCAGCCGGTCCACGGCGGGCCGCAGCGAGTACTTTTCCTCGGGAGCGCCTTTCGGCCTGCCCAGGTGGGCGGTGACGATGACCGCGGCCCCCGCCTGGCTGAGCTTGCGCAGCACGGGCAGGGACGCGCGGAGGCGCCCGTCGTCGGTCACGCGGCGTGCCGCGTCCGGGCCGTCGAGCGGGACGTTGAGGTCGGAGCGCACGAGGACGCGCCGGCCCCTGACGCCTTCCGCCAGCAGGTCGTCAATCGATGCGTAGCTCACGGCGCGGCCGTCAGGAGAGCTTCGAGGCGACGATTTCGGTGAGGTCGACCAGGCGGTTGGAGTAGCCCCACTCGTTGTCGTACCAGGAGACAACCTTGACCTGGTTGCCGATGACCTTGGTCAGCCCGGAGTCGAAGATCGACGAGGCCGGGTCGCCGACGATGTCCGAGGAGACGATGGGGTCTTCGGTGTAGGTGAGGTAGCCCTTCAGGGGGCCTTCCGCGGCGGCCTTGTAGGCTGCGTTGACCTCTTCGACGGTGACCTCGCGGCCGAGGGTGACGGTGAGGTCGGTTGCCGAGCCGGTGGGGACCGGGACGCGGATCGCGTAGCCGTCGAGCTTGCCCTTGAGCTCGGGCAGGACCAGGCCGATGGCCTTGGCGGCACCGGTGGAGGTGGGGACCATGTTGATTCCGGCGGCGCGGGCGCGGCGGAGGTCCTTGTGCGGGCCGTCCTGCAGGTTCTGGTCGGCCGTGTAGGCGTGGACCGTGGTCATGAGTCCGCGCTCGATGCCGAAGGAGTCCTGGAGGACCTTGGCCAGCGGGCCGAGGCAGTTGGTGGTGCAGGAGGCGTTCGAGATGATGTTGTGGTTCGCCGGATCGTAGTCGCCGTCGTTGACGCCGAGGACAACGGTGAAGTCCTCGTCGGAGGCGGGAGCCGAGATCAGGACCTTCTTTGCGCCGGCGTCGATGTGCTTCTGCGCATCGGCGGCCTTGGTGAAGAAGCCCGTGGATTCGATGACGATGTCGACATTCAAATCGGCCCAGGGCAGGTTCGCGGGGTCGCGCTCGGCAAGGACCTTGATGCGCTTGCCGTCCACGACGAGGTCGCCGCCGTCGGCTTCGACGCTGACTCCCAGGCGCCCGGCCACGGAGTCGTATTTCAGCAGGTGGGCGAGGGCCTCGGGGCTGGTGAGGTCGTTGACCGCCACGATCTCCAGGTCGGCGCCCTGTGCGAGCACGGCCCGGAAGTAGTTGCGGCCAATCCGGCCAAAACCGTTGATTCCAATACGAGTAGTCACTGGTTTCCATCTCCTTGTTAGGTGGTCTTGCCGGTCCCCGGACGCATATGGCTGGGCCGGCGTGGTAACACGCCCGCACGCCCATGTGCGGAAAATCTGAATCGACCTGCCGGAATCGCAGGTCGAGGTTCTTGCTTCGGTTCGCGCCGGGCGGACGCCATCGCCCCCGCCCGGCTCAACTCTACCTACAGCGCAGCCGCGGGTCTCGCGGACCTGCGCCTTGCCTGCGGTTCCCCGGAAGTGCTAGGAACCGGGGACGACGAGGCTCGAGGCCCCGGACCGGGCGCGCTCGAAGCGGGCCTGGACGTCCTCCCAGTTCACGATGTTCCAGAACGCCTTGACGTAGTCGGCTTTCACGTTGACATAGTCGAGGTAGAAGGCGTGCTCCCACATGTCGAGCATGAGCAGCGGGATGGTTCCCACGGGGATGTTTCCCTGCTGGTCGTAGAGCTGCTCGATGACGATGTTGCCGCCGAGGGGCTCGTAGGCGAGCACCGCCCAGCCGGAGCCTTGGAGGCTGATCGCCGCGGCGCTGAAGTGCCCGCGGAACGCCTCGAAGGAGCCAAAGGAGTCATCGAGTGCCGCGGCAAGCTCACCGGTGGGAAGGTCGCCTCCGTCCGGGGAGAGGTTCTTCCAGAAGATTGAGTGGTTCGTGTGGCCGCCGAGGTGGAAGGCGAGGTCCTTCGAAAGCTTCGGGATGTTCCCGAACTCGCCCTTCTCGCGCGCTTCTGCGAGCTGTGCGAGGGCGTCGTTGGCGCCCTTGACGTAGGTGGCGTGGTGCTTGCTGTGGTGCAGCTCCATGATGCGTGCTGAGATGTGCGGCTCAAGGGCAGCGTAGTCGTAATCTAGGTCGGGCAGTACGTACTGGCTCACGAAATCCTCCATCTAATGATTTACCGTGCCGCCGGCGCTTTCCGGCCCCAGGGTGTCGGGGGGAACCGCCGGTGTCCCGCAGCAGAACAGCGGGCTTGCTGTTCCATCCTATGCAACTATTCACTCCTCCAGCATGTCGGCAGTGACATTGGCGTCGGTGGCGGGGATGCCGATCTCCACAGCGCGCTTGTCGGCCATGGCCAGCAGCCTGCGGATCCGGCCGGCGATGGCGTCCTTCGTCATGGGCGGGTCGGCCAGCCGTCCGAGCTCGTCGAGGCTCGCCTGCTTGTGGCCCACCCGCAGTTCTCCGGCGTACCGCAGGTGCTCCGGAACCGATTCGCCGAGGATCTCGAGGGCCCGCTCCACCCTGGCGCCGGCCGCCACTGCGGCCTGCGCCGACCGGCGCAGGTTGGCGTCATCGAAGTTCGCCAGCCGGTTAGCCGTCGCACGCACTTCCTTGCGCATCCGCCGCTCCTCCCAGACCATGAGCGCGTCGTGGGCGCCCATCCGGGTGAGCAGGGCGGCGATCGTGTCGCCGTCGCGGATGACGACGCGGTCGACCCCGCGCACTTCGCGCGCCTTCGCCGCAATGCCGAGCCGCCGTGCGGCACCGACCAGCGCGAGCGCCGACTCGGGACCGGGGCACGTCACTTCGAGTGAGGACGAGCGTCCCGGTTCGGTGAGCGAACCGTGCGCGAGGAACGCCCCGCGCCAGACCGCTTCAGCGTCCGCCGCCGAACCGTTCACCACGGCCGAGGGCAGGCCGCGCACCGGGCGCCCGCGGGTGTCGAGCAGGCCGGTCTGGCGGGCGAGGGACTCGCCGTCGCGCACCACGCGCACCACGTACCGGTTGCCGCGGCGCAGGCCGCCGCCGGAGACAACAATGATTTCGCTGTTGTGCCCGTACACCTCCGCGATCGCGGCGCGGATTCTGCGCGCCGTTGAGGCGAGGTCCACCTCGGCCTCGATGACGATCCGTCCGGAGATGATGTGCAGCCCGCCGGCGAACCGGAGCAACGCAGAAACCTCGGCTTTCCGGACCGAGGACTTCTTCACTTCGAGGTGCGAGAGCTCCTCTTTGACGTCCGCAGTCAGCGCCACAAGTACACTCCTAGTTCTCCCCAAAAATATCGTGATAAGCCGTGGCGAGCCGCAGCGGGTCGTGCACGGGCTTACCCGATGACGATCCCACTTTACCCAGAACGGCGCGGCCCCCCATCTCCGCGACCGCTGCCTCGAACTGGCCGCGGTCCCCCACGACCGCCGGATCGGCCAGTACGACGTCCACGGTGAAGTCCGGCGCATACCGCCTGATGACCGCGAGATGGTCCGCCGCCGTCATGCCCTGGGTTTCCTTTGTTTCGTTGCTCATGTTCATGGTGAGGCACCGTTTGGCGGAGGTCCGGCACAGGGCGTCGCGGAGCTCCGGGAGCAGCAGGTGGGGCAGCACCGAGGTGTACCAGGATCCGGGGCCGAGGATCACCCAGTCGGCCAGTTCGATGGCCTCCAGGGCGTCCTTGCAGGCCGGGGCCGATTCCGGGCGCAGCCGCACGCCGCTGACGTTTCCCTGCTCGGCGGCCACGGCCAGCTGCGCCTGCCCGACGATCGTCTTCAGGCGCAGCTGGCCGTCCGTCTCCGTCAGGATGTCGCCCTCGATGGTGAGGGGAACGCTCGCCATGGGGAGCACCTTGCCGCGGGCCCCGAGGAGGGCACCGGCCCACTGGAGCCCGGCGACGGGGTCGCCCAGGAGCTCCCACAGCGTGACGATCAGCAGGTTGCCGAGCGCGTGGTTGTCGAGCGAGCCCTCGACGCCCTCGGTTGAGGTGAAGCGGTGCTGCATCACATCGCGCCAGGTGCGGCCCCAGTCGGTGTCGTCGCACAGCGCGGCAAGGGCCATGCGCAGGTCCCCGGGCGGAAGGACGCCCAGTTCGCGGCGCAGCCTGCCCGAGGATCCGCCGTCGTCGGCAACGGTGACGACGGCGGTGAGGTCCCGGGTGAGAAGGCGGAGGGCGGAAAGCGATGCGGAGAGCCCGTGCCCTCCCCCGAGGGCGACAACCGAGGGCGCGTTCTCGTGGCTTTGGGCGCCCGACCGGTTGGCGTTGGGCACGGGAACCAGCGGCAGCGGCCCGGAGAAAAGAGCCATTATTCGCGCCCCAGGTCGCGGTGGTGGGCGGCCACCTGGACGCCGGGAAGCTGGGCCAGCCGCTGGGCGATCTCCTCGGTGACGGCAACCGAACGGTGCTTGCCCCCGGTGCAGCCCACGGCGATCGTCGCGTAGTGCTTGTTTTCGCGCCGGTAGCCGTCGAGCACCGGCACCAGGGCCTGGACGTAGCGGCCGATGAAGTCGCCGGCACCGGCCGCGGCGAGCACGTAGTCGCGCACCGGTTCGTCGAGGCCGGTCTGCGGGCGCAGCTGGGGCACCCAGTGCGGGTTGGGAATGAACCGCACGTCGGCAACGAAGTTCGCGTCGACAGGCAGCCCGTATTTGAAGCCGAAGCTCATGACGTTGAGCCGGAGCACGATGGGGCCGGACTCGGAAAACAGTTCGGTGACGGCCGTTGCCAGCGCGTGGACGTTGAGGTCCGTCGTGTCGACGACGACGTCGGAGGCGTGCTTCATCTCCTTGAGCACTTCCCGCTCCGTGGCGATGCCGTCGAGAATCCGCCCGTCGCCCTGGAGCGGATGCGGGCGGCGCCCCTGCTCGAACCTGCGAACGAGGACCGAATCGTCGGCGTCGAGGAAGAGGACGCGGTAGTTCACTCCTGCCGCGCGCAGCCCGGCGAGGGCCGCCTTGATGTCGGTGAACAGTTCCTTGCTGCGCACGTCGATGACGACGGCGAGCTTGGGAATGGACTGCGGCATGCGGGCCACCAGCTCGGTGAGGGTTCCAAGCATCTGTGGCGGGAGGTTTTCGACAACGTACCAGCCGTGGTCCTCCAGGGCGTTCGCGGCGGTGCTCCGGCCGGCGCCCGACATACCGGTGACCACCAGCAGCTCGGATTCGGTGGGTTTGACCGGAGTCAGGCTTTCCGCCTCAGTCATGTATGCATCCGTCCCAGCTGTTGTTCGTGCAATTGATCAGTACGCCGCCGACAGCGCGCGCTTCTCCCAGCCTAGCTAAGAATCAAGAATCTCGCCCGTGGCGAGGTTCACAGACGGCACCAGCTCCTCGGCGGGGTCCCCTGCGAGTCCTGAACGGATTGTCTCGGCAAGGGCGGGCCCGATGCCGGGCACCTCCAGCAGTTCGGCGACAGTGGCCGCCTTGAGCTTCTTGACCGACCCGAACTGCTTGATCAGGGCCTTGCGCTTTGCTGGGCCGAGGCCCTGGATGCCGTCAAGGGCCGAGGCGGTCATCGACTTGCCGCGCTTCTGGCGGTGGAAGGTGATCGCGAAACGGTGCGCCTCGTCCCGGATGCGCTGCAGCAGGAACAGGCCCTCGGACGCGCGCGGGAGGATCACCGGGAAGTCGCTGTCCGGAACCCACACCTCCTCCAGCCGTTTGGCGAGCCCGATGACGTGGATGTCGTCGATTCCCAGGTCCTTCAGCGCCCGGGCAGCGGCGGCCACCTGCGGCGGGCCGCCGTCAACGACCACGAGGTTGGGCGGGTAGGCGAACTTGTTCCGCTGGGCCGGGGTGGTGGTGTCTGCAAACGGGGTCCCGGCCGCCGCGTCGTCGGCGGCTCCGGCGTCAAATGCGTGGTCGTCCGCTGGGTCGTCCACTTGACCGTCCGCTTGGTCGTCCGCCGCGCCTGCCGCCGGCGCGCCGGCAAGGTAGTTCCGGAACCGCCGGAAGATGACGTCGTACATGGAGGCTGTGTCGTCGCGGGCGGCGTCACCGGTGATAGCGAAGCGGCGGTAGTCGGACTTGCGGGGCAGGCCGTCCTCGACAACGACCATCGACGCCACGACGTTCGTCCCCGACACGTGGGAGATGTCGAAGCATTCGATGCGCATGAGCGCCTGGGGCAGTTCGAGCGCTTCCTGGAGTTCGCTGAGCGCGGCCGACCTCGTGGTGAGGTCCCCCGCCCGCCGGCTCTTGTGGAGGCGCAGGGCGTCGGCGGCGTTCTGCTGGACGGTCCCCATCAGGGTAGCCTTGTCGCCGCGCATCGGCACCCGGACATCGACGCGTGCCCCGCGCAGGCCCTTGAGCCATTCAAGCATCTGCTCGGCGTTGCTGGGCATCACCGGAACGAGCACTTCGCGGGGAATCCTGTCGGTGCTGGCACTCTCGCCGTACACCTGCTGCAGCAGGTGCTCGACGAGGTCGGGCGTGTCCATGTCTTCGACCTTCTCGACGACCCAGCCGCGCTGACCCCGAATGCGTCCGCCGCGCACATGGAACACCTGGGCGGCGGCCTCAAGCTCGTCCTCGGTGAGGGCGAAGATGTCGGCGTCGGTGTCCTCGCTGAGGACGACCGTGTTGCGCTCGAACACCCGCTTGAGGGCGGCGATGTCGTCGCGGGTGCGGGCGGCAGACTCGTAATCGAGTTCGGCCACCGCTGCTGCCATTTTCTGCTCGAGGCCGGTGATGAAACGCTTCGCCTCACCGGACATGAACGCGACGAACTCCCCTGCGAGGGCCTTGTGGTCCTCGGGGGAAATCCTGCCGACGCAGGGCGCCGAGCACTTGTCGATGTAGCCCATGAGGCAGGGCCGGCCGGAGCGTTCGGCGCGCTTGAAGACCCCGCTGCTGCAGGTGCGCACCGGGAAGACCCGCAGGAGGGTGTCGACTGTCTCGCGGATCGCCTTCGCCGGGTAGAAGGGGCCGAAGTAGCGCGTGTCCTTCTTCTTGTCGCCGCGCATCACCTGGACGCGGGGGAACTTCTCCCCCATCGTCACCGCCAGGTAGGGGTACGACTTGTCATCGCGGAACATGACGTTGAACCGCGGATTGAATTCCTTGATCCAGGTGTATTCGAGCTGGAGGGCCTCGAGCTCGCTTCCGACAACGGTCCACTCGACCCCCGCGGCGGTGTGCACCATGGCGCGGGTGCGCGGCATCAGTCCCTGCGGGTTCGCAAAGTAGGAGTTGAGACGGGAGCGGAGGTTCTTCGCCTTGCCGACGTAGAGAACCCTCCCGTGTTCATCCCGGAACCGGTAGACGCCGGGGTCCTGCGGAATCTCGCCCGTCTTGGGGCGGTAGCTTGCTGGGTTGGCCACGTGTTAATCCTATGGTTGCGACGGCGGCGGACCCGCCGTTTCAGCTCACCGCTGACAATCGGCCCGCCTAGTCGGTGGTCTTGCTCTGGTTGTAGCTGGCCGAACTCTCCTGGCCGGTCAGGGCGGCGATCGAGTCCATGACGGCATCGGTCGCCTTGCGCCGCGCCGGCAGTGAATGGTCCGGCCCGGTCTTCTCGAAGTAGAGGGGCGTGCCGACGCGCATCGTGAAGTGCTGGGGGCTGATCCCCTTCTTGCCCGCGGGCTGGAGCGCATCGGTCCCGATCAGCCCCACGGGCACAACGGGTGCGCCGGTGGTAAGGGCAAGCCATCCCACCCCGGTCCGGCCGCGGTAAAGGCGCCCGTCACGTGAGCGCGTGCCCTCCGGGTAGATCCCGACCCCGTTGCCCGCCTCGAGCAGTTCGAGCAGGGTCTTCAGCGCCTGGACGCTGGCGGCCTGCTGGCCGCGCTCCACCGGGATCGACCCGACACCTTCGAAGAAGGACCGCATGAGCCGTCCCTTCACTCCGGTGCCGGTGAAGTACTCGGCCTTGGCAAAGAAGGCAACCGACCGGGGCATGAGCGCCTGGATGAGGACGCTGTCGAGGAAGGAAAGGTGGTTCGCCGCGACAATGAAGGCGCCGTTTGCCGGAACTTTCTCGAGGCCCTCGACCGTGGGGCGGCACAAGCCTGCGATCAGTCCCCGGGTGGTGCCGCGGGTCAGGTCATATAAGCCCACGGAGCACCTCCAGCAGCTCATCGGCGGTGTCGACAACCTTCGTGGCTCCGGCGTCCTTGAGCTCACCCGGCCCGGCGAACCCCCAGCCGACTCCGATGCAGTCGAGCTTGTTGGCGGTTGCCCCGTGCACGTCGTGCGAGCGGTCGCCCACCATCACCGCGCGGCCGTAGCCTCCGGCGTGCTCGGACAGGGCTGCGGCGATGATCGAGGCCTTACCGTCGAGCCCGGCCGCCGCCCGCTCGTCCCGGGGCGAACCGTGGACGGAGTCGAAAAGGTGCCGCATACCCTGCACCGTGAGCAGCTCCTCGGCGAGCCAGGTCGGTTTTTGCGTGGCTACTGCGACGAGGCACCCGTCGGCCCGCAGCTCCGTAACGCAGTCGACGATTCCCGGGTAGGGCCGGCTCTGGGCCATGCCGGTCGAGCGGTAACCCGCGCGGTAGGTTCCCAGGACGGCGTCGAGCCGGTCCGAGGGTACACCGGCAATCGAACCGAGCGAGGCAACAAGCGCAGGGCCCACCATGCTGTTGAGCAGCTGCGCCGGCGGAACGGCGAGTCCGTGTTCAATCAGGGCGGCGCTGATGCCGCCCGTTATCGCCCCGGCCGGGTCCACAAGCGTTCCGTCAAGGTCGAACAGAACAAGCACACGCGAATTAGTCACCGGCCAAGTTTGCCACAGCGCGTCCCGCCAACCGCACCCGTATGCTCCTTTCGGAATGTTCAGTCAGCGGCAGCGAAGATTTCCGCGAGGAAGGTCCCCGTGTAGCTGCGCTCGCTGCGCGCGACCTGCTCCGGAGTGCCCGTGGCGATCACTTCGCCACCGCCGGAACCGCCGTCGGGACCAAGGTCGATCACCCAGTCGGCGCTCTTGATCACGTCGAGGTTGTGCTCGATGGTGATGACCGTGTTGCCCTTGTCGACGAGTCCCTGGAGGACGAGCAGCAGCTTGCGGATGTCCTCGAAGTGGAGGCCGGTGGTCGGCTCGTCCAGGACGTACACGCTGCGCCCGTTCGAGCGCTTCTGCAGTTCGCTGGCGAGCTTGACCCGCTGCGCTTCACCACCGGAGAGCGTTGTGGCGGGCTGACCGAGCCTCACGTATCCGAGTCCCACCTCGACCAGGGTCTTGAGGTGGCGGGCAATGGGGCTGAACGCCGCGAAGAACTCGGCTGCTTCCTCGATCGGCATGTCGAGGACGTCGGCGATGGTCTTGCCCTTGTAGTGCACCTCGAGGGTTTCCCGGTTGTACCGGGCGCCGTGGCAGACCTCGCAGGGCACGTAGACGTCGGGCAGGAAGTTCATCTCGATCTTCAGCGTTCCGTCGCCCGAGCACGCCTCGCAGCGGCCGCCCTTGACGTTGAAGGAGAACCGCCCGGGCAGGTAGCCGCGCACCTTCGCCTCGGTGGTTTCCGCGAACAGCTTCCGGATATGGTCGAACACGCCGGTGTAGGTGGCCGGGTTCGAGCGCGGGGTGCGCCCGATCGGGCTCTGGTCGACGTGGATCACCTTGTCGAGGTGGTCGAGCCCGTCGATGCGCTTGTGCCGACCCGCGACCTGCTTCGCTCCGTTGAGCTTGTTGGCGAGCACCTTGTAGAGGATGTCGTTGACCAGCGTCGACTTGCCCGAACCGCTGACGCCCGTGACCGCGGTCAGCACGCCGAGCGGGAAGGAAACGTCGAGCTTCTGCAGGTTGTTCTCCCACGCCCCGACGACCTTTAGCTGCCGTGAACGGTCGATCTTGCGCCGCTTCGCCGGCACCTCGATCTTCCGGCGGCCGGAGAGGTAGTCGCCGGTGATCGACTTCTCGTTGGTGAGCAGGTCGGCCAGGGATCCGGAGTGCACCACCTCGCCGCCGTGCTCCCCCGCGCCCGGACCGATGTCCACGATCCAGTCCGCCTCGTGGATTGTGTCTTCGTCGTGCTCAACCACGATCAGGGTGTTGCCGAGGTTGCGCAGCCGGATCAAGGTTTCGATAAGGCGGCGGTTGTCGCGCTGGTGCAGGCCGATCGAGGGTTCATCGAGCACATACAGCACCCCCACGAGCCCCGAGCCGATCTGGGTGGCGAGCCGGATGCGCTGCGCTTCGCCGCCCGAGAGCGTTCCCGCCGCGCGCTCAAGGTTCAGGTATTCGAGCCCGACGTCGAGCAGGAACGTCAGACGGGCCTGGATCTCCTTGAGCACCTGGTTCGCGATCTGGGCCTCTCGCCCGGTGAGCACGAGGTTGTTGAGGAAGTCGCTGCAGTCGCGCATCGGCATTGCCGCCACCTCGGCGATCGACTTGCCGTTGATGAGCACGGAAAGGGAGGCCGGGTTAAGCCGGGCGCCGCCGCAGGCGGGGCACGGGATCTGGCGCATGTACTCCTCGTACCGGTCACGGGCGTGATCGGACTCGGTCTCGAGGTGCTTGCGGTGGATGTACTGCACGGCGCCCTCAAAGCCCGTGCTGTACTTGCGTTCCCTGCCGAACCGGTTGCGGTACTGCACGACCACCTTGTGGTCCTTGCCGTACAGGGCGGCCTCGCGCGCGCGGTCGGGAAGCTTCCGCCAGGGCACGTCCATGCTGAAGTTCAGTTCCTTGGAGAGGCCCTCGAGCAGCCGCGTCCAGTATTCGAGTGTCGCCGTGCCCAGGGACCACGGCGCGATGGCGCCTTCGGCAAGGGTCAGGTCGGGGTTCGGGACAACAAGGTCCTCGTCCACCTCCAGCTTCGTCCCGATACCGGTGCACGCCGGGCAGGCACCGAACGGGTTGTTGAAGGAGAAGGAGCGCGGTTCGATCTCGTCGATCGCCAGCGGGTGCTCATTGGGGCATGCGAGGTGCTCCGAGAACGCGCGGAGCCGCTTTGAGTCGTCGGCGGGCAGGTCGACGAAGTCGGCAAGGACCCGGCCCTCGGCGAGCTTCAGCGCCGTCTCGACGGAGTCGGTCAGCCGCTGCTGGATGCCGTCCTTGACCACGAGGCGGTCGACGATGACCTCAATCGTGTGCTTGAACTGCTTGCCGAGCTTCGGAGGGTCGCTGAGCTGGATGAGCTCACCGTCGACCTTGGCACGCGAGTACCCCTTCGCGGTCAGTTCCTGGAACAGGTCGACGAACTCGCCCTTGCGCCCGCGCACCACCGGCGCGAGGATCTGGAACCGGGTCCCCTCCTCGAGTTCGAGGAGCTGGTCAACGATCTGCTGGGGCGTCTGCTTGGTGACCGGCTCCCCGCAGATGGGGCAGTACGGGCGTCCTACGCGCGCCCAGAGCAGGCGCATGTAGTCGTAGATCTCGGTGATTGTGCCCACCGTCGACCGCGGGTTCTTGCTCGTTGACTTCTGGTCGATCGACACCGCCGGCGAGAGGCCCTCGATGAAGTCGACGTCGGGCTTGTCCACCTGGCCCAGGAACTGGCGCGCGTAGGCGGAAAGCGACTCGACGTAGCGCCGCTGGCCCTCGGCGAAGATCGTGTCGAACGCCAGCGACGACTTTCCCGAACCTGACAGTCCGGTGAAGACGATGATGGCGTCGCGGGGCAGGTCGAGGTCGACGTTGCGGAGGTTGTGCTCACGGGCTCCCTTGACGATGAGCCGGGAGAGGTCGTGGACCGGGAGGTGCGCGTCGGAGGCGTGCTGCTCCAGGGAGTTGGCTTTAGACACCGTTCTACTCTAATTCAAACCGTCTTCGAAAACATATTCGAATACGTGATGTTTCCCGCCGCGGCAGCGGTTCCCGCGCCGAGCGTTCACGCTCGGCGCAACGCGGCCCGCAGGTACGCAACCGCTTCCTCCTCCTTGAGTCCGCTGGCCTTGACGATCCGCGCATAGTCCGCGGCGCCGTCGGCCGCCCGCTTGCGTGCCTCGTCTCCGGCGGCGGCGATGACGGTGCCCGCCCGGGACCGGGTGACAACGATCTGGGCGCGCTCCAGCTCCCGATACGCCCGGGCGACGGTGTTCGCCGCGACGCCCAGGTGCGCGGCAAGGGTGCGTACCGGAGGGAGGCGGGTGCCCACGGGAATCCGGCCGCTGTTGGCCGCCTCGACGATGAGCGCGCGCAGCTGCTCATAGGGTGGAGCCGGGTTTGACTGGTCGAGCTTCAGCCAATCGGGAACATCGTTGTCCAAGGGTTCCCCTTTCCCCACCGAGCACGGCGGCGTGTGCGTCGCCCGTCCCTAGCGTTCGTAAGTGCAGGATACCGCCTCCGCACGTGATTACTACCGGTAGCAGCAGGTATTCAGCAAACCCTGCGAGCGCTTATATTCCGGTGCCTACACTTGCCCCATGCTGAACCTCTCCGACGTCACCATCCGCACGATCGCCGTTTCCGAAATGGACAACAACGTCTACCTGCTCACCGGCAAGGCGTCCGGAGAGCAGGTGCTCATTGACGCGGCCGACGACGCCGATGCGATCCTCGCCCTGCTCCGCGGGGGCGCGGCCGATACGGACGCCGAGGCCCGGCTCGCCCTGCTTGTGACGACACACTCGCACTGGGACCACGTACGGGCGCTGCGCCGGATCGTCGACAGCACAGGGGTGCGCACGGCCGCAGGCACTGAGGACATCCCGGATATCGCGGTTCCGACCGACGTGGCCCTCGAGCACGGTGACGTGCATTCCTTCGACGATTATGAGCTTGAGGTGATCAAGCTCCGCGGCCACACGCCCGGATCGGTGGCGCTGCTGTACCGCGATCCCCACGGGCCCGCGCACCTGTTCACCGGTGACTCGCTCTTCCCCGGCGGCGTGGGGAACACGCGGGGAGATGCCGCGCGCTTCGCCTCGCTGTACGCCGACGTTGTGGATCGGGTCTTCGACTACCTTCCCGACGACACTCTCGTCCATCCAGGCCACGGCAGGGGCACGACGCTCGGCGCCGAGCGTCCGCACCTCGGGCAATGGCGGGAGCGCGGCTGGTAACAGCGCTCCCGCGGACCATCGAAAAGGGCGCCTGCCGAGAGGAGACCACCTCTTCGCGCTCACCGTTGCGGGAACTGCTCCCGAACCTGGGACGGGGGCACGGGCCGTGGGCGGGACCAGTGTCCAGACTAGGGTTTGTCACTGGCGCCTCGGGTGCTCCGGAGTGCGACCCTGTAGCTGACCTGACAGGGTACGACAAGGGAGGCCAACGTGAACACAACACAACCCGACACCAGCGCGGACACCGGGACGACGAGCGCCGCGGTCGACATGAAGCTGGAGGTGATCGTCATTCCCGTTTCGGATGTCGATCGCGCCAAACAGTTCTACGACAGCTTGGGATGGAGGCTCGACGGCGAATTCGTCGACGGCGACTTCCGCGGACTTCAATACACGCCCACTGGTTCCGGGTGCTCCATCCAATTCGGCAGCAAGGTCACGCTTGCCGAGCCCGGGTCCGCCCAGGGCATGCACCTGATCGTCACGGATATCGTGGCAGCGCAGCAGGATCTCGTGGCCCGAGGCGTCGACGCGAGTGAGGTCTTTCACTGCGAGGCCGGTTACGCATGCAGGTTCCCAGGCAACGACGCACCTGTTTCCGGCCCGCACCCCGACCGCGGCACTTACGGGTCGTTCGTCTCCTTCAGTGATCCCGACGGAAACGGCTGGATCCTGCAGGAGGTGACCCAGCGGTTCCCGGGCCGCGTCGAAGGCGATACCGCATTCGGCTCGCCCGCCGACCTCGCACAGGCACTCCAGCGCGCGGCCGCGGCCCACCAGGAGCAGGGGAAGCAGAGCATGCAGGAGGACCCGAACTGGCCGCAGTGGTTCGCCTCGTACCTCGTGCGGGAGCAGAGCGGCGAATAACCGCCGTCATGGCGTCGGCGACCGCCCGGGGGCGCTTCGGCCTACCCCGGGCGGCTCCTTACTGCGCTCCTCCTTCGAGGTGCTGAACAGCGTCGTCGTACGCCTGTTCCGGGGTGCGGCCCTGATCACGCGCCACGATGTACGCGGCGTACCAGCCTGACCAGTGATGGGGGGCCGAGTTCGCCTCGTATCCGCCGTGGTGCTCCTCTGCCTCACGAAGGAGTGAGGTCAGCGTCGATACATCCATTGGTCGTCCTTCCCTGTCGTTCGTTCTGCCCCTGTTGCTGGTGCTGTGGGGCCCTCCATAGATGCCCCTGCTCCGGCCGCGAACAAGGGTGGCAGCCAGGCGTGCCGAAATTCTACCCGCGGCCGTTACGCCGGACCATGCCCTGCCGGGGCAGCGCGGCCGGGCCCGTTCCCCTGAACGGGCCGCGGCGGCCGCGGCCCGATGATCCCGCGGATCCACCTTGAGAAATGGCTGGAGCGCCGCTGGCGGACGAGCCCCCACGCAGTAACACAAGGGCTTCGACACGTAACAATCTGCCTCGGGTAGAAAGACTTGTCTGTATAGGGAAGAATATGACGTTGGGCCGCGCGGTTGTTCCGGGCGGCACGCCCTCCCACCCATTGCCACCGCCGGCTGCTGGACGCCGAACGCGGTCGCCCGGTGAGCCGAGGCACGCGAACTCAAGAATGGACTTCGTCCGACAATGAACACACTCCGCCATTGGACGGGAGCACGAGCAGTGCTCTTCGACCTCGACGGCGTACTGACGCCCACCGCCGAGGTCCACGAAACCGCATGGCAGGCCCTGTTCGAGCACTACCTGCAAGGCCGCGCAGGCGTGCGGCAGTACTCCGGGGGCGACTACTTTGACCACATCGACGGCAAGCCGCGCTTCGACGGGGTGCGGGATTTCCTTGCCTCGCGCGGCATCACGCTTCCCGAAGGCCCAGCCGATGATGATCCGGCTCATGAGACAGTGCAGGGCCTTGGCAACCGCAAGAACAGGTTCTTCAACGACATCGTCAGGACCCAGGGCGTCGATCCCTATCCGGGATCAGTCCGTTTCATCGAGGCCGCCGAGGACGCCGGGCTCACGCTCGCCGTGGTTTCCTCCTCAAGGAACGCGCCGGCGGTGCTCAGGGCCGCAGGACTCGACGGGCACTTCCGCATAGTGGTCGACGGCACCGTGGCTGCCGCAGCAGGCATCCCCGGCAAGCCGGACCCGGCAACGTATGAGCACGCGGCGGCACTCCTTGAGTTTCCCAGCGAGAGCTGCGTGGTTGTCGAAGACGCAGTGTCAGGGGTCCAGGCGGGCAGCGCCGGCGCATTCCATTCGGTGATCGGCGTCGACCGGGGGGCCGGCAGGGAGACCCTCCTGCAGGCCGGTGCAACCTTCGTTGTCGGCGACCTCGACGAACTGCTCTAGCCCTTTCGACAACCCTCGAACCACCATCACCAAAGGACTGCCGAAAAATGGCGCTTATCAACGCGGACCGGGAACGTTTCCCCCGCACTCCATGGGGACTCGTTGAGACCTTCTCCAAGCCCGGGGACACCGGCGCACTCGAAACGCTGTTCTGCATCGGGAACGGCTTCCTTGGTGTGCGGGGCGCCCACTGGTCGGCTGCCGATACGGAGCTGCCGGGCAGCTTCATCAACGGTTTCCATGAAACCTGGGACATCAAGCACGCCGAAAATGCCTTCGGGTTCGCCCGCACCGGTCAACGGATCCTGTATGTGCCAGACGCCAACAACTTCAGGGTCGTCATTGACGGTGAACCGCTCACCCTGGCCGGATCGGCCGTGGCAGAGTACCGGCGCACCGTGGATTTCACTACGGGAATCTACGAATGCAGGATCACCTGGCTGACCCGCTCCGGTGCCGCAGTGACCACCGTGGAGCGGCGCGCCGTTGGATACGAAACGCGCGGCGGCCTGGCTATCAGCCTCGAGGTGTCGGCGGACCGGGCAGTGTCGGCGGATATCACCTCCCTGGTCATCAACCGGCAGGACCAGCCCGTTGAGGACCACTCCGAGCACGATCCCCGGCGCTCCGGCAGGCACGCAGGACGCGTCCTGCTGCCGCTGCGGCTCGACGGCGACACCGGCTCCCTCCGGCTGGCATGGGAAACCCAGGAATCCAAGCAGCAGGTCGGCGTTGCCGTCGATCACTGGATCTCAACTCAGCAGCCTCCGCTGGAGACGACCGCCGACCAGGACGAAAGCAGCGTACGGTACGTCCTCACCATCGACGACGGACTGCCTCTGCGGCTCGAAAAGAGCGTCGGGTACGCCGTCGCAGCTGCCGGGGGTGGATCCGACGTCGCATCGGCCGCGGAAGCCTCGGTTCGGCCCGCCGCGGCGGTTTTCGAGGAGAGCACAGCGCACTACAGGGACTACTGGGCAACGGGCGACATTGAGATCGGAGGTCCAGCAGATCTCCAGCAGGCCGTGAGGTGGAACCTGTTCCAGCTCGCGCAGGCGACCGCCAGGGCCGGGGTAGCCGGCATCCCGGCGAAGGGCGTCAGCGGATCGGGATACGAGGGCCATTATTTCTGGGACCAGGAGATCTATCTGCTCCCATTCCTCACCTACTCCAACCCGAAGGCCGCCCGCAAAGTGCTCGAGTTCCGGCATCGGCTGCTGCCCGAAGCCAGGGCGCGGGCCGGCGAGCTGAGCGTCGACGGGGCGCTCTTCCCCTGGCGCACGATCAACGGTCTCGAGGCAAGCGCCTACTACGCGGCCGGAACCGCACAGTTCCACATCGCCGCAGCAATCGCCTTCGCCACCAACAGGTACATCTGGGCCGACGGCGACGCCGCCTTCCAGCAGTCGGAAGGCGCGGATCTGCTGATCGAGACGGCCCGCATGTGGCTCTCGCTCGGCTTTTTCGGCAAGGACGGCGGCTTCCATATCCACGGAGTCACCGGACCGGATGAGTACACGGCCGTCGTAAACGACAACCTCTACACGAACGTCATGGCGCGGTTCAACCTGCGTGCCGCTGCGGCGCTTGAACGCTCGGACGTCGACGAGACGGAGCGGGACCTGTGGCTGCAGGCCGCGGCCCGGATGCAGATGCCCTTTGACGAGGTGCTCCAGGTGTTTTCGCAGGACGCCGACTTCATGACCCTCGAACCCTGGGACTGGTCAACGCCGCGCTCCAAGTATCCGCTGCTGCTCAACTTCCATCCCCTGGTGATCTACCGGCACCAGGTGCTCAAGCAGGCCGACACCGTGCTGGCGATGTACCTTCAGTGGCAGGACTTCACGGCCGAAGAGAAGCAGCGCGCCTTCGACTTCTATGACCCGATCACCACGGGAGACTCAACGCTTTCCGCGTGCGTCCAGGGAATCATGGCGGCTGAGGTGGGTTACGGCGATGTAGCGCTGTCGCACTTCACCGATGCCGCGTTCATCGACCTGGACAATTCGCACAGCAACACGATCGACGGCGTTCACATCGCTGCCGCCGGAGGCGTCTGGGCTTCCCTTGTCAGCGGGTTCGCCGGGTTCCGCGACCAGGGCCCGGTTCCGTATTTCGATCCGCGCCTCCCGGCCGAATGGACCGGACTCTCGTTCAGCCTCAAGCACCGCGGCGGATCCTTGAGGGTTGAGCTTGAACCGGGGTCGATCACCCTCTCCTTCGCCGGTGGCCCGCCCATCGATGTGCAGGTGCGGGACCGGCTCGTGACAGTCGGTGCCGAGAGGGTGACGCTCGCTGTTGCCCCGGTGGCGGCGCCGGCCCCGTCGGTGTTCCACAGCAGTTTCCCCACAGCCGGCATCCCGATCGTTCAGCCACGCACGCCGATTCAGGAGCCCGCCCTTTAAGTCAAGAAATTACTCGCGGTGTGCACGCAGACCCCGAATACTGGTGGTATGGACGCAAAGCATGCTGAAGGTCCGTCCACTGCATTAGGAGCCTAATGGAAACCATGTCACCGGTGGCTGAACCCCGCGAGCGGATACTCGCGACGGCGTACGACCTGTTCATGCAGCGCGGCATCCGCGATGTTGGCGTCAACGAGCTGATCCGTGAGGCGGGAATCGCCAAAGCCACCTTCTACTACCACTTTCCATCGAAGGACGACCTGGTTCTCGCGTTCCTTGCGCGGCGCGAAGAGCTCTTCACCGTGGGATACCTTGTCGCGGAATCAACGCGCCGGGCAGACACTGCCGAGGAAAGACTGCTTGCAATCTTCGATGTGCTTGATGAATGGTTCCGCCGTCCCGATTATGAGTCGTGCTCCTACATCAAGACGCTTTTCGAACTGGGTCACAGCCATCCCCTGGGGAGGGCGAGCGCGGAGTACCTGACAAAGATCCGCGGCGGGGTTGAGGAGCTCGCAGGGGAAGCCATGCTCAAGGATGCTGAGGAATTTGCCCATGCGTACGTGCTGCTGATGAAAGGTGCGATCGTTGCCGCCGCCGAGTCCGACGCACGGGCGGCAGAACGGGCGAAACCCATGGCGCGGTGGCTGATCGAGCACCACCGGGCTGACTGAGCGGCACCTGCAGCCTGCGGGTCAGCGACGGATCAGTGGTGCTCCCCATCCCGGGGATCGCCGTCGGACATGTCGAAGCCGGGGTTGTTGAGCCGCACCATCTCCTGGAGGTGCTCCAGCAGCACCTCTTCCGACCGCTCCGGAGCGGTCGACCATTCGAGCCGCTGCCGGAGCCGGGCCCGCCCGTCCTCGCCTGCGGCGTCAGGACTGCGAAGCGTCTTCTGGATGATTTCCAGGGCTTGGAACCGGATTGTTATTGCAGGGTCCACTGTGAGGGCGCTTGCATCTTCGGGCACGCGGATCCGCTCGGGATCGGCGGAAAACGGGCGGGGCAGGTATTCGTCGAGCATTGCATCCTTATGGCATGGCCGGTGTGTTCGTCTCCGGCATCCAACAACCCGCAGGATGACCGCCCCCTGGACCGGCCGCAGGCGCACATGCGCCACCCGCTGCCATACATTTCCACGTACCGTCCTGCAACGATGTTACCGACAGGTAGACAAGTCTGTCTAGAACACGGCGTGGCGGGGCGTGCCGACGAAAACGGAACTGACGGCGGTCTCCCCCGCCGACAGGGCACCGGCGATCGCCTTCGCGATCTTCCTGCCGCCCTGGACGGACGGTTCAATCGGGTTGGCGTAGTCGCCGTCGTCGCTGCAGATCAGACGAAGATCGATCAGCGAGACGCCGCGGGAGAACGCGGCGCGGGTGATGTGGTCGTTAAAGATGGCTGCCGCTGTACGGATGATCCGCTGGTTCGGTTCAGAGCGTGGAGTGTCGTAGATGGTGCAGACAGCGGTGGGAAGTCCGACCGCCGCCACCGCCTCGATCATCGCGTCGTAACTGGGCGCGAAGGAGTCGCGGGCATCACTGAGCATCCCCAGGGCAGCCGCGACCGACCGGGCCGGCTGGTCTAGCAGGTACGCGTATCCCAGGGCGTCATTCCCGCCGACGCTCACCACCAAGTGGGTCGCGTCGGAGGGCAGCCCGCGCAGCTGCCGGGCCACGCCGGAGGCCACATCGCCGTCGATGGCCAGGAGGGTGGCGGCCCAGCCGGGGGGCAGCTCGCCGCGCAGCTGCGCCACGACGTCGGGGCCGCCGGACACATAGGCGGCGTTGTCAAATACGGAGTCGCCCAGCAGCACCACGTGGCCGGCCGGTGACTCCGTGGCTGGTACGGCTTTCCCCGCACGCTTCCTCCACATGCGGCAAATGTATCAACGCGCTAAGCAGTTCACACCGTCTTTTTATCCTGCACACGGCAGGCGCCCGCCGCCACGTGCAGGCGGATCCTCGCCAGCAACAGCGCAGGGCGGGCACGGGACCGATGCCGGAAGGTAGTGCGGCGGCGCTTCCCGGGCGGCCCGTTCCTAGGGCCTGCTGCCGACGGTGAAGATCCTTCGGAACGGAAACACCGTCCCGAAGGACTCAACCGGGTATGCGCCGCGCAGCAGTTCCGCATACCCTTCCTCGAATTCGGCGGCATCCGCCGCGGAGAGTGCATCGAGGACCGGTCGCAGTCCGGTTCCGCGCACCCACTCAAGGACCGGGTCCTTCCCTTGGAGGACGTGGTGGTAGACCGTCTCCCACGCCTCGACGCGCATTCCGGCCCCGGCGAGCAGGCGCAGGTAGTCCTGCGGCTCGCCCACGGCGTCGGAATGCCGCAGCACGCCGTCAAGCAGGTGTGCCCACCGGGAGGAACCAGCGTGCCGGCGCATCAGGGAGTGCGATGGCGCGTCGAAGTTCGCCGGCACCTGCACCGCCAGCCACCCTCCGTCCGGCAGCCCCGCCGCCCACCGCGCCAGGAGCTGCTGATGCCCCGGCACCCACTGCAGCAGGGCGTTTGAAACCACGACGTCGTCCTCGGGCCCGGGCGTCCACTCGGCGACGTCGCCTTCGAGGAACGTGAGGTTCCCCGGAGCGTCGAGCGCGCGGGCACGGCCGACCATCTCGGGCGAGGAGTCGATCCCGGTGACCTGCGCCCCGGGCCAACGCACGGCGAGCGCCGCGGTCAGCTCCCCGGGCCCGCAGCCCAGGTCGACGACGCGGCGGGGCGACGGATGGTTGATTCTGGCGGTCAGGTCGAAGAAGGGCCTCCCGCGCTCGTCCACGTACTGCGAATACTGGGCGGGGTTCCACGTCACGATGCTCCGTTGCATAGCTCACCCTAACCCCGGCACGGGTAGGCTGAAGCGACAATGAGGATTCAAGAGCATCTCCCCGCGCCATCGTCCGATCAGCCCCAGGCCGACGCGGTGTACGAGGCCTTCACCGACTGGGCGGCGTCCCGGGGGCTTTCCCTGTACCCGGCGCAGGACGAGGCGGTGCTTGAACTCGTCTCGGGGAGCAACGTGATCCTCGCGACGCCCACGGGATCCGGCAAGTCCCTTGTGGCGATCGCCGCACACCTCCTCTCCACGGCCGAAGGGCGGCGGACCTACTACACCGCCCCGATCAAGGCCCTGGTCTCCGAGAAGTTCTTCGCGCTCACCGAGATCTTCGGCGCCGAGAACGTCGGGATGATCACCGGTGACTCGAGCGTGAACTCCGACGCGCCCATCATCTGCTGCACCGCCGAAATCCTCGCGAACCTTGCGCTGCGCGAAGGAGCGGCAGCCGAGCTCGGCACAGTGGTGATGGACGAGTTCCACTTCTACTCCGACCCCCAGCGCGGCTGGGCCTGGCAGGTGCCGCTGCTCGAGCTGCCCCAGGCGCAGTTCCTGCTCATGTCGGCCACCCTTGGCGATGTATCCCTCTTCGAGAAGGAACTGACCAACCGCACCGGGCGCCCCACCGCAACGGTGACCTCGGTGGAACGGCCCATCCCCCTTCACTACTACTACGTTGAAACGCCGGTGCAGGAGTCGATCGAGGAGCTCCTTTCGACGAACCAGTCGCCCGTGTACGTTGTGCATTTCAGCCAGGCCGAGGCCATCGAGCGGGCACAGAGTCTGATGAGCGTCAATGTGTGCACCCGCGAAGAGAAGGACCGCATCGCCGAGCTGATCCGTTCCTTCAGGTTCTCCTCCGGCTTCGGCAAGACCCTCAACCGGTTCGTCCGTCACGGAATCGGCGTCCACCACGCGGGGATGCTCCCCAAGTACCGCCGGCTCGTCGAGCAGCTCGCGCAGGCGGGCCTGCTCAAGGTCATCTGCGGAACCGACACCCTCGGGGTGGGCATCAACGTGCCGATCCGCACGGTGCTGCTCACCGCGCTGAGCAAGTACGACGGCGTCCGGACCCGGCTGCTCAACGCCAGGGAGTTCCACCAGATCGCCGGGCGGGCGGGCCGGGCGGGCTACGACACCGCCGGCACCGTCGTGGTCCAGGCCCCCGAACATGTTGTGGAGAACACCAAGGCGATGGCCAAGGCCGTGTCCAAGTTCGGCGACGACCAGAAGAAGCTGCGCCAGGTGGTCCGGAAGAAGCCGCCGCAGGGATTTGTCTCCTGGGGACGGCCCACATACGACCGCCTCGTCGAGGGCGTCCCGGAACCCCTGACCTCCTCGTTCACCGTCAGCCACTCCATGCTGCTGAACCTGCTCGAACGCCCGGGGAACCCGTTCAAGGCGGCGCAGCGGCTGCTCAGCGAGAACCATGAGCCCCGCGCCTCGCAGCTGCGGCTGATGCGCCGCGCGATCGGCATCTACCGGGAGCTCGTCACCGCCGGCATAGTCGAGAAGCTCCCCGAACCCGACGCCGACGGGCGCCAGATCCGGCTCAGGGTCCACCTCCAGGCGAACTTTGCACTCAACCAGCCGTTGTCCCCCTTCGCGCTTGCCAGCATCGAACTGCTCGACCCCGAGGCTCCCGGCTATGCCCTCGACGTCGTCTCCGTCATCGAAGCGACACTGGAGAAGCCGCGTCAGGTGCTCTCCGCACAGGAGAAGAAGGCCCGCGGGGAGGCGGTTGCCGCAATGAAGGCCGAGGGCATCGACTACGACGCCCGGATGGCCCGGCTCGAGGAGATCACCTACCCGCAGCCCCTCGCCGAACTGCTGCAGCAGGCCTTCGACGTCTACCGCGGGACGGCGCCGTGGCTTGGCGACTTCGAGCTCGCCCCGAAGTCCGTGGTGCGCGACATGTACGAGCGGGCGATGAGTTTCGGAGAGTACGTCGCGTTCTACTCCCTCACCCGCTCCGAAGGCATCCTGCTGCGCTACCTTGCCGACTGCTACAAGGCGCTGCGCCAGACCGTTCCCAGCGATGCGCTGCGCGAAGACCTCAGCGACATCATCGAGTGGCTCGGCGAGCTGGTCCGGCAGGTTGACTCCAGCCTGATCGACGAATGGGCGCGGCTCGCAGCCGGAGATGTCTCCGGCCTGGCCGGCGGAACCGTCGGGCCGGACGTCGACCTGCCGGAGGAGCCTCCTTCGGTCACCTCGAACGAGCGTGCTTTCCGGGTGATGGTCCGCAACGAGATGTTCCAGCGTGTCCAGCTGTTCGCCGACGAGAAGGACGAGGCGCTTGGGGCGCTCGACTCCGACTCGGGCTGGACCGCCGACCGCTGGGCGGAGGCGATGGACGGGTACTTCAACGACTACGAGGACATCGACGACGGCCCCGAAGCGCGCGGACCGAACCTGCTGATCATCGACAAGCAGCCGCGGGTGTGGAAGGTTCGCCAGATTTTCAAGGACCCGGAGGGGAACCACGACTGGGGGATCAACGCGGTCATCGACCTGGCGGCCTCCGATGCCGCCGGTACGCCCGTGGTTGAAGTCACAGGAGTCGGCGCGCCGTAGCCCGGGGGCGACTGAGGTGTCGGCCGCCTCGTTAGGCTTGGAGGATGAACGTAATCCGCGAAGCCCGGCCCGAGGATGTGCCGACCATCCTCCAGCTCATCCATGATCTTGCGATCTACGAGAAGGAGCCGGATGCCGTTAAGAACACTGTCCCCAAGCTCACCGAGGCACTGTTCGGGTCAACTCCGACCATTTACGCCCATGTGGCGGAGAGCCGGGGTGAGATCGAAGGGTTCGCCCTATGGTTCCTCAACTATTCGACGTGGGAGGGCGTGAACGGGATCTACCTCGAGGATCTCTATGTCCGCCCCACCGCCCGCGGATCAGGGCACGGCAAGGCCCTGCTCCGCCAGCTCGCCCGCATCGCCACGGAGCGCGGCTACGCCCGAGTGGAGTGGTCGGTGCTCAACTGGAACGAACCGTCGATCCGCTTCTATGAGAGCCTTGGCGCCCGCCCGCAGTCCGACTGGTCGACCTTCCGGCTCACGGGCGCAGCGCTCAGCGGCTTCGCGGGGACTGAGGCACAGTGAGCACCCGGAGCAGGGCGGGATCCCCGCGTGCGGAAGC
Organism: Arthrobacter sp. TJ-217; assembly: GCF_058269255.1. Taxonomy (NCBI): domain Bacteria; kingdom Bacillati; phylum Actinomycetota; class Actinomycetes; order Micrococcales; family Micrococcaceae; genus Arthrobacter; species Arthrobacter sp. TJ-217. Next base: position 293,344 of record NZ_JBZCNJ010000004.1, read on the forward strand.
CACCGCCGGCGGCTCGGACGCTTACCAGCCCGGGCCGACCTTCCTGATGCGGGGGCTGAGGGCGAAAACGCACCGGTTCACCGTGCCCCTTGACCATGCGGCGCCCGACGGCGAAACGATTTCCGTCTTCGCCCGGGAGTACACCTCAACGGACCACAACGACGACGAGGTTGAGCGCCTGCCCTGGCTGCTGTTCCTCCAGGGCGGTCCGGGCGGCCGGGGCAACCGTGCCACCCAGCTCAGCGGGTGGATGAAGGCCGCCGCCCAGACCTTCCGCATCCTCATGCTCGACCAGCGCGGAACCGGCCTCTCCACCCCTGCGGACGCCATGACGCTCGCGGCCCGTGGCGGAGCGGCGGAGCAGGTGCGGTACCTGACGCACTTCCGTGCCGACTCGATCGTCGCCGACGCCGAAATCATCCGCCAGCGGCTCGTGGGCGGGCGGTGGACCATCTTCGGGCAAAGTTACGGCGGCTTCTGCGCACTGACCTACCTGTCCCGGGCCCCCGAAGGCCTCGAGCGCGTGCTGATCACCGGCGGGCTCGCACCGCTGACGGGAAGCCCCGACCGGGTGTATACGGCCACCTACGCCCGGGTCGAGGAGCGCAACAGCGAATACTTCGCCTGGTATCCCGGCGACCGTGAGATCGTCACCCGCATCGCCCGGCACCTGGAGCGGGTTGATGAGCGCCTGCCCACGGGAGAGCGGCTCAGCACCCGGCGCTTCCAGATGATCGGCTCCTTCCTCGGGGGCAACACGCGCGTCGATGCGCTTCACTACCTCCTTGAAGACGCCTTTGTTGACACTCCCGGCGGCCCGCGGCTGTCCCAGGTGTTCCTCGACCAGGTGGGACCGCTCGTCTCCCGCAGTTCCAACCCCCTCTACGCGCTCATGCACGAGTCGATCTACTGCCAGGGGGACGCCTCACGCTGGTCCGCGGAGCGGGTCCTGGACAAGTATCCCCAGTTCCGTGCGGAGGTGGAGGAGCCGCTGCTCACCGGGGAGATGGTGTATCCGTGGTACTTCGACGAGGACCCGGCACTGCAGCCGTTGAAGGAAGCCGCCCACCTCCTGGCCCAGAAGGAGGACTGGGGCGCACTGTACGACCCGGGCGTCCTGTCCCGGAACTCGGTGCGCGCGGCGGCTGCCGTCTACCGTGACGACATCTACGTTGACCGCGCGCTGTCCCTTGAGACAGCGGCGGCGGTGAAGGGCCTGAAGGTGTGGGAGACACCGGACTTCCACCACGACGGCATTTCGGATGACGGCGAGGCGATCTTCAGCCGGCTGCTGGCCCTGACCGGAGACGCCTAGCCGTCCTCGGGCGGTGCGGCCGGGGACCGCAGCTCGGTCGGCGCCGTGCCTGCCCGGCCCTGGTCTCCCCGGAGAAAGAACGCGCCGAGGGAGCCCGCAAGGGTAGCGAACACGGCCACCGAGTAGAGGGCGAGGATCACCTGGAGGATTCGCGAAAAACCGCTTGGGGAAGTGATCCCGCTGCCGGTGATCGTGGCCATCGCCGCCTCGTACAAGGCGTCCCCGTAGCTGGTGTGGGATCCGGTCGCGTAGAGCAGCTGGCTTGAGGCAAGGATCACGACGGCGGTGACCGCGGCCAGCCAGCCGATCCGGCTCGAGAGAAGGCGGCCCGCGGACCGTGAACCGCGGATGCCTGCCGAAACGATGCCGCCGAACCGGGCGAGGCGTGCCACCCGGATCAGGCGCAGGGCCTGGAGCGCGCGGAAAAAACGGAGGAACGGCACAAGAAGGAAAATCACCTGCCACCAGTTGCGTTTCCAGAAGCTCCGCTGAAAGCCGGCGATGTAGGCGCGGAGCAGGAATTCCGCCACGAAGATGGCCCAGAACAGCCATCCCACAATCGCCAGCGCGAGGCTCAGGCGCGCTTCGGTCGCCAGGAGCTGGCCGAGGACCACGAAGAGGAATATCATCCCGAGCACGCCCATCGGTTTGTCGAGGCGCCGGGCGAAGATTTCGGCGGCGCCCAGCTTTTCCTCCGGCCTGGGGCCGCCGGAAGGCGCCACCGCGCCGGGGTGCTGGTGAGGGTCGGGGTTTTCCTCCATCAGTTTCCGCTCACTACGCCCTTCATCGCCGACCCGTCGCCGAATTTCGAACGTTGAATGACGCTGAGCGTTCCGTTGGTCTCAAGGACCACCGCCGCGACGTCGGCGAGGTCCCCCGATCCGCTGCCGCGCACCGCCTGAAGCACTTCGGATTCCGTGAGCCGGTTGCTCAGCAGCTGGGAATGCTGCAGTTCCCCATTCCGCACCAGCGCAACGGGCTCGGAGGTCACAACCCGCCGTACGCCCGGCCATCGGACCGAGACCGCTGCAACAAGGTACTGCAGGCCCGCGAGCAGGGCCAGGGCGGCGAACCCTTCGGCCCAGGCGACCTCGCTGCTGAGGAGGATCGTGGCAAGGGTCGAGCCAAGAGCAACCGTCACGATGAAGTCGAAAGCGTTGAGCTGCCCGAGCGTGCGTTTGCCCGAGGCGCGGAGGACGAGCACCAGGGTCAGATAGGCGGCCGAGCCCACAGCAAGGGTCCTGACGACGTCGGCCCAGCCGTCAAACCACATGGTTTTCCCCCGGTGCGTGCTGCCCGGGTGCCGGTCCCTGAATCATTGTGTTGCCTCCTCGACCTTGTGGATTCTCGAGCTGGATGGTGAAGCCGTCGGACCGTCAGCCAGTACCGGAACAGCGCTGGTGACCCTGCTGCCGGGCGGAGGAGCGTCAGCCGGGTCCACGAATCGATTGACAGCCACCTTATCAACGTGTGCTAGGTGCCTTACGGCCCTATGGCGCCCCGTCAGCGTTATCCTTTGTCGATGGAGCTCGACGGCGCACCTCCCAGACCGCCCGGCGACAAGAAGGAGGGCCGGCATGAACAGACGCGCGCGAGCCGTACTGCTTAAGGACTCCCTGAAAACACAGCTCTGGCCGGTACCGCTGCTCGCCGTCTGCGTGGCTCTCGGACTGGGACAGTACCTGCCGTACCTGGATCAGCGGATTGACGACGACCTGCCCGCCCCGGTCTCAGGGCTTTTATTCGGCGGAGGCCCGGAGGCCGCCCGCTCCCTCATGGAGACAATCGCCGGGTCCCTCGTCACCGTGACCTCGCTGACCTTCTCCCTGACCGTCGTGACGCTCCAGCTCGCGAGCAGCCAGTTCTCGCCCCGGCTGCTCAGAACGTTCACCCGGGACAGGTTCGTTCACAACACGCTCGCCCTGTTTCTTGCCACGTTTGTCTTCGCGTTGACGGTGCTGCGCAGCATCCGTGTCGAGACCAGCGCCGGCGCAGGATTCGTTCCCGAAATATCGGTTACCGTGGCCTTCGTCCTCACCATCGCCAGCGTCGTTGCCCTTGTTCTCTTTCTCGCCCACCTCTCGCGGGAGATCCGGGTTGAAACGATGCTGCGTAACGTCCACGCAGAAGCGAACAGGGCGATCGACCGGATCTTCCCCCACGTTGCACCGCCACCGGCCGGGCTTGACGCGGGAAAAGGTGCCTCCCATGCGGTGATCGACAGCGACACCTCCGGTTTTTTCATCGACCTTTCACATGACGCCGCGCTCAGCGCAGCGGTCGAGACCGACACCCTCATTACCGTTGACGCAATGCCTGGCGCGTCCCTCATTACCGGGGTGCCCATAGGGCGCGCGTGGAGCATGAAGGGGAGCGGCATCGATACGCAACGAAGGAATGCCCTGCAGGAGAAACTCTGTGCCGGCCTGGCGACCAGCTTTGAGAGAACATCCACACGGGATGCGGGTTTCGGGCTGCAGCAACTGCTCGACGTGACCAGCAAAGCCCTCTCACCGGGCATCAACGACCCCACGACCGCGGTCCATGCGCTCGGACACATTTCGAGCGTCTTCTGCGTGCTTGCCCAACGGACGACCGGGCCAAAAGCGCTCGTCGACGAACACGGACAGGTCCGTGTGGTCCTGCGTTACCCCGCCTTTCCGGAGCTGCTTGACCTGGCGATGCGGCAGCTGCTCGCCTATGCGATGGAGGACCCGCGGACCGCCGGACGGATCGTTCGCATGCTTCGGGAAATCGCGTGGAGCGACAGGGACGGTGATCACCATCCAGCGCTACGCGCCCAAGCCGCGGAGACGCACACCGCCATTGAGCGCTCATCTCTCCGGGCTCCGGACAAGGCGCTCCTCAGGGCCGGTTGCGCGGACATCGAGGCGGCGATGCGCGGATCGTGGCCCGCCGACTGAAGGGCCCTCTCGCGGCTCGTCGGGCCGCTTTCCGCTGGGGCAGCAAGCGGTTATCAAATTGGAAGGTCAATTGAGCCGCACGGCTGCACACAATGGCCCATGACCACTTCCGGCGAATCATCCCAGCGCCATCGCGAACACCGACCAACACAGGCTCCCGGAAGAGCGAGAAAGTTGTGGATCCTCATCATCGCCGGATTCGCACTCAGCATCCTGCTCGCTGCCGTGAACGGGCTGCAGCTGGCCTCCCTTCGGCGGGCGGTGGGTGGATATGCGATGCCCGAAACCTCCTTCACCGGGTACAGCCCTGATTATGTGAGTGCAGTGCAGACCCTGATGACCGATGAGCTGTATGAGCGGTACGGCGCGTCCCACTACCTCTGGGACCTGTTGTTCCCCCTCGTCTTCGCCGCAACCGTGACCCTGCTCATCCTTCATGCAGTGGGACGAAGGCTCCGCTGGCTGCTCCTGCCGGTTCCGGTGCTGTACGCCATAGCGGACATCACGGAGAACCTGCTCATCGAGGGCATGTTCGCGGAGTCTCCGGTGGATCCGGGAACGGTGGCCGCCGCATCGACCTTCACGGTAGTGAAATTCATCCTCTTCGCGGCCTGCATTGCCGTGGGTCTTATCGCGCTGCTTTCCCGGCCACGCCGCACCGAGGAGTGAACCCGCGGATCTGCCCGTCACGCAGCGCCTATGCTCTGGTCTTTCGGCCGCCCGCTCAGTACCCTGACGGGTACGGCGGTCAGTAAAAAGTCGAAAAGAGGACACCGTGGACGATCAGAACATCCTCGAACGCATCAAAGCGCTTGTGGCCGAAGAGCACGACCTGCGCCAGACCGGCGAGGAAAGCGTGCGCGGCGGGCAGAACCAGGTGCGCCTGCAGCGCCTCGAGGAGAACCTCGACCAGTGCTGGGATCTCCTGCGCCAGCGCCGCGCGCGGCTTGAGTTCGGTGAGGACCCGAATAAGGCGACGGTCCGGCCGGTCAGCCAGGTGGAGAATTACCTCCCGCGGACCAAGGGTGGAGCGTAGCCCCCGCCGTCGAACGCTTGAATGGTGCGGCGCGGGGCGGCCCTGGAAGGCGCCCCGCGGGGTCGCCCCGCGGCAACGCCCGGCGGGGCGCCGGTGCTCAATGGGCTGGGCCGCACCGTTCGTCAAGGCCTCCCCCACCTTTTTCCTTGCCTTTACGGCCTCGCTGGGGCGCCGCTAGATTATGCAACCAGCGGCCAAAGTCCCGCTGACGGGCGGGAGCCCACCCCGCCCGAGACCGGAACGTCCTGCCCGCATGTCCGCGGGCTTAGGTAAAGGAGCATCACGTGGTCCCCACCCCGCAGCAACCAGTAACGGATGACAGCATCCAGGTCCGCCAGCTCAGCCACTACCAGTTCAGCTGGGTCGCCGGAGAGCCGGGCCAGCCCGGCACCTACACCCTGCAACTTGTCCTCGACCAGGGCGCGTGGGAGGAAGTGCTGACCCTGGACCCGGATGATGCGGACAACCTCCAGGATCTCCTCGTCGCCTCCGAGACAGTGTTCTACGACGTGCGCCGCCGGACGCTGATGTTCGGAACGACGAGCACCGGCCACTGAGCCGTTTCCTTACCGGATCCGCCGACGGCGCCGCAGGCTTCCTGCGGCGCCGTCCGTTTGTCCAAGGACGACCGCCCCGCCCCTGACGGTGCAACAGCGGTCCCCTGCTCCCTTCGCTGGGTTCCCTTCGCTGTATTCCCTTCGCCGTGGGCGCAAGCCCGGCCGAGGTGCCGGGCGCCAAGGTAGACTGAACGTTCAGCGAGTGTCGATCAATGACGTCATATTCCATTGCGCACCGCCCCCGGCAAGCAGGAAGAATCTCCTGCGCCGTCCCACCCGGAACGAAGGACTCCCCCATGAACACGCCTCAGAAACCGCTGCCCTCCGGCTTCGGTCCGACCACCACTGCCGCTGAACTGGTCGCCGGACGCGACCTGACCGGGCGCACGGCCATCGTCACCGGCGGATCTTCGGGTCTCGGCCTCGAAGTCACGCGTGTCCTTGCGGGAGCGGGCGCTACGGTGATCGTTCCGGCGCGTGACGCAGATAAGGCCCGGACGGCGCTGGCCGGGCTCGAGGGTGTGGAACTCGAGTCCCTTGATCTCGCCGACCCCGCCTCAGTCGATGCCTTCGCCGACCGCTTCACGACATCGGGCCGCCCCCTGCACCTGCTGATCAACAACGCCGGGATCATGGCTGTGCCGTTCACCCGGGACGCCCGTGGGTTCGAGGCGCATTTCGCAACGAACCACCTCGGCCATTTCCAGCTCACGCAGCGCCTCTGGCCGGCCCTGACGCAGGCGCAGGGCGCCCGCGTCGTCAGCCTGACGTCCCTCGCCCACCGGTTCTCCGGGGTTGACTTCGACGACCCCAATTACGACGAGCGGGCCTACGAGAAATGGTCGGCCTACGGCCAGTCGGTGACGGCGAAGTCCCTGTTCGCACTCGCCCTCGACGCCCGGGGACGCGCTCACGACGTGCGTGCCTTCGCGGTGCACCCCGGCACCATCCCCACCGGCATTGCCAGGCACCTCAGCCGAGAGGAGCTCCAGGCACTCGGGGCGGTCGATGAGCAGGGCGAGCCGGTGGACAACGAAGCGTACAAGAGCATCCCCGAGGGCGCCGCGACAACCGTATGGGCCGCGCTGAGTCCGCAGCTCGACGGCCGCGGCGGGGTGTACACGGAGGACGCGGACATCGCCGTCGAGGTGCCCGACGACCATCAGGGCCCGGCCGGTGTCCACTCCTGGGCGGTGGATCACGAGAGTGCCGAGCGCCTGTGGACGCTCAGTGAAGAGCTGACTGGACGCCCGTTCAGCATCTAGCCGCACATGAAGAAGGCCGGGACCTTGTCAGCCAAGGTCCCGGCCTTCTTCATGTCCTGTGCCTCCCGCGGAGACGCTGGTGCCGCCCAGGAGGCGGTTTGGGTCGGCTTCGCGCTACTCCGCGGAGTCGGACTGCCGCGACTTCAGGTCCGCCGCCGTCAGGTCGGAGTCGACCTTGGCCGCCTTGCCGCGCGAGCTCATCAGGCTCGCAATCACTGCAACGACAATCGTTCCGACAATGACGGCGAGGGAGACGAATGTGGGGATCTCCGGGGCCCACTCAATATGCTCGCCGCCGTTGATGAACGGCAGTTCGTTGACGTGCATTGCGTGGAGGATCAGCTTGACGCCGATGAAGGCGAGGATGACGGACAACGCATGCTTGAGGTATACGAGCCGGGTCATGAGACCGCCAAGCAGGAAGTAGAGCTGGCGCAGTCCCATCAGCGCGAAGATGTTGGCGGTGAAGACAATGAACGCGCTCTGGGTGAGCCCGAAGATCGCCGGAATCGAATCGACGGCGAAGAGCAGGTCGGTCAGGCCGATCGTGACGAAGACGACGAGCATCGGGGTGAAGACCTTCTTGCCGTCGACGACCGTGCGGAGTTTCCCGCCGTTGTACTTCTCCGACATGGGCAGCACGGCCCGCAGCTTGGTGACGAGCTTGTTCTCGCCGGCGTGTTCCTCGTCTTCCCCTGAGTCAGTCGCCTGCTTGTAGGCGGTGTAAAGCAGGAAGGCGCCGAAGATGTAGAAGACCCAGCTGAAGTTCTCGATGACCGCTGCGCCGAGGACGATGAAGATTCCTCGGAGGATCAGCGCGATGATGATGCCCACCATGAGCACTTCCTGCTGATATTTCCGGGGAACCGAGAAACGCGCCATGATGATGATGAACACGAAGAGGTTGTCGATGCTCAGGCTGTACTCGGTGATCCAACCGGCGACGAACTGGCTGCCGTACTCAGGGCCGGTGAAGATGAACATGAGGACCGCGAAGATCAGCGCCAGGGAAACGTAGAAGGCGACCCACAGGCCGGCCTCCCTCATTGAGGGCACGTGCGGCCGCTTGACGACGAGCAGGAGGTCGAAGAGGAGGACGAGTCCGAGCACAATAAATGTGCCGACCTCGAACGCGATGGGCAATTCGGGCATGAAACGCCTTTCGGGAGCTGCGACGGAAGTGCGTAAGTCTCTCCGCCGGGGCACGTTTGCCGACCGACCGCTACGCCCGGCGGAGCTTCGCTGCCCCGCGTGTTGACGATCGTAGCGCTTGGGATACTCCCCTACGTAGGGTCAATCGTACCGGCGGCCTGCCGGTATGGAGAAATAGGTTCCTCATCCGCGAGAGCTTCGACATGTGAGAGGATCTCCCGGGAGTTCCAATACCCCTCATGCCCGCGGATCACACCGTACTCGTCGGGGTCGGGCAGCTTCACGTTTGCCGCGCCACGGACCGGAGCCGCGAGCGGGTCGGTGTCGCGCCAGAAATTGACCCAGCTTGTTGAGCGTTCAGCTAACCGCCTGAACCATTCTTCGGGAAAGTAGGCCGGGAAGAACACCGAGTAGAAGGGACCGAGCGGGGACCCGGTCGTCACCAGGTGGACTTCGCTGCAGCGTCCGAGGATCCGGGTGTGGACAATCAGCCAGGCGCAGATGACGCCGCCCTGGCTGTGCGCCACGAGGGCAACCCGGGACGGCCTCGCCTTTTCCGCTTCAAGTCCGATTCCGGCGATCACCGCGTCGCGGTAGGACGCCCCCGAGAGCGGATGGTCCCTCACCGGCCAGAAACCCGCGGCGTCGGCCACCTTCCCCAACACTTCCTGCAGGAGCCTCAGCTGCCCGAGCAGCAGCGTGAGGACGACCACCGCGCCGGCCACCTGCAGCAGGAGGATTGCCAGCGCAAGCCAGGGGCCGCCGAGCCGTCCCTCACCCATGCTCACCGCCGCGGCCATGCCGGCGAGGCCGAGCACGCTCGCGAGCGGCAGGAGGACCGGGAGGAACGCCGGGGCGCGCTGCACGATCCGCTGCCCCCAGAGCAGGCGCTCCCGCCTTCCGCCCCACAGCGGGGACAGGCCCAGGGATCGTTCCCTCAGGAGGACCAGCACAGCCGCGGCGAGGGCTCCAAGGAGCGCCAGAAGCGCAAGCAGCGGAAAGAGGTCGAGCCGGCTGTCACCGGCGTCGGCCGGGTTGTCCCAGGCGAGCAGGACCCGGGAGGCCGCGTCGACGCGGGCCCGGCCCCCGAACAGGCCGACGACGTAGCCGAGCAGGTTATCAAGCACCATGCGCACCAGCGCGTTCACCGTATGCATGAGGTAGAGCCCGATGGTGAGGAGGCCCATTGCGGCAAGCAGCGGAACCTGCTCCCCGCGCGCCGGGCGGGGCCCGAGCCAGTACCCCAGGGCTGCGAGGAGGCCCAGGGCCAGCACCAGCAGCAGGCTCCCCGCCACCCAGGCGGCCATGGCGTCGAGGCGGTACAGCCCGTCCGGGCCGGCCGATGAGGGCCAGCGCCGGTAGACGGCCTGTCCGGGCAGGACGGCGGCGAGGACGACGCCGGTCACCAGCAGCGCGGCCGCGTGACCGGCGGCGACGATCCCGGCCCGGCGCCTGCGCTGCTCCTCCTGGCGGCGGATGACGTTCACCCACCGGTACCCGAGGAATCCGGCCATGAGCAGGGCCGCGGCAACGGGAACGACCCGCACCGCTCCCGTCATGTCCGCCACGGAGAGCGGTCCCGCGAGATGCTTCAGCAGCGTTTCGCCCAGGACGGTCAGCCAGGCGAGCTGGGTGAGGGTGAACAGCAGTGCCACGCCCTGGAGCAGCCACCAGTTGAGGGAGGCGGTGCCGGTTCGCCCGGCCGGCCGCTCGATCATCCGCCCTGCCACATTGGCGAGGGTGAAGGGGAACACCAGGTACCAGAGGAAACCGGTGCGCCTGCGGTTCGACCGCGACCAGTTGATCAGACTGAGGCTGTGCCGCGGAAGCACCGGCGGTTCGGCGGCCTCGGTCCAGGGGTTCAGCCGCCGGACGAGCGGGCTCATGATGCTGTTCAGGTAGTCCTGCTGGCCGACTCCGTGTATCCGAAGCTCGACGAAGCGCCCCCGGCCGGGCATACCGCTACACGTGCCCGGCCGACTGCATCTGACGCAGTTCCTTCTTCAGGTCACCGACCTCGTCGCGCAGCCGGGCGGCGAGTTCGAACTGCAGTTCCGTTGCCGCGGCGTGCATCTGGTCGGTCAGCTGCTGGATCAGGTCCGTGAGGTCCTCGGCCGGAACAGCGGCAAGGCCCTCCCGGTGCGTTCCCTTCCCCGGCTTCTGCTTCCGGCCCTTCGAGGCGGCCTCGAGCAGCTCCCGGGTGTCGGCGTCCTCCTTGTTGATGGTGTCGGTGATGTCGGCGATCCGCTTGCGCAGCGGCGTCGGATCGATGCCGTGCTCAAGGTTGTGAGCCACCTGGATCGCGCGGCGGCGGTTCGTCTCATCGATCGCGCGTTCCATTGAGTCGGTGATCCGGTCGGCGTACATGTGCACCTGGCCGGAGACGTTGCGTGCCGCGCGGCCGATCGTCTGGATCAGCGAGGTCGCGCTGCGCAGGAAGCCCTCCTTGTCGGCGTCGAGGATGCTGACCAGCGACACCTCGGGAAGGTCGAGTCCCTCCCGGAGCAGGTTGATTCCGACGAGCACGTCGAAGGTGCCCATGCGCAGTTCCCGCAGCAGCTCAACCCGCCGGAGCGTGTCGACGTCGGAGTGGAGGTACTCAACCTTGACGCCGTGCTCCAGGAGATACCCGGTGAGATCCTCGGCCATGCGCTTGGTGAGAGTTGTGACAAGCACCCGCTCGTCACGCTCGGTCCGGGTGCGGATCTCGTCGAGCAGGTCATCGATCTGGCCCTTGCTGGGCTTGACCACGATCTCCGGGTCAACAAGGCCCGTGGGGCGGATGATCTGCTGCACGTACCCGTCTGACTTGCCAAGCTCGTACTTGCCGGGCGTTGCGGAAAGGTAGACCGTCTGTCCGATGCGCTCGAGGAACTCGTCCCACTTGAGCGGGCGGTTGTCCATTGCCGACGGAAGCCGGAAGCCGTGGTCGACGAGGGTGCGCTTGCGCGACATGTCCCCTTCGTACATCGCCCCGATCTGCGGGATGGTCACATGGGATTCGTCGACGACGAGGAGGAAATCGTCGGGGAAGTAGTCGAGCAGGCAGTGCGGGGCGCTCCCCTGCCCCCGGCCGTCGATGTGCCGTGAGTAGTTCTCGATGCCGTTGCAGAATCCCATCTGCTCCATCATTTCGAGGTCGTACGTCACCCGCATCCGCAGCCGCTGTGCCTCGACAAGCTTGTTTTGGGACTCGAGCTCGGCAAGGCGCACCTGCAGCTCGTCCTCGATGGCCTTGATGGCGCGCGTCATGCGCTCCGGTCCGGCAACGTAGTGCGAGGCAGGGAAGACGTACATCTCCTCCTCTTCACGGATGACGTCGCCGGTGAGCGGATTGAGGGTGTAGATGTTCTCGACCTCGTCGCCGAAGAACTCGATCCGCAGCGCCTGCTCCTCGTACATGGGGATGATCTCCACGGTGTCGCCGCGCACGCGGAAGGTCCCGCGGTGGAAGTCCATGTCGTTGCGGGTGTACTGCATGCCAACGAACTGGCGCAGCAGGGCATCCCGGTTCATCTCCTGGCCCTTGCGGAGGGTGACCATCTTCTCGATGTACTCTTCGGGCGTGCCAAGGCCATAGATGCACGACACTGTCGCAACAACGATCACGTCGCGCCGGGTCAGGAGGGCATTGGTGGCCGAGTGCCGGAGGCGCTCGACCTCCTCGTTGATCGAGGAGTCCTTTTCGATGAAGGTGTCAGTCTGGGGCACGTAAGCTTCGGGCTGGTAGTAGTCGTAGTAGGAGACGAAGTACTCGACCGCGTTGTTGGGCAGCAGTTCCCGGAACTCGTTGGCCAGCTGGGCGGCAAGCGTCTTGTTCTGCACCATCACCAGCGTCGGCCGCTGCACCTGTTCGATCAGCCACGCCGTCGTCGCGCTCTTGCCGGTGCCGGTGGCGCCGAGCAGGACGACGTCCTTCTCTCCGGCTTTGATCCGTTCGCTCAATTCGGCGATTGCGGTGGGCTGGTCCCCCGCCGGCTGATATTCGCTGATTACCTCGAACGGGGCAACAACCCGCTTGATATCCTGCGCAAGACTCATACCTAGTACGTTAGCGTCTTCCGCGGACAACGGCGGTCCGCTTTGCTTGAGGCTGAACCCGGTTCCGGCAGGTGACGGTGCGCGGCGTCAGAGGGCCTTTGCGGTCCAGGCCGGCGAGTCGAACGTCCGCACGCGCAGCTCCGCCGCCCTTCCCGGGTCGGCGCTTGCGTGACGGCGTTCCACAGCCCCGGGCTCGCCCGCAGGGCTGACCGGCGGGAATCCCGCCGCCGTGAACACCTGCGCAAGGGCGGCGGCGTCGTCCGCCGAACCCACACCGGCCTGGAAGTCGAGGACGTCCAACGCCCGGGCACCGGGCTGGGTCGTCGGTCCGATGTGCTCGACGGCGAGCACGCGCGGGTCGACCCTCTCCAGCCGGGCAGCGAGACGCGCCGCCTGGGCGGGCCAGCGGGGGTCGTATGCCACAGGTGGCGCCGCCGGGCGCACCGCGGGGACGCCGGCCGTCAGATTGTCCCTGAACGGTACGATCCGCTGCTCCCACAGGCGGTCGACCTCGGCCATCGTGTCTTCGGGAAGCCCCGAGTTCTCGATCACGATGTCGGCGATGCTGTTGCGTTCCTCCCTGCCCGCCTGGGCCGCGATGCGGCTGAGGGCCGCCGCCTCGCTGAGCCCGCGGTCCCGCACCATGCGTGCCACCCGCAGGTCGTCGGGGGCATCGACGACAATGACCAGGTGGAACCGCGCCCCCTGGCCGGTTTCGGCGAGCAGGGGCAGGTCCTCGACGACCACGGCACCGGGCGGGGCGGCACCGACGAGCTCTTCCGCCCGCGCGCGCACCCTTGGGTGAACGATGGCGTTCAGCCGCTTCCTCGCCTCGGCATCGGCGAAGACCCTTTCGCCGAGGGCCGCGCGGTCGAGGGTGCCGTCGGGGAGGAGGACTTCGTTGCCGAATTCGGCCGCCACCTCGCTCAGCCCGTCGGTGCCTCTGGCCACCACCTCCCGGGCGATGATGTCGGCATCCACAAGCACGGCGCCGAGGCCTCGCAGCCGCTGGGCCACAAGCGATTTCCCTGCAGCGATCCCTCCGGTCAATCCCACGTTGAGCATCCGCCTAGGGTAGCGCGGCAAACCCTGTCAAGGCCGACCATCCTGCCTGGAGCGCCCCTCCGGCACGATATGCTAAGTCGCCTTAGTTCTTCGCCGGGGAAGGTTCATGGCCACTTCACTCACCCACCTCGAGGAAGCGGCGTCGTCGCTTTTCGGTTGGCACGACCTCCGCCAGGGCCAGCGCGACGCGATGCAGGCCCTCCTTGACGGGCTGGACACGCTCTGCGTGATGCCCACCGGATCCGGAAAGTCGGCCATCTACCAGGTTCCCGGAATGGTCCTGCCGGGAACCGCCGTCGTTATCTCACCCCTGATAGCCCTGCAGCGGGACCAGGCCATCACGATCAACGAGAGCACCGGTGACACCCGGGCGTACGTACTCAACTCATCACTCGGCCATGCAGACGCCGAGGAGGCGTGGGCCGCGTTGACGGAAACGGATGAGGCGCACAGGGCCAAGTTCCTGTTCCTCGCCCCGGAACAGGTTGCCCGGGCCGAGGTCATCGAACGGCTGCAGTCCCTTGAGGTGTCGCTGCTTGTCGTCGACGAGGCACACTGCGTCTCGGCGTGGGGGCACGACTTCCGCCCGGACTACCTGCAGCTCGGGCACCTCGTCGACGCGCTGCGCTGCCCGGTCCTGGCGTTGACCGCTACCGCGTCGAAACCGGTGCAACAGGAAATTGCCGAACGGCTCCACCTCGACTCCCCCGTTGTGCATGTCGAGGGTTTCGACCGGCCGAACCTCTTCCTCGAGGTGATCCAGCATGTCGGCGAGCGTGACAAACACCGCGCAGTGCTCGAGCAGGTGCCCGGCATCGAACCACCCGGGCTCGTGTATGTCGCCACACGGAAGTCCGCCGACGCCCTCGCCGCCGAGCTCCGGGAACGCGGCGTCAGGGCCGACTCCTACCATTCAGGGCGGCGCCCCGGGGACCGGGACGCCGTGCATGAAGGGTTCATGCACGGGGAGGTTGACGTCGTCGTCGCCACCACAGCGTTCGGCATGGGAATCGACAAGCCCGACGTGCGGTTCGTGCTCCACGAGGCGATTGCCGATTCACTCGACAGCTATTACCAGGAGATTGGCCGCGGAGGGCGCGACGCACTTCCGGCAACCGCCACCCTTCACTACCGGCCGGAAGACCTCTCCCTGCGCCGGTTCTTCGCCGCGAAGACCGCTGACCGCGCCGACCTCGCCGGCATCTTCGCCGTGGTGAAGGCCGGGCAGGAGCCGGCGACGGCCGCCGCGCTCTCAACGCTCACCGGATACAGCCGGCGCAGGACCGCGGGGCTGCTGAATCTGCTTGAGGCAGCCGGAGCCGTCTCCGCACGCGACGGCGGGTACACCGCGGAAGACATATCCCCGGAGGAGGCCGCCGACCGTGCCGCCCGGCAGGCCGAGATCCGTGAGGCGATCGACAAGTCGAGGGTGGAGATGATCCGCAGGTACGCCGAGACCAGGGGATGCCGGCGCCAGTTCCTCCTCGGCTATTTCGGCGAGGATCTTGCCGAGGCGTGCGGGAACTGCGACAACTGCGCCAACATCGCCGACGACCCGGAGCCTGCCGTTGAAACCCAGGGAACCGCGGGGCCGTACCCGCTGCAGTCGGGCGTGGAGCACGCCGAATGGGGTCCAGGCGTTGTCATGAGCTACGAGGAGGGCGCTGTGACGGTCCTCTTCGAATCCACCGGGTACAAGACCCTCTCGCTTGAACTCGTCGAGGCCAGAAAACTCCTGCGTCCCGCCGACCGATGAGCTGCGCCTGACCCGCCGGGCGGCAAAGCGCTCAGCGGGGCTGGCTGGGATTGGTGGGATCGCCCTGCGACGGCGGATTCACCGGAGGTCCCGACGTCGAGGGGCTGACCGGCGAGCCCGCCCGGCCCTGCGTCATCTCCGGCATGCTCGTCGCCGCCGCATCCGAAAGATCGGCGCCGTTCCGCACGGCCTCAAGCCGCCGCTGCAGCACCTGCACGACAGGCAGGCGGTTGCCGTGCTGTTCCTCGAAGGCAAGGAGGGTTTCCAGCTGGCCTTCATCGAGGGAGGTGATGCGGGACGGAAGGGTTCCCAAAGGAATATGGTCATAATCCGGAAGGGGAAGCTCGTCGTGCTTCGGGGAATCGTTCACTGTTCCTCCAACCTCGTCGGTGCCGTGGAGCCAGCGTATAAACGCCGGACGGCCACCGGCAACCACTCCCGGGAACCTCGTTTTCCGCCGATCCCCCGGGCCCGGCAAGCGCGTCCGCCCGGCGCTTTTACCTTTTTCTTGCAGGCAGTCACCGCGCACCATAGGCTGGGAAAGGTTGAGCACACAGCCATGGAGCTGCCTATGGAACCGCCTTTCGACATCCAGTGACGACGCTCCCGAACAGCCACTACCTGCTGAAACTTACTGCACGTGGTGTTGCACCGGGGTGTATGCCGTGTTTTCAGAAAGGGGATGTGCCGGATTCAGATCCCCCAGATTCCGGTGACCTGCCGCCTGTAGAAAAGACATTCCCGTGAACACTCATACCCTCCGTATCCTGGAAACCGCGGCAGCCCAACTTGAGTCGGCGGAATTCACCCGCGACCAGGCCGCCAGCGCGCTTCAGTCCCTGGTCCTCGAGGCAGTCGGCAACGGTGGCACCGTAGTTGAGGTCGCCCAGGCCGCTGAGCTGACGCCAGAAGCAGTATTTGCCATGTGCGACCAGTGTGGCGGCGATTATGCGGGGGCACTGGTCATCTGAATCGTCACGGCGGGTCCCGGTTTCTCCTCCGCCGCGGCGCACTGTGTATGCTGAATTGGCCCGCAGCCCGCGGCGCCAACCCCCTGTGTGGAGTGCCGATGATGAACCTACCGCCGGAAGAACTTGTCATGGCGCGCATCCGGGGTCTCCTCCTCACTGAGTCCCGCGCCGGCACCGCCGTCGAAGGCCTTGCCGAGGCGATCAAGAAATCGATCCCCGGCTCGATCGGTGCGGGCGTCAGCCTCATGAATGCCCAGGGTGGGCGCAGGAGCACGGGCTACACCGATGACGTGGTTGCCGCCGCCGATGCCATTCAGTACGAATTGGGGCAGGGCCCCTGCCTCACCGCCTGGGCCGGCAGTTCGACGGTACAGATCGATGACGTGCGCACGGAGACCCGCTGGGCGATGTGGTGCGCCGCCGTCGCCGACCTGCCCATCCGGTCGGTGCTCAGTACGGCGCTGATCTATGACGGCGTAGCGATCGGGGCGCTCAAGGTATACTCGCCGCTTCCCTATGCCTTCACCGAGCGGGATCGCCGCCAGCTGACGCTGCTCGCGACGCCTGCGGCGACGCTCCTCGGAAATGCGCAGCCGGACAAGGCACCCGCCGAACTGAGCAGGACACTCCAGGCTGCCATGCACAGCCGGGACACAATCCACACTGCACGCGGCATCGTGATGGAGCGCCGCGGCGTTGGGTCCGATGAAGCGATGCGCAGAATGCTTGACGCGGCAATGCATCGCGGAAGTGACCTGCGGAGCGTCGCTCAGAACCTCGTTGACGGCTCCGCCGACCTCCCGCGCTGAGGACTGTCAGTGAGCAACTCATTTGACCAGGAGCAGCAGCGGTTGCTGCTGCTGAGTGCCATGCGCCACGCCCACATCTCCCTGAATGACCTCTGGATCTACTACTTCGGCATCGGCGGCGACGCAGGAGAATACGAAATTGAAGCCTACCTCCATGGCTCCTTCATGCTTCCGCCGCTCCAACGGGATCTCCTTGCGCATGCGGCGAACGAGCTGATCGATGTGCAGCCGCCGCCTCCTCGCGCCCCCTACAGCACCGATGCCGATGGCACCGACGGCACTCAGGAACGGGCAGCCGCCCGTTCCTGCCGCTGGGACGACAAGCGGGACGACAGCCCCGGCGGCGAACGCGGCGGGCGAAGCAGCATGGCCGGGCGTGCCGAAATCCGTGACGGCGGCGAAGAACAGGACGACGACGCCGTCAACAGGGACCCTGACGCTTCCCCGTAGCATCCCGGCGGGCGCCCCTTGCTCAGCGAGGTACCGGCGCCGTCTAGAATGGCGCAGGTGACTTCCAAGCAACACGCCGCCCCAGTAGTGGCCCCGGACCCGATGGGGCGCGCTGCCGGGTCCTCCTCCCGGGCGGCAGGGAACAGGCCTTGACGGAGTTCGAATCCGCGGCCTTCGATTTTCCAGGGCTGCGCCGCTGGCCCGATGTCGAGGCGGGCAACCTCCAGGCCTTCGACTCAGCCGATATCCTGCTGCTCGACACCGCTGCGCAGCGCCTCGCGGGCGATCCCGGCGGCGTTGTAGTAGTTGGTGACAGGTACGGAGCCCTCACCCTCGGCGCGGTGCTGCGCCACGGCACCGGGAATCCGCGAGTCCATCAGGATCCGCTCTCCCACGAGCTCGCCCTGGCCGCCAACGCTGCCCGCTTCGGGGCCGAAGCCCGGTTCACCCGGGAGGACCTCGGCGCGGAGCTGCTGCTCGGCGCACGCACCGTTCTGATGCAGCTGCCCCGCTCCCTCGATGCCCTCGATGAGGTTGCCTGGCACATCGCGGCCTACGCCGATCCGTCGGTCACCGTGTACGCCGGCGGGCGGCTCAAGCACATGACCCGAGCCATGAACACCATCCTTGGGAAACACTTCGGTTCGGTGTCGGCCGGGCTCGCCCGCCAGAAGTCCCGCGTGCTTACTGCGCACTCCCCCCAGCACGCCGGGGATTCGCCCTTTCCAGTCTCCGAGGCACACGACGTCGGCCTCTGTGAGCCCCTGACGCTCCGGGCCTTCGGGGAAACCTTTGGCGGAGCGGCGCTCGATCCCGGCACCCGGTTCCTCCTGCCGCACCTCGCCTCGGCCCGGACGGCTGAGCGCGCCATTGACCTCGGCTGCGGCAATGGGGCAATCGCGGCCTACCTTGCCCTCACCCGCTCGGGCATCACGGTGCTCGCCTCCGACCAGTCCGCTTCAGCGGTTGCCTCGGCCCGCCGCACCGCCCAGGCCAACGGCGTCGAGGACCGGATGCGTGTGGTGAGGGACGACGCGCTGTCGGCCCAGCCGGACGGGTCCGCCGACCTGATCGTCCTGAACCCGCCCTTCCATATCGGCAGCAGCGTCCACACCGGAATCGCGGTGAAGCTGTTCGCCGACGCCGCACGCGTTCTGGCTCCCGGCGGCGAGCTCTGGACGGTCTGGAACAGCCATCTCGCCTACCGGCCCACGCTCGAGCGCCTCGTCGGCCCGACCCGGCAGATCGACCGCAACCCCCGCTTCACGGTGAGCTGTTCCGTGCGGCGCTAGCCCATCGAGGACGCACAACCGACGCCCCAAACGCCCCTGGCCCGGTCATTGCTGCACCCTCGATGGGTGCGCGGGCCAGTACTGCACTGTCGATGGAGACGCGCGGACATGCCGGGGCAAAAAGAAGGACCCCCACCAGGCGGCGGGGGTCCTTCTCAGTGTTCGGCGGAAGCCGGAGGGTTTAGGCTCCGGTCAGCTTCTCGCGGAGAGCCGCAAGCGCCTCGTCCGAAGCAAGCGTGCCTGAACCGGTCTCGGCGGCAACGGGCTCCGAAGAGTAGCTCGTTGCGTTCGACTCCACAGGCTCGTTCGCTGCAGCGGCGTCGTCGGACGCGTGCTGCACAACCTGCTTCTTGTGGGACTCCCAGCGGGCCTGGGCCTCGGCGTACTGAGCTTCCCAAGCGGCGCGCTGGGTCTCGTAGCCTTCGAGCCATTCGTTCGACTCGGGGTCGAAGCCCTCGGGGTACTTGTAGTTGCCCTCTTCGTCGTACTCTGCGGCCATGCCGTACAGGGCCGGGTCGAACTCGGTGCTGTCGGCGTCGACGCCCTCGTTGGCCTGCTTGAGGCTGAGGGAGATGCGGCGGCGCTCGAGGTCGATGTCGATGACCTTGACGAAGAGCTCGTCGCCAACGGAAACGACCTGCTCTGCAAGCTCAACGTGGCGGACTGCCAGCTCCGAGATGTGGACAAGGCCTTCGATGCCGTCTTCGACGCGGACGAACGCACCGAACGGAACCAGCTTGGTGACCTTACCGGGAACAACCTGGCCCAGCGCGTGCGTGCGGGCGAAGGTCTGCCAGGGATCTTCCTGCGTGGCCTTGAGCGAGAGCGAAACACGCTCGCGGTCCAGGTCGACTTCGAGGACCTCGACTGTGACTTCCTGGCCAACCTCGACAACCTCGGACGGGTGGTCGATGTGCTTCCAGGACAGCTCGGAAACGTGAACCAGACCGTCGACGCCGCCGAGATCCACGAACGCACCGAAGTTGACGATCGAGGAGACAACGCCCGGGCGGACCTGGCCCTTTTCGAGCTTGTTGAGGAAGGTCGAGCGGACCTCGGACTGGGTCTGCTCGAGCCATGCACGACGCGACAGCACAACGTTGTTGCGGTTCTTGTCGAGCTCGATGATCTTCGCTTCGATCTGCTGGCCGATGTACGGAGCCAGGTCGCGAACACGACGCATCTCGACGAGCGATGCGGGCAGGAAGCCGCGCAGGCCGATGTCGAGGATAAGTCCACCCTTGACAACTTCGATAACGGTACCGGTGACGACGCCGTCTTCTTCCTTGACCTTTTCGATGTCGCCCCAGGCGCGCTCGTACTGTGCGCGCTTCTTGGACAGGATCAGACGGCCTTCTTTGTCTTCCTTGGTGAGCACCAGGGCTTCGACCTGATCACCGACGGAGACAACGTCTCCGGGATCAACGTCGTGCTTGATGGAAAGCTCGCGGGAAGGAATGACACCCTCGGTCTTGTAACCGATGTCGAGCAGGACCTCGTCGCGGTCAACCTTGACGACCGTACCCTCGACGAGATCTCCGTCGTTGAAGTACTTGATGGTTGCGTCGATTGCTGCGAGGAAGTCCTCAGCGGTACCGATGTCGTTGATGGCGACCTGCGGGGTACCTTGCTTCTCGGTGGTGGTGATGGTCATGTAGTTGGGGCTCCGTTGTGGAAGTTTTCTTGATCCGGTCATTACGGACGCTGAAGGTCAGCCCAAAGGCTGGCAATCCAGGGGAATCCGATGTCCGGAAGCGGACAGATTGGATAAAACCTAAAAAGCGGTTCTATTGGTAATACGCAAGGCCGGGTTCGGCGGAGCCGACCCGGACCACAGCGCAATACGCGCCCGTCTAGTCTAACTTCGCGGGGCAACCCAGTCAAAGCGGGGAAGGTACCCTCCCCTCGGTCTGCTTCCTAGAAATGCGTGATGCAGTAAGGGTTCTCGGGAACGTGGAACAGCGCGTCCAGGCTTTCGACGGCACCAGAGGTGAGAGCGGTGATGGAACCGCCGGCTGCGAGGGCCGGGGCGCGCACCCCGCCAAGGTAGAGCGAGCCGAGGGCCGTGACGTCCAGTTCAACATCGGCGGGCGCATCCGCGTCGAGTTCCCGGACGCGGGCGCAGCCGTCGGCCGTGTCGATCTCGAAGGTGCCGGCAGCGATCCCGAGGGGGTCGCCCACGCGGAGTACCAGCCGGCCCGGCGAGGTGTACGGGCGGGCCTCAAGGGCGGCGGCCGGGTCCAGGATGCGCAGCCAGAGCACGTCGTCGCTGCCCGTCACCCGGTAGGACCTCCTGTCCTGCAGCGCCCACGGAAGTGGGTCGTCGAGCCGCGCGCCGCCCCAGGTGACCCGCTGCACGAGATCGAGGTCGCCCAGGTACCGCCACAGCTCCCGGTAAGCCTCGGGGGTCGCCGCGACGAGGTCGATGACCTTCATCGTGTAGGGGGTGGTGTCCCAGCCCGCAAACTTGTAGCTGACGTACCCGACGGCCTTGCCGTCGGCGTCGTAGTGGGCCGCCATGCGCACTCCTCGGTCCTCGACCGGGCGCTCCCGACCCCAGCGGCCGCTTGCCCTGCGGGCGTAGGAGTACTGCCGGCCGACGGAGCCGAGGGTGCCGGCCTGGAACCGGGCGAACACGGCTTCCGCCGTCTCGACGGCGCTTTCGGGCGCGACGAGGGCGGTGGTGCCGATCCGGGGCGCCGAAATGGCGAACCGCTCGGTGACATCGACCTCGATGCTGTTCGCGAAGGTGGCGCAGCCGAAGCCGAACCTCCCATAGATCGTCGCCTCCGAGGCCATCAGTGCAGCCACGGCTTTGCCGGCGGCCGCGGCCGCGCGCAGGTCATCGCTGATCACCGAACGCAGGATCCCCCTGCGTCGGTGGCTTGCGCGGACCGTGACTCCAGTGATCAGGTGCGCATCGAGCTGGGCTCCCCCGCCCACGTTCAGCGAGTTCACCATCGTTCCGTACGTGGCAACCGGCACCTTGGCGTCCCACGACGGCGCGGCCTGCTCCGGGTCATGCACGCCCGTGAGCGTGCGGGCATCGGCGGCGAACGCTTCCACGTACTTCGGGTAGTCCTCGTCGGCGATGTCCGGTTCGTGGAATCCGAGGTTCTCCGCGATGAACCACTGGGCGAACCGTCCGTCGGGCGATGCATCCTCCTTCCCCGACACCAGGAAGGAATGGACATCGTAGGGAGCGGCGGGGCCTGTGGGAAGCATGTTGTCGGTCACACCGACCCACCCTAGACTGCGGGCGCCTTCCCTGCCACCCCTTCCCTGCGACCCTCCGGCAGGCGGCGGGGCGGAACCTAGTGCGCCGCCTCATGCCAGCTCAGCCCGGTTCCGACCGAGACATCCAGGGGAACCGACAGCTCCGCGGCGCCGGCCATCTGCTGCCGGACCAGGGCTTCGACCTTCTCCGATTCACCCTCGGCGATCTCAAGCACGAGTTCGTCGTGGACCTGCAGCAGCATGCGCGAGGCGAGGCCTTCGGCCTTCAGCGCGCGGTCCACGCCGAGCATCGCCTTCTTGATGATGTCCGCCGCCGAACCCTGGATCGGCGCGTTCAGGGCCGCCCGCTCGGCCATTTCGCGCAGTTGGCGGTTGTCGTTGGAGAGGTCGGGCAGGTAACGCCGCCTTCCCTCGATGGTTGAGGTGTAGCCGTCTTTGCGGGCCTGCTCGACGATGCCGCGCAGGTAGTCCCGCACGGCGCCGAACCGCTCGAAGTAGTCGCGCATCAGGGTGCGGGCCTCGTCGACCGAAATCGCCAGCTGCTTGGACAGCCCGAAGGAGCTCAGCCCGTACACCAGTCCGTAGGACATCGCCTTGACCTTCGAGCGCATGGCGCTTGTCACCTCCTCCGGTGCCACACCGAAGATGTGGGACCCGACGAACCGGTGGAGGTCCTCCCCCTCCTGGAAGGCGGAGATCAGCCCCTCGTCGCCGGAGAGATGGGCCATGATGCGCATTTCGATCTGCGAGTAGTCCGCGGTCATGAGGCTCTCGTACCGTGTCCCGTCGGTTCCGCTTCCGACGACGAACACTTCGCGGATGCGCCGGCCCTCATCGGAACGCACCGGGATGTTCTGCAGGTTGGGGTTGATCGAGGAGAGCCGGCCCGTCGCGGCAACTGTCTGCGCGTAGGTCGTGTGGATCCGGCCGTCGTCGGCGACTGACTTGCGCAGTCCCTCGACGGTCTGGCGGAGCTTGGTCGCATCTCGGTAGGCCAGCAGCTGTTCGAGGAACGGGTGGCCGGTCTTGACGATGAGGTCCGTCAGGGCGTCGGCGTCGGTGGAGAAGCCGGTCTTGATCTTCTTCGTCTTGGGCAGCCCGAGCTCGTCGAACAGGACCGTCTGCAGCTGCTTGGGCGACCCGAGATTGATCTCCTTGCCGATGATGCGGAATGCCTCCGCGCCCGTGGAGCTGATGGTCTTGGAGAAGTCATCGAGGAGCCGGTCGAGGCGCTCGACGGAGACGGCGACGCCGGTGAGTTCCATTTCCGCGAGCACCTCGGAGAGTGGGAGCTCGAGCCCTCCAAGGAGCTGGTTGGCGCCGCGCTCCACGAGCTGCCCGGCGAAGTGTTCGCTCAGGCGCAGCGCCGCAAAGGCCCGCACCACCGCGGGGCCCGCAACATCCTTCTCCCCGAGTTCGAGGGCGAGCTGCCCCGAGGTGTCGCCGGGCCCTGCGCCAAGGGTCAGCCTCAGGTGGTACTGGCTCAGGTCGGCGAGGTCGTAGTTGCGGCGGTCGGGCTGGATCAGGTAACCGGAGATCGCCGTGTCGTCGACCTCCCCGGCCAGGCGCAGTCCGCGCGGGGCGAGCAGCTTGTAGGCCTCCTTGAAGTCGTGGACCACCTTGGGTGCGTCGAGGTCGGCGAGCCAGGCGGCAAGGACCTGCTCGGCGTCGGCGTCGAGGCCTTCAAGGGGCACGAATGCCGCAGCGGACGACGTCACGATCGCAATCCCGACGACGTCGGCGCCGCCGGTTGTCGCTTCGGTGGCAAGGTGAACCGCGGCAAGGCCCTGGTTCGTCGCCTTGAGCCACGAGGTGAGTTCGGCCGCGTCGGTGAGGACAACGTGGGGCGGCGGGGTGAGCTCGTCGGCCGATTCTTCGGACTCTTCCTCGCCGAAGAGGTCGAAGAGCCGCTTCCTCAGGGTGTTGAACTGCAGCGAGTCGAAGAGGTCCTCGACGGCGAGGCGGTCTGGGTGCTGGGACACCATGGCGTCGAGGTCGACGGGGAGGTCGAGGTCGGTGAGCAGCCGGTTCAACCGGCGGTTGCGCCGGACGTCGTCGGCATGGGCGCGGAGGGCGTCACCGACCTTGCCGCCGATCGAGTCGAGGTTCTCGAGGATGCCCTCGAGCCCGCCGTACTGGCGGATCCATTTCGCGGCCGTCTTGGGGCCGACGCCCGGCACGCCGGGGAGGTTGTCGGCGCTCTCCCCCACCAAGGCGGCGAGGTCGGAGTACTGGTGGGGCGGCACGAAGTACTTCTCCTCGATGGCCTTTGCGTCCATCTGCGGAATGTTCGTGACCCCCTGCTTGGGGTAGAGGACAGTCACGCGGTCGTTGACAAGCTGGAAGGCGTCGCGGTCACCGCTGACCACCTGGACGTCCCAGTCGGCGGCGGCCGCCCGGGCGGCGAGCGTTGCCAGGATGTCGTCGGCCTCGTACCCGTCCATGGAGATGGTGGGGATCCGCATCGCCTCCATGACCTTGATGATCAGGTCCACCTGGCCGTGGAATTCCTCGGGGGTCTTGGACCGGCCCGCCTTGTACTCGGAATACTCCTCGGTGCGGAACGTCGGGGTATCGAGGTCGAACGCGACGGCAACGTGGGTTGGCTTCTGGTCTTTGATGAGGTTGATCAGCATCGCCGTGAACCCGTACACGGCGTTGGTGTGCTGACCCGTATCGGTTGAGAAGTTTTCGGCGGGAAGGGCGAAGAACGCCCGGAACGCCATTGAGTGGCCGTCAATGACCAGCAGCCGGTTGCGGGGGCCCTCTGTTCGGGGCGGGGCGGTCAGGGTGGATGCTGGTTTGTTGATTTCACTCACAGGTGCCAGCCTAGTTGCCATGGTCGACAATTTCACTCAGGCCCCCGTGGGCGGCCCCGAGGACAGCCCGTACGCAGCCGAGCTCACCGAAGCCGGTGTTCCACCCGAAATGCATGAGTGGCTGGGCAAGCACGGCATTGGGCGGTTGACCGCGAAGATGGGAATCCGGTTCCTCGAAATGAGCCCCGAGCGCATGGTTGCCACGATGCCGGTCGAAGGAAACGAGCAGGTCGCCGGCATCCTCCACGGCGGGGCGCACCTGGTCCTCGCCGAAACCCTCGGCTCCTTCGCCGCGGGAATCCATGCCGGCCCCGGCCGGCATGCCGTGGGAATCGAGATCAACGCGACACACCACCGCAGCATCGCCGCCGGCGTGGTCACGGGAACCGCCGTCGCGCTTCACCTGGGCAGGACCCTCACCACTCACGAAGTCGTGATGACCGACGAAGCCGGGCGCAAGTTGTCGACGGCACGGATCACGAACCTCATCCGCGACTCGCGCTGAGCACCTTTTTCTTGCCGCGCCGCGCAGCCCGTGCCTACGGTTGAGGGACCGAAGGGATCCTTAGCAGCGGCGATCAGATGGAGTTACCGTGCAAGCGAAACAAGCAAAAGCCGGTGCCGCCGTTCTCGCACTTTGCGCTTTCCTGCTCCTGGGCTGCGACAACACGGCAGGCGGGGAAGAAGCCCCTCCCGGTGAAACGCAGCAGCAGACCGCGGAGACCGAAAACAAGGACGAGGACAGCGGCGCCTACGATGACAACAGCGGCGTCGACACCGACCAGGACGACGACGCACAGGGAAATGATCAGTAGCTTCGCCGGCCCGGCGGACCTGCACCCAGGCCCGGGCCGACGCCGTGGCGGGGTGCCGGCGTGAAGGCGGGGCGCGCGGCGCTGCTTCGATCCGCCGCGGTGCGGGGCGCCCTCGCCGGACTCGCCGGCACGTGCGTGATGACGGTCGGGGAAAAACTCGAGCAGGCATTGACCCGGCGGCCCGATTCGTACGTTCCAGGGCGTACCTTACTTATCCTGCTGCGGCGCCCCGTCGGTAGACGCGCGAAGCCGAAGGGGTGGAACTGGGCGATGCACTGGGCCACCGGAGCAACGCTTGGGGCGCTCCGCGGGGTCTGGGCGGTAACCGGCATCCGCGGCGGCACCGCGAACGCCACCCACACCGTTGTCCGACTGGCCTTCGACCAGACGCTCGAGAACGCAACGGGCGCCGGAGCCGCGCCGTCGCTCTGGCCTGTCGGAGAGAAGGTTGTCGACTACCTCCACAAGGCGGTCTATTCGCTGGCGACGGGAGCCACAGCAGACCGGTGGATCGCCCCGCGGCTTGTCTCGCGGCAGGGAGTGCGCAGCCGCTGAGGGCTGCGGCACCGCCGCGCACTGCACTGGTGAAGCCGCGTCGGGCGGACCGCCGTGCGCCGCCCGCCGTGAACTGCCTACTTCGGCTGCGAGCCGGGGACCGGCGCGAGCCTGCGGTCCACAGCAGGCAGGGGCACTTCACGTTCCAGAAGCCCGGTCTGGATGAGCTGGCGAAGATCGGCCGGACGGAAGGGTTTCGTCAGGTATTCGTCGGCACCTGCGGCAACCCCCCGCTCTTCGTCGCCTGGATCAGCCCGCGCGGTGAGCATCACGATCAGGGTCTTTGAGAACCGTCGAATACGGCGGGCGACCTCGAAGCCGTCGATGTCGGGCAAACCGATATCCAGTGTCACAACCGCAGGCCTGATCTGGCGGACCATTTCAACGCCTGCCTGCCCCGCGGGTGCCGTGTGGACACGGAAGCCCTCGCCAGTGAGCACCGCGTGGAGAAGATCCCGGACGTCGTCGTCATCCTCGATAACCACGGCATCGCGGATCGGAGCGTCAAAAGGCATGCGGCAATTCTACGTCCTGGCGCTGTGCACCTGCGCATCCGCCCGGCCGTGCCGTTCGGCTCCGGCGCGCCGGGCCGCTGGCAGGCACCTCAGCCGGGCCTGCGCGCGCGGCTTGGCTGCACACGGGGCGGCTCCCCGGGCATCTTGGGGTAGTCCGGAGGGAACGGAAGCTCACCCAGACCGGCTTTGACGTCCCGCTCCCACCACGCCAGCAGCGTGTCGATCGTGCCTGCGAACGAGTCCATCGCGGCCCATGGATCGCCCAGTTCCGCCAGGCGCCCGGGCACCGTGGCGATGGTCAGGGTCCGGGGGTCGGCGGTTTCCAGCTCCTCCCAGCGCAGCGGGCAGGAGACCGGCGCGTGGGCCAGCGGACGGGGGCTGTACGCGCCGGCCATGGTGCGGTCACGGTTGGCCTGGTTGTAATCGACGAAGACCTTCTCCCCGCGCTCCTCCTTCCACCAGGCGGTTGTGACCGTTTCCGGCATGCGGCGCTCCAGTTCCCGGGCGGCGGCGATCACCGCGTGCCGGACCTCGAGGAATTCATGGGTCGGTTCGATGGGCGCGAAGACGTGGAGCCCGCGGTTGCCCGAGGTCTTGATGAACGCGGTGAGCCCCGCCTCCCCCAGGAGCGAGCGCAGTTCAAGGGCAGCGGGTACGGCGTCATCGAAATCGGTGCCGGGCTGGGGGTCGAGGTCGATCCGCAGCTGGTCCGGGTTGTCCGTGTTGCCCGTACGGGACGGCCACGGGTGGAAGACGATCGTGTTCATCTGCACGGCCCACACCGCCGCCGCCGGTTCGTCAAGGGCGAGTTGCGGGTGCGAACGTCCGCTGGGATAGACGACGGGAACCGACCGCACGTAATGGGGCGCACCCTTCGGCGGGTTCTTTGAGAAGAACTGGTCGCCGTCGATTCCGCCGGAAAACCTCTGCAGTGACAGCGGGCGGTCTCCGTTCGCCGCGAGGAAGGCCTCCCCCACATCGACGATGTAGCGGGCGAGGTCCAGCTTGGTCAGGCCCAGGTCGGGCCAAAGCACGCGCCCGGGGCTTGAGATGCGGACATCGCGCGCGCCGGAGGGGCCGTCGACGGTGAGGGTGGTTTCTTCGCGGGCCATTTGAACAACCTACTCCGCGCAGCCCGCCACGTCAGCCGTCCTGTCTACGTGCGCGGAATCCTGTGTCCGCTGCCGGAAGGGGTTCAGGCCAGGGACAGCGCGAAGGAGAGGGCGAACCCGGCTGCGGTGCTGAGCGCCACGGCCGGCCCGCCATGCTCATACGCTTCGGGCATCAGCGTGTCGGCGAGCGAGGCGATCACCGCTCCTGCGGCGAAGGCCAGCGGCATGGAGATCGTCTGGGGATCGCTGCCGGAGAGCGGGCCGGCGCCGATGACCACGGCAAGGACCAGCAGGGCCGCGCATGCAGACCAAAGCCCGAGGACAGAGCCTGTCGACCGGCCCTGGCTGCGCATCGATGCGGCGCCCACCAGGGATTCCGGCAGGTTCGAGACGAAGATCGCGGCAAGCAGGGCAAGCCCGCCGGTGCCCTCGCCGAGTGAGACACCCAGTGCCAGGTTCTCGGGGACGCCGTCGAGGGTGACCGCGGCGAGCAGGGCCATTCCCGCGGCACCGCGGGTGGAGGCCGACGACGACCGCTTCTCGGTCGCCGCGGCATCGGTGTCAAGCTTCGGGCTGCCTTCAAACTCGTCGGCCGGGGTTGTGTCCGACCCCGCCTGCGCCCACCGGTCCAGCAGCGCGCTCAGGACCGTGAAGACAATGGCCCCGGCCGCAAGACCGATCGTTGCCAGCAGGATGCCGCCTCGCTCGTAGGCGTCCTCGAAGAGTTCGAAGGCCAGGGCCGTGATGAGCGATCCCGCTGCGAAGGAAAGAAGAATGGCGAGGATCCGCTTCGGCAGTTCGAACCGAACCCCGATCAAGGCACCGATAATCAGCGCGCTTGACGCGAGGATTCCGAAGAGCAGCGACGACACCATGCGCAAGTATAAAAGCAGAAAACGCAGGCACGCCTTCTTTTTTTCCTACCCGCCGGGAACCGACTCGGTGGGGACGGCGCCCTCGTCCGGGGCTGCGCCGTCGGTGGGTGCAGGGGCGATGTTTCCCGTGGGCGGCGGGGCGCTCTCCTGCCCAACCTCGTCGGTCGGGGCCTCTTCCTGCTGGGCGGGGTTGTCGCAGCCCAGCAGCAGGAAGGCGCTGACGGCGAACACTGCCGCGCACCGTTTGGGGGTCTTTGCCTTCATGCCGACCACTTCTTCCGCTCTCTTGCATGAGTGCTGACCCGTCAACCGTAACCATGGGCATTGGACCCGGCAAGAAAGCCCGAGGGCGGCGAATACCTTCCTGTACGGCCCCGCGCGGCTTAGCATGCCGGATGCCCGGTTTCCGGACGCAGCAGGCATTATTAAGGCATGCCAACCGCCGAGACTCCCGTCACCATCACGGTGGGCGAAGCCGAGGTCTCGGGTGTCTTCGCCCGGCCCGCCGCACCGTCGGGCTCTCTCGTGGTTGCCCATGGCGCCGGGGCGGGCATGGAGCATCCGTTCCTGCAGGGCTTCACCCGCGCCCTTAATGACGGCGGCGTAGCAACCCTGCGCTTCAATTTCCCGTACCGCGAAGCCGGCCGGAAATTTCCCGATAGGCCGCCTGCGGCGATCGCCGCCTGGCGGGCGGCGATGGGTGTTGCAGCTGAGCGCTCCGACGGGGAGCCGTTGTGGGCCGGAGGGAAGTCGTTCGGGGGACGCATGGCGTCGATGGCGGTGGCCGAAGGCATGCCTGCGGCAGGACTGGTGTATCTGGGTTATCCGCTGCACCCGCCGGGCAAACCGGAGAAGCTCCGCGACGGGCACCTCTACGGACTGACCCTTCCGATGCTCTTCCTCCAGGGCACGCGCGACACCTTCGCCACAGCCGACCTCCTTGAGGGGGTCGTTGCCCGGATTGGGCCGTCAGCAGTGCTCGAATGGGTTGAGGGCGGAGATCACTCCTTTGCCGTCGCGGGCGCCAAGCGCCCCTCCGACGACGTAGGGGCGTCCCTTGCGGCCCCGGTCGCGGCGTTCCTGAGCGGGCGGCTGATCCCAGGAGGGTGACGGAGCCTCCGACGGGCCGCCGTCCTGCGTGTACAAGTTGATCACCGGATCGGGACAGCGTTGACGGAAAGTGACCCCCCAAAAGAACGCCGGCAGCATCGCTGTCAGCCCGGGCGGTGAGGTGTGCTTACGACATGGATGAGGAGAAATCAAGGTCCTTTGATGGGCTTTTTCCTCCGTGTTGACTGAGGTCGAGCAAGGGAGCAATATGAATTCAGAATCCTCCCCGAACTTCACGGATTCGAAGTGCGCGCCCACTTCCGCCGCCACAATGAGCCCGCGGAAAGCGCAATAGCAGATTATGTCTGCATGCCGATAACTGACTTATCTCTGTATCCACCACGGGAGCGCCGTTCTCTCCAGGTCGAACAGTTGCCTTGAAAGGATTGTCAGCACTGGATCACAGTCGGCTGGCCGGTGTCATGGTCCGATTGTCCTGATCGCCCCTTTCGGTTCATCCGATGCGCCGTCTCGTTATGCCGACTGGTCCGTTTCCAGCACATTTGATCACCCACTGATTCTTTATCAAAAGATCGTCGATGCACGCACTACGAATTATGGTAGTGCCGACCACATGACGGGGACGTTCGCTGCCCTTGAATTGATTGGGGTTTATATCTAGAGGTCAAGGCAGTGCCTTTTACGGGAGCGTCTCCACATGCGGATCAATTAGCGCGATATGCCGATTTTCGAACTTCCGTGCGGTCAAAGCGCTCTTTGATTTTTACGGCACCGGACAGGCCAATGCGTCGCGGCCATAAGAGAGATGCCCGACGAGCACCAGCTGTTTGCCGCAGCGGATGCAGCGGCTGTCCCCCGCCCCCCAGCCTTATATCTAGGTCCCCGAATCTGTCGGGGCCAAGGAGCCAATCATGAAAACAGCAGACGGACGCCGACGTCCACTCAGCACCGCCGCAATGTTGCTGGCGGCCCTGTTCACGACCACCGGCCTCTCAGGCGCAGCGGCCCCGGCCGAGAACCCCTCCCTCACCCGGGTCGAGGTCACGGCCGACCGCTACGTCGCCATGGCTTTCTACCCCACAACCTTCGGGTGGTGGGCAACGTGGTCTGCCAACGCCACTGACGCAAAGAACCGCAGCCTTGACCAGTGCAACCTCCTCAAGTCCGAGGGCACGTACAACTGCGTGTCCGCCGGCCCGGCACGCAACGGCTACCTCGCCGTCGCGGTTTCCGAGAAGAACGGTCCCTGGGGGTGGGCTGCATCCACGTCGGCTACCGTTGCCGGCCAAAACGCCCTCTACTACTGCAAGTACTACGGAGGTGGAGATGCCTGCCATGTGATCTTCAACAGGCACTCAAGCGAAAAGTAGGCAATGCAAAAGTAGGACGTGGCCAGCCCGACAGGCGGTCACATCCAGACTGCCGCACTTTCTGTCGGACCGCTAACGAGGAGCCTCCCCGCCAGGGAGAGGCTCCTCGTGCAGGTAGGTCACTTCCTAGTCATGGTCTTGTAGTGGGCGAGGATCCGGGCCGCCGATAGTTCCTTCCCGTAGATCGCGACCTTGCCCACGGCGCCCTCAAAGAAGGAATCGAGGTCCCGGGTTCCCACTCGGAACGGGGCGCTCCCGCGGGTGGGCACGATCACGCTCCCTTGATAATCCAGGTTGCGGGTCTGCCGTCGCACGCCGTCGCGGTAAATCCTGGTGTACCCGTTGGGATAGGCGGCTGACTTCGCATTGGCGTTGATGACCAGGACGTAATGAATCCAGGTGCCGGCGCGGAGTCGGTCCTGGAAGTATGTGCCCGCACCCTTCCCTCCGGAGGCGTTGAACAGGTAGCCGGAAATGCGGTTCGGGCGCTCGGGGTCAGTCCTGGAATACATCCTCGCCACAAACTCGTGCTTGCCCGCTTCTCCCTTGCCCATCCAATGCACATACCCCTTGTTCTCCTCCTTCCCGGGAAAGGAAAGCGCGTCCGGTCTCATCCACGCTTCGACGGTGAGCACACCGCGGGTGGCAGGGCTCAGCGACGGAGCGTCCCGGACCTGCAGATACTCGGTTTCACCGTCGAAGTCCGCGGCGGTGTCCCCGTTGGGCAGGGTGGTAGCGGCCGGGCGGCCGAAATAGGTGCCGGTGTGGCCGTTGCCGGTCAAATCCCTTTCGACGGGTCGGCGCGGGCTGCCCAGCGTCCAGTAGGCGACCGGCCTGTCATCGAGCACGGTACGGTCGTACGAGCCCTGTGCAGTTATCTGCGGCCGCTCGGACTGTGGGGGCTGTGCGGCGGCGACGGGGAGTCCGGTGAAGCTGAGGCCGAGCGCGGACAGCAGCACCGTCCTGCGCTGGACAGCGGAACCGGTGTTTCGGTCCGATAGATGAGTCATTGAAGGAATCCTTTCCTGTTCTGGTTGCGCAATTCCACGGTTATGGTCGCGCCCGGCGGTTAAGCGATCCTTAATTTGGAAGGCAGTCCACGTGCCGTTTGAATCCTCGGATGGGCCGTGGCAGTGGTGAGCGCCGGAACAGGCGGCTGGCTTGCCCAATTAGAGCTTTTCCATCGCTGAAGTGTCCGGGGTGTTGATTCGAGAACGGCCCGGGGGCGTTAATGGATGTGTAACCGGGGACCTCTTTGATGGATGAGTTGTAAACGTCCCGCAACCCGGCATGGGCGGGATAGTCAATCGGCCAGAGCACTGGAAATAGTTCCGGGGTGAGCCGAAGCGCATCCACGCGCACGATTGCGTCCTTTGGACAGATCACAGCCGAGTGAGGAGTGCTCCGACGTGGGTGCACTGTCGATACGAGCCCTGGGCCCGCTGGAGGTGACCGCCGGCGGCAGAACCATTCCAATCGGTGCAGCGAAGCACCGGGTCGTGTTGGAGTCTCTTGCCTTACGGCCGAACGCGATAGTGTCGGCTGATCTTTTGATCGAAGCGCTTTGGGCGGATAGCCCGCCCGCGAAACCTGGGGCCCAGCTGCAGGTCTACATTGCCAATCTGCGCCATACGCTCGAACCCCATCGTTCGAAGGGTGCCGCCTCCCAGTGGTTGGTGAGCAGGCCAGGAGGCTACCTTCTGGCGGTCGGCGAGCAGGAACTCGATCTTCTCCAATTCAGGAAGCAGATCGAGGCCGGGGACTTGGCGGTGCGGCTCGGGGATCTGGCGGCAGGGGCGGACTGCCTCCGTCAGGTCGTCGAACTCTTCGCGAGCCCCATCTTCCCTGATCTGGCCGACATTGAACTATTCCGACCAGAACTTGATGGGCTGCAAGAAACCTGGCTGCGCGCATACCAGAGCCTTGTCGAGGTGGAGCTCGCTCTGGGCAGGCACAGCGTTCTGGTGGGTGAGCTTCAGTCTTTGGTGACCAAGCACCCGTACCGCGAGGGGTTGTGGGCCTCGCTTGTGCTTGCCTTGTACCGCTGCGACCGGCAGGTCGATGCGCTGGCGGCCTGTCGTAAAGTGCGACGCGTCTTTATGGGCGAGCTGGGCCTTGAACCAAGTCCGCGTATACGGCAATTGGAGAGTGCGGTGCTGCGACAGGACATTTCGCTGACAGCTCCCTTCTTGATGAAGCGGGGAGCCTCAGACTAAAGCACGCTGAGTTCCCACTGCCTCCACAGATGTGGTCCTGAGGCCCATCCGGGAGCTCTGGCAGGTGCGGCTCTACGCGGGTGAACAGAAAAAACAGCTCCGAGCTGACCAGGGAAAACATGTGCCCGAAGTGGGACTCGAACCGGACTCCAGGCACCGGAAATCCGCCACTCCACAAAAACATCCGCAATCTGGCCCGGTCCGGCACCTCCCAGTCCGAGACTTGAAGTGTGGACACTGTCCACACCCCCGCTTCTCCCCACTAGTGGCCTTCCAAGACCGCCGTGCCCCGCATTGACAGGGTGCGGCGCTTGCAGGACGCAGGGGCCTTATCGGGCCGGGCGTGTTTTTCCATTCTGGTGGCCGTCGGCGTGGTCATCGACGCGGCGGCGGCAACCCCTCGTATTGTCCGCCCGGTGCTAAAGAGGCAGGTCGCGGGTCCGGATCCGCCTGGCCGCGCGGCGGCACCCGGATGGTGCCCGCCACCGTGCCGGTGCGGTGCCGGTGCCGGGTTTCACCGGGGCTCGGAGGCGCCCTGCTGGCGGAGCCATTCCAAGGCCCGGCGTCGGCTGCGGAAGTACGCGACGGGAAAGGGCGGGGTGTGCACCCGGCGGAAAAACTCGGCCAGGAGGTCCTCGACGGCGGAGGATCCCAGGAGCGCAACCCTCAGCGGTGCGTGGTCACCGGCGAAGGCGTTGAGGGACCGCACGCTCACGGACATGATGCCGTTGAGATCGATCAGTATCGGGCGGGGGCCGCCCGCGGCCAGCAAGTTGACGCGGGCGATGAGGCTTACGGCGTCGTCCTCCTCGATCCGGATCCCCCGGTCCCAGCGCACCCGCAGGACGCCGTCGGGACCCTCGGTGAGGGTCCACCGGTGGACGCGGCCCTGGGCCCGGGCGGGCCGCCCGGGCGCCGGGCTCATGTCCGGCCCGACTGCGGCCGGGCGGGAGCGTTCGCGCCGGGCCGGGCGCGGCCGCTGAACAAATCGATGCTGCACATAGGCACTTCCGGAGGATTGGACGGGTTCCCCTGACCTCATTGTTCCCCGTGGCGAACTCCAACGGCGAACAAATATTCATCTGATGCCCCGTGGCCGGCGGGGAACGGGCGGCCCGCCGTCCCTGCTGGACGAAGGGCTGAGCGGCAAGGCCGCAGCCCTGATGTGTGCTGACAACTCCCACGGTGTTGGACATCCTGGAGTAGGCACCAGCCATGGTCGCGGCCCCGCCCTCATGGCGGCTGGCCGTGAAGGGCACCCCTTCACTGATCAGGGCATTCGTGACCTCGAAACTGCCGCTGCCGACAACGCCGAGGACTCGTCCGACGCCCGGCCTGGCTAGGGTCTGTCCCACTAGTGTGGAGACCCATATGCTCCTGCTTACAGGGACTCGACAAGTGCGAAAACACGGGCCGGGCTGCCCGTTCCACCCACGATGGGCAACGGGGCGACGACGAGAGTCGCTCCAAGCACGGGCAGCTGATCGACGTTTCGAAGCGAGGTGACACCATACTTATCAGAGCCGAGCAGATAGAAGTGAACCGGGAACATCGGATCGAACGTGCCAGCCTGCCCGGCGTCGACGCCGACGGTCTCCACTCCAAAACCGCTGACGTTGCTGTTACCCGCTATCCACCGCGCACCCGCCACCGAAACCCCGGGCGAGTGAGGTCCGGTCTCATCGGCGTTGATGAAATCGGTGGAGTTGGCACCGCGGGCGGACCAACCGGTCCGGAAAATAATCCAACAGTGAGGAGGAAAGGGCCCATGCTCCTGCTGCCACTGCTCAAGATGCTCAGGTTCCAGCAGGAAGTCCGAATTGAATTCCACATCCTCGGACTTGTCGATCACGACCAGAGGCCCGACGAGACGAGAAGGTTCGATCTGATCCACCGACTTGCCGTCACGGCCGGAAATCCAATGCACCGGTGCATCCACGTGGGTACCGGCATGCTCGCCTACGGTGACGTCGTTCCATGCCCACGCAGGACCGCGGTCATCGAAACTGCTCACAGGTGAAAGGCCCAAACCGACGGTATTAGCGAATGGTTCAGGCAGGTTCAGTATCGGGGTGTCCTTACTCAGCGGAGTGGTCAGGTCAACGACCTTCACTGAACCGTCTCCGAGCGCCGCAGCCAGCCCTTTCAATAAAGACATCGTTCTCCCCTTCAGTGTGCTGCGCAGAACAAGCAGCTGTTCATGGAATCCGGTCATCACACCCTAGGGACAGGCCGAGCGCCCCAGCTCTGGGAACCACGCGTTCTTCATGACCGGCAGTCAGCTCCAACCCATCAGGCGTGGCATGAATCTAACCACACCCCGACCAATTTGTATCGCCCACTTTCCGACCGTAACAAAGGCGTCATATTGTCATGAATGCCGTGGAATACCCCATCACCCCTCCCACCTGAGGACATGACCGACTTCGTCGGCCAGCCGGCCCGCCGAGCGGGCCATGGGTGTTGCGATGACGGGGCTCTCTATCGGTCAGCATGTCCACCTGTCATCGCGACAGCTTATTGGCTAGGTGGAGTCACCGCGATGATGAACTCCGTTTCCTCATCCCCGCTGTTCACCATGCGGTGCGGAATCCGCGAATCATAATGTGCGCTGTCGCCCGGACCCAAGATCGTCCGCGACCCTTTGAAGTCAATTTCCAAGGTCCCCGTGAGCACGACGACGCATTCCTCCGCCTGATGGGAGCGCACCTCCGGACTCGATACGCCTCCCGGCGCAAGAGTCCCGTGGAGCATCTCCAGGTTACGACCAGGTGCTGAAAGGCGGCCGTATTTGATCTGAGTGGCCGGCGAATTGATCTCGATGTGCTCACCCCTCCGGATAACCGAGACGGTTGACGCATCCTCGGAATCGGTGAACAGTTCGAACACCGGCACGTTCAGAACGCGGGCGATCTGCCGTAGCGTCTCAAGGCTTGGGTCCGTGAGACCGCGTTCCACCTGACTCAACATGCTCACGGACACCTGGGAGGCGGAGGCAAGTTGAGCCAAGGTCAGCCCTTCTGCCAGGCGGAAGGTACGAATGCGCAGCTCGCTCATGAAGAAATTATGTCATTCAACTTTTTCAACGTGGGTGAATAATTGTTGACGTGAGTTAAAACACACGCGTATGGTCTCTGCATGACGCTCGTGCAAAACGTTCCCTCCGCCGGATCTTCCTTCTCGCCGGAAGATTTCCGCTCCCACTTTCCGCCACTTCAGAACATGACTCATATGGCCAGCTGCAGCCAAGGAGCCCTGTCGACGTCCCTGACATCCAGTCTGGAAAATCTCACCTCGTCGCTGACAGACTCGGCAGCACCCTGGGGGCTCTGGATGGACAAAGTCGAAGCCCTTCGCCGGAGATTCGCGGCCTTCATCAACGCCTCGCCCGAAGAAATTGCCATTGTGCCCTCTGCGTCCGAGGGCGCCTACCAAATCGCCTCCAGCTTCCCTTGGGCCTCCCAAACCCGCGACACCATCGTCACCTCGGCCCTGGAATTCCCCTCCGTGGGCCACGTGTGGCGGGCGCAGCAGGCACAAGGCGCCAAAGTGAAATCAGTCGAGGACCGTTTTACGGCCCTTGACGCGCAGAACTGGGCATCCCACATTGACGAATCGGTCCAGTTCGTCTCGGTCCCCCTGGTCAGCTATCACGACGGTTCGAGGGCACCTCTTGCCTCCATCAGCGCACTGGCCCGCGAAGCGGGAGCCCGAGTGTTCGTGGACGCCTACCAGGGGGCCGGAGTTGTGCCTATCGATGTTCGCGCCATGGACTGCGACTACCTCGTAGCAGGAACCCTCAAGTACATGCTGGGCCTGGCCGGTGTCGCCTTCATTTACGTGCGGGAAGGTCTCACCAGCGATCGTGCACCTGAAATGACAGGCTGGTTTGGCAGAGTGAACCCCTTTGAATTCGACCCCAACCATGTCGACTATCCGGTAGAAGCACGTCGCTTTGAAACCGGAACCCCAGCTATTCCCGCGGTGTACGCAGCTCATGCAGGCCTTGATCTACTAGAACCGGTGGATCAAACCACCGCCTTTGAGCATGTAAGGGCTCTCGCCAAGGATCTCGCTCATCAGCTGATGCAGGCCGGCGAGCGCCTGAGTAGGCCCGAGGCACCCGAGCTGTGCGGACCTCAAGTTGCCGTTTACGACGACGACCCGGTCGCCATGTCGGTTTTCCTGCACGAGCGGCGCATCATGTCAGCCCCCCGCGGAGAGCTCCTCAGGCTGTCCCTGCACTATTACACAACACCCCAGGATATTGCTGCAGTCGTCGACGCCATCCACGCCTACCGGACCCGCTAGCTCAACAGCTCACCACACATCAGCACAACCGGTCTGACTCAGGTCGTCGCAGCCCTCGCACAACTTCATGCCAACTGCCACTGCCAGCCGCCGACTCTGCCATAACGCCCCTTGCGCAGAGGAAGCGGGTTTCACCGGCTTTCTGACACTCCATCGTCCGCGATATGTACACAGTTCCTGTGCCGGTTGCTCATATCGTCTTCCTGCCACACACCTGCCGGGGAGCACGCCGTAACACCACGCCCTGTTCCTAGAAAGACCGGTACAGAACGTTCCCTACATCAACTTCTCTACTTACCAGGAGACCCGAAAATGACAGCTCACGTGCCGGCCGAGACCGGTTCCGATCGCCTCACTTTCCGAATCGGGATGTTGGGTGCTCTGATCGCGCCCGCGGTCTTCCTGATGGGCGTCATCGGCTACTTCGTCGTCTTCAGAGTGTTTGATATGAACGCCATCACCGCATCAGGCCTCGTCGGACTGCTCACCGCCGCCCTGTTCGCCCGCCGCTACAGCAGGTTCTGGGAGGCGGTCATCGCAGGTGTCTCCTCGAAACCATCGGTGAATCTTCTCCTGATTCTCCTCGTTGTCGGTCTGATCTCCGGCCTAATTGAAGAAACCGGCCTTTCGGGTGGATTCATCTGGCTCGCCAGCACCCTGGGAGTATCGGGCGGTCTTTTCATCACGGTTACCTTCCTCATGGTGTGCGTCATCGCCATGTCGACGGGGTCATCAATCGGCACACTGTTCACCGCTTTTCCTGTCTTTTACCCTGCCGGTGTCGCCCTTGGTTGTGATCCTGTTCTGCTTGCGGGAGCCATCCTCTCGGGCGCGTTGTTCGGCGACAACCTCGCCCCGATCTCCGACTCAACCATTGTCTCCTCAGCAACGCAGCGATACCGGCGCCGCGAAGGAACCGCCGAAATCGGAGGTGTCGTGCGCTCGAGGGCCAAGTATTCGCTGACGGCGGCCGCCATCAGCGCCGTCATGTTTTATGCCTTCGGCTCCTTGCGTTCCTCATCCTCCAGCGAAGCCTTCGTCATCGACACCGCTGGCAATTCACCGCTCAGCCTTGTCATGCTGCTTCCCATCGCGCTCCTGCTGGCGGTTGCGATCTGGAAGCGGGACATTTTCTTCGCCACGACAATCGGACTGATTGCCGGCACCGCGGTGGGCCTCATCACCGGTCTCCTCAAGCCCTCGGGCATCATCAGTGCGGCCGACGACGGCACAGCAGGCGGTTTCCTCATCACCTCGGTGGTCGGGATTCTTCCTCTCATCGGCCTGGGTATCGTGATATTCGGCATTATCGGCGTCTTCCAGGAGGCAGGTATTTTCGACTGGATCGTGGATGCCACGGGCCGGTCCGCCTTTGCCCGCACACCGGTCGGCGCCGAACTCACGATCGCCCTGGGCGCCCTGCTCACCGCCACGATCTTCGCCGGCGTCAACGGACCATCCATGATCATGTACGGTCCGGTCGCCGACAGGATCGGCGCCCGCGCCGGCCTGCACCCCTACCGGCGGGCAAACGTCATGGACTGCGTCACTGTGGGACTCGGGTCCGTCGTGCCCATCGTCAGTTCCTTCCTGCTCATCGCCAGCCTTCTCAGCGTGGACGCCAATGGGAACACGCTGTCGGCACCATCGATTATCCTCGGAGCGTTCTACCCCCTCGTTCTAACCGGCGTCATCACCATTGCCATCCTGTCCGGGTGGGGACGGCGCTTTGAAGGGGACAAGGGTGCAGAAAGCCGCACACCCTTCGTCGGGCCCGCAACTTCCTCAGGGTCAGTGCCCGCGCCGCAGCAAATGAGCAAAATCTAGAAAGACAATCTCACCAACAGTGTGAGATGTGATGTAGCAGCTGGCTCACCTTCGTACAGTGAGGATTTTGAATCCGAAGAGGAGAACGACCACGACCGCTGGAACAAGAGCCAGGATATTGGCAACAATAAAGTGGTCGTTCACGATGAGGACGATGCCTTGGCCAGTCTGCGAGAAGACGCACTTCACGCCCAGCGGCCACCCCGTATCGGTGCCGGTCCAGGAGCAGACGCTGATCCGATGCGGATTCCAATCCGCCGGCAGGTGAAACTCCTGGCAATACTGGTGTGCCGAGTGATGAAACCTGTAGATGTACTCCCGGATGAGGACCCAGACTGCGATGTACCAAGAAAACGCTATAAGTTGCCCCAGGATCGACTGCTTCAGCCCTGACAGCCGGTGTCTTTCCATCACTGCCCCCGGAGGTCGTCCCAAGCGTGTCACGGCCGGACCCGGTTAGGAAGACCATCCCATATCCACCGTTACTTCACGTCCTCCGCTGGCTTGCCGCGTGGCACCCGCCCGAGAATTTGTCCGTTGAGGGATCCCCTTTACGGTCATTTCGCGAATATTCAGCGGATAGCATCCCTCTCATGGCAGCAAGACTAAAAGGTCGCCGGCGGGTTGCTCAGCGGATCATCAGTGACGTTGCTACCTGGGCGAAGCAGGAAGACAGAGTAAGGGCTGTTGCTCTCGTGGGGTCTTACGCCCGAGGAGCTGAGCGAATCGCCAGCGATGTCGACCTCGTGGTGTTGAGCGACACTCCCGGAAGCCTTGAAGACGCGACGTGGTTCGAACAACTCCGTCCGGGGGCGCGTCTCATCCGCTCCGAGGCATGGGGGCCAGTACGCGAGCGCAGATTCCGGTTGGCCTCAGGACTGACTGTGGAAGTGGGCATCGCTCACTCGAGCTGGGCTGATGTCCCCTTGGACGAAGGAACGCGTCGCGTCCTCAGAGACGGCCACCGCATTCTGTACGACACAGGTCTCCTCGGAAGGGCTGCCATAACCGTCACCAGGTAACACATTTGGTTGCCTCAATGTTGCAGTAGAGGATCGACCTATGCGGCACCTGCTGCGACCATTCCGCTGCCTGCCCGTCACCGATCCAGGGAGGCCCGTACCGCTAACGCCACCGGTTTCACGGTCCATGGAAATGGGACTGGCCTCGAGTTGCCGCAGCTTAGGTCCGCTCGTGGTGATGGTGCTCAAGAGGTTGACTCTCGGTGCTGCTTCGCCTGAGCTGCTCGGCGAGGAGGATGACCAGGTCAAAAGCCTCACCACAGTCATGTACCCACACTGCCGCTCCCCCATGAAGGAGTGAGAAGGCCCAAACCGGGCTTCACGAGAGAAAAGAGGCACCCCGCCCCCATGAAAACTCCACCCCCGCCATCAGGTCCGGCACCGGAACCGCACACCTTGCGCCAGCTTGTCGACAGCCAGAGAGCACAACAGCCTCTGGCTTGGTAAAACACGGTGCCCGCAGTGGGACTCGAACCGGACTCCAGGCCCTGGAAATCCACCACTCCCCCGAAAACATCCGCAATCCGATCTGGTCCGGCGCCGGTCCGAGTGCGTCCGAAGCCCAAAGTGTGGACACTGTCCACACCCCTGCTTCTCCCTACCAGAGGGTCGCACCCCAATCGGCCGCACCCCGCATAGACAGGCGCTTGATCGTGTTACTGAGGATCGAACTCGACTGTAACGAGGTGCTCTGCCCGCGCTCGCTGCCTAGGGTCGGGCACGCCGAACGGCTGGTGAGAAGCCCGAGCCTGGGCGGACGCGGGCGTCTCATCTCTGACGTGCCGAGCCCCTGGGCTCAGGGTTTGGCGTAGTCGGCGAATCCCTGCCAATCAATGACCACACAGGGTTCATCTCCCAGCACCCAGGCATCGTGCCCAGGGGCCATGGTGGCGAAGTCACCCGGCCCATACTCCATCTCTTCACCGTCGTCCATCACGACCTTCATTCGGCCGGAAACGAAATAGCCCATGTGCGCGGCCTGGCAGCTGTCAGTTTTCGCAATGGGCTTGACGTGCTCGGACCAGCGCCATCCCGGATTGAACGTGGCGCGGCCCACGGCGCCCTGCTCCAGGTTGACGAGTTGAAGTTGGCCGGTACCGCCCTCGAAGGGACGCGTCTCCTCGGGCGAATCGAGGCTCTTTCGAACTAGAGCTGACATCTTGACCTCCAGTGGATGATACTGCTTGTTGTTGTAAGTGAAGCTCCGGTGACTGCTTTCTGGTGGCATTCACCTCCTCGGATACGAGTTAGTATCGGTTGACGATCCCCGCAGCCAAAGGGCCGCCAACCCACTGGGCTACAGACATAAGGTCTAGCCTTCATCGCCCTCTTTGCCTAGAGCACATCGTCCCCACATCAGTTGAGCCTGGGTCTGACTGCAACACCCGGGTTAACACCGTCGACGCGCTGGGCCTGACCACGCCCTTCGGCGGGTTTCGGCAGTCAGGATTCGGCAAAGACCTTTCAGTCCATGCGCTCGATAACTATGTGGGATTGAAGACCACCTGGTTCCAGCAGGGTTAGTACCGGGGCGCACGCAGGGCAACACGTTGATCGCAAGCTGACTTCCCCGCTTGGCATCCTTATCCCAGTGGGAACGTTACCGGCGGAGTCACTTTACTAGGGGAAGGGGTAGTAAGCCCCCAGTCATGCGTTGCGAGAGCTTTTCTCCGTCAGAAGGTCCTGCATAGGTGTGACAGGGCGGTCAGGGCTGGTGTTCAGGCGCCGGCGGGCGCCGGCGGGCGCCGTCGACGCCTCGATGATCCGAGTCGGGTACCGTGCCTACCTGCCCAGGATGACGAATTCATTGGGCACGCGGTGGGTCATAGTCAGTCCGTGACAGTCGACAGCCGGTTCATGGGAATCACTTGCGGGGAAACGATGGTGCCAGCCGGAACAACCGTCGATGCCGACCTCGGTATCCTGAGGTGTATCTGGACTTGAGAAGGCCCATTCAAATCAAAGAAGAGGACGATGAGCGATGACTGCTGATGTGCGTGCGACGGCCACCGATGCTTCGGGTGGGCCGCATTCCTATCGGGTGCTGAACCCGGCCACCGGTGAGGTGGAGGAGGAGTTTCCCAGCGCCACCGATGATCAGATCCAGGACGCACTGGCTGCGGCTCATGGAGCGTTCCTGGCCTGGCGGGAGGTGCCGATCGAGGAGCGCGCGCAGGTCGTGAAGCGGATCAGTGAACTGTTTACTGAACGGGTGGACGAACTTGCCACGATCATCACCTCGGAGATGGGTAAGCCCCTTTCCGAGTCTCGGGGTGAGGTCGAGTTCTGCACCGACATCTTCAACTACTTCGCCACAGAGGGCCCGGCTCTGGCCGCCGATCAGCCGATCAAGCCGATCGGGGGCGGTAAGGCGGTCATTCAGAAGCGGCCCGTGGGTGCGTTGCTGGGCATCATGCCGTGGAACTTCCCGTACTACCAGGTGGCCCGCTTCGCTGCGCCGAACCTGGTGTTGGGCAACACCATCGTGCTCAAGCATGCGGAGAGCTGCCCGCGTTCTGCGCTGGCTATCGAGCAGATTATGAAGGACGCGGGCCTGCCCGACGGCGCCTACGTCAATGTCTTCGCCACTCACGACCAGATCGCAGACATCATCGCCGACGGCCGCATCCAGGGCGTGTCCCTGACAGGTTCCGAACGGGCAGGGGCGGTGATCGGCGCCCTTGCCGGGGCTAACCTGAAGAAGGCCGTGCTGGAGCTCGGCGGCTCGGATCCTTATGTGGTGTTGGACAGCGCCGATGTGAAGGCTTCGGCGTCAGCGGCGTGGGCAACGCGTCTGGAGAACACCGGGCAGGCGTGCAACTCCAACAAGCGCATGATCGTCATGGAAGACATTTTCGAGGAGTTCGTCACCGAACTCACCGAGCAGGCCCGGCACCTCAAGCCCGGCAACCCAGCCGAGGACTCACCCGGCACCTACGCCCCGCTGTCATCCCGAGGTGCGGCCGAGTCCCTGTACGAACAGCTGCGCGACGCGGTCAATAAGGGCGCTACGCTGCATGCCGGCGGTGAGCTGTCCAAGGATGGCACCGCCTACTTCGCCCCTGCGGTGCTCACCGGCGTCACTCCGGAGATGCGCGCCTGGCATGAGGAGCTCTTCGGCCCGGTTGCCGTCGTTTACAAGGTCTCCTCGGACGAGGAAGCCCTGAAGTTGGCGAACGATACCCCGTACGGTTTGGGCGGCGCCGTGTTCAGCACCGACGAAGAACGCGCCCGGGTGATCGCCCAGCAGTTGGACGTCGGCATGGCTAACGTCAACGGGGTCGGTGAGGCCGCGGACCTGCCCTTCGGCGGCGTGAAGCGCTCCGGCTTCGGCCGTGAACTTGGACCTCTGGGCATGGACGAGTTCGTCAACAAGCGCCTGCTCTACATCGCTGAATAACCCGGGGAAGCACAACGGGGGCGGCACCCAACAGTGCCGCCCCCCCCACTCCCCTGAACGGTGCTGCAGCTCATCCGCGATGCCGGCGCTTCTCCCGAGGCCGTTTCGATTCTCGCATCCATGCCGGAGGCCGGCATGGATGAGGGTGCACGCTAGGCTTTCCTCGCGCTGGCACTGTACGACGAACGTTGATACAGCGGCTCGTTGCGGACAGCGCTGCTCGCCCTCATGCCCAGACTCGACGGCCACAAAAGAGCCATCACACATTATGCGGCGGAACTCCTGAGCACCGTTCCAGATCGTATAGAGCCGGTTGTCGGCTGAGGGATCGGCTTTTGCGTCCGCTGCTCAACCGTGGTTGAGTGCAAGGCTCCCTCTCCGCGTTTAGCGGTACGATCGCGGGCATGACCGCCTGCTCCGTACTGCGTTGTCCAGAGACTGGATCGAGCTCCTTCGTGTTGGCGCCGTACTCGGACCGTGAAGTGCCCGTCTGCCTGGGGCACAAGACGACTCTGGAGGGAGGCGCCCCCTGGAGGGCCAACCCAGGCACAATCACTGGAGCCCTTAGCGCAACAACGGGTTCGGTCGAGGTCACGATCCTTATGGGGCCTGACCTTCCATCCGAACCGCGGGTACGGGAAATCGGCCTTAGCCCGACCATTGGCAGTGAGGTCGGTTTTTCCGTGAACCTGGCCATCGAAGGCCAAGACGGCCAGCAGCAGGAGGTCATCTTCTGGATGACCGAGGAGCAGGGTAAGTGGCTTGGATCCTGGCTGACCGAGTAGCACCACAACCATCATTGGAGCATCCTCTATCCGGTGTCGGCACACCGGTCTTTGGAACAGTCACCAGAAGTACCGCGACTGATTCAAGATTGGGTGAGCCGATGGACTGACACGTCAGCACGGGCCTCTTCATGTTCTTGTCTGCTCTGTTCAGCGGTGGCCTGGTTGGACGGAAGCACCGCTCTGGTTTCGGCGCTTGCTCATCTTGGGTCAAAAGCGACGATCCTCATCGTGACCGGGAAGC
Source organism: Arthrobacter sp. TJ-217 (assembly GCF_058269255.1). NCBI lineage: Bacteria > Bacillati > Actinomycetota > Actinomycetes > Micrococcales > Micrococcaceae > Arthrobacter > Arthrobacter sp. TJ-217. The sequence continues at coordinate 338,151 of NZ_JBZCNJ010000004.1, forward strand.
GCACTGTCCAATCAGAGTTAGTCCCGCCAAGCGAGCTAAGGAATCAGCGCGCGCTGCCGGTTCATCTGGTCGATCTCAGCAGTGAGATCCAAGCGTGTGAGGAGAAGGTCGCCGGCGTTGACCATCGCCGAGATCGCAAGAAGGGTGACCGCCGCAGCGAGGATCACAATCCCGACGATGGCTGGAACGGAATTGCGCCGTTTGCCGGCGAGGACGACGACGGTGACTGCGCTCAGGATGTCGACCTTCATTCGTTGGATTTCCCTGCAGTCACAAAACGTCCGCACATGAGGCTCATTCTGCCCCACCCGTGATCACTGGCGGCTCTCCCATCTGTGGACGGCTTTGAGCGACGTCTCTGATCGCCTCCGAGGTAGAAATCATGTCCTCACACGGGTCGTCCCTAAGCTCTTGGGTGAAGCGTCTTCGTGAAGCAGTCAACCTGGCAATAGCGCGTCGGTAACGCCATAAGCGCTCGAATAGATACGGTCTCGGGCGCTGTTTCCGGTGGGCCCTCCAGGGGACGCCATACGCCTTCTACATGTCGGTGCCGCTCACCGAATTCCGGCGATCACCTTTCGAGAACGGGTAGAATACACCATAAATACCGCCTCCGGGAGGAAGTCGTGGAGGAACAAGAAGCTCGTCAGAAACTGATCGCAAACATCGAGCAGCGACAGTCAGCTGTCAGGCTGTTCCTGCGTCATGAACGACCCCGCCGGAACAGGCTGGTGATGACGAGCGTCGTTGGTAGCGCGCTGGCTGCGGGCCTTACAGCAGGCCCCGCCCTTGGCGGCACGAAGTTCGCCGCGGGGATTCAGGAAGCACTCACGCTGGAACAAAGCTCCATAGTTTGGCAAGTGCTCTGCCTGGCAGCGATGCTGATGTCCGTCGCCGCTGCCATATCGACCAGTTTGAGTAATTCGCATGCAGTGGCCGCAAAGGTCACTGCAGCAGAGGTATGCAATGCCCAACTTGATGGTCTGAAAGCGGCGCTGGACCTCGGACGCATGCCCTTGGAAGATGCCATTGAGCTCTATAAGCAGTACACGCTTCAGGTAGCGTTCGTGGATGATGTGGAAGACAGGGCGAATATCCCACGGTGACGATTTTTGGGCCCGAACGGGGAGTCGAGGATAAGGGTGGCTCCAAATTTGAATTGTTCTATTTGGTGGATGCCTTGCCTGCCATGACCCATTACCTGAACCAGACCAAGACGCAAGCTGCTGCGTCCCTGCGGGAGTTCCTCGACGAGCGCGCCCCGGCTTTGGACCGCCTTCGGGAGTCGATCGCAGCCGACGGGAGGGATCCACACGCGATCCTGGACGGGACGGTGGGAAGCCTGGTCCCCCTGTGGCGCTGGATCCTCGCCCGTCTAGCCGGGCCGGGTTTCCCCGGCGCGACGGATCCGGCGTCGGCACGCCGGGAAGACTGGCCGTCCTGGGAGCGGTACACCATGGAGGAAGAACGCGTCCTGTCCCTGGAGTCCCTCTTCCTCTTGGACGGCCTGGTCTCGTACCTCGCCGCGGTGGTTGTGGACCGGGCACCCTCGGCCCGCTGGGATATTGCACGCCATCGCATCAAGCGTTATGCCTTCAAAAACCACCCGGTGCTCGTCAGCGAGCATACGGATAGTCACCTCTTCCTGCCCGCGGTGCCGGCCGGAGACGCCAGGGCTGTCCTCCTCGGTATGCGGGAATCGCCGGACGACAGAATCGCCCAGTACGCGCGCGCTGCCATCGACGACCTGAACAAGGCGGAGGAGGACGCTCCCGCGGTGGTAGGGGATGAACCGCTCGTCGTGGTGGAGGACCTGGGCGGGGACGCACTGCGCGGGGGTGAGCTGGAGGTGTGCTTGCGCGAGGATATCGCCCACGAGCACTCCCGGGTGGTGGACCGGCTCGTCAAAACCCTCGCAAAAGAGGACGGCATCACCGGCGTCGTCCGTGAAGACCGCGAAGTCCTCCTCGTCGCCACCCCGGGTTGGAGTACCGAGCAGCTTCAGGACTGGGTCACCGGCTACCTTGAGGCCAAACTCAGTGACTAATTATCTGAACCTGCGCCAAGCCTGGACCGGAGTTGCACTCGAGGAATCCCTTGTCGAACGCCGGGCGGCATTGAGCGCCTCTAGAGGCCGGACCCGCGTTGCATAGGTCGTTTTGACTCCACCTCCAGCGGATCGGATGGCCTCCTTTACGGGGGTGCCCGGACCGCCAGCATCAGAACGCACATCAAGACCGCGTTATTGCAGCTTAGCGATCGGCGGCCGCTTCATCGCGGCTAGTCGCTTCACCGCCGAGGAGGTCTCGCGCCCCAGCTCCTCGGGAGCAAGGCAGTCCCACTGGTCGTCCCTGTCGCGTATCGGTACTAGGTAGCCGGTCGTATCGCGTGGTTATATTGCCCCATGCCTTCCCGACCTTCGACCGCGGTGTGGGCAGCCGTTCACAACGAACGCCGAATCCTCATTAGAGAACTTGAGTCGCTCACCCCAGAGCAATGGGCCCGGCCCTCGCTCTGCCCCGGCTGGGACATTCACGACGTCGTAGCTCATCTCGTGGATTCGGCGAAGACAACTCGTGTCAGCTTTCTGCGTCGACTGATCGCCGCGAAATTCGATTTCGACAAAGACAACGCAAACGGCATCACCAGGGAACGTGCCGCGACCCCGGAAGCGACCCTGTCTGAGTTCCGCCGCATACGCGATGCGACCTCGACGCCGCCCGCTGCTCTTGCAACGCGGCTTGTCGAGGTAATCGTGCATGGTGAGGACATTCGACGTCCCCTAGGGCTTCGGCGCTCCTACCCGAGTGAGTCAATCGACGCGGCCTTGCGTTATCAACTCAAAACCGGCATCTCTATGGGCGGCGGCAAAGAACGCGCAGCTGGATTTCGTCTGCAAGCTTCCGATTCGGGGTTTGAGCACGGTTCTGGATCAGAGGTCAAAGGAACCTCGTTGGCACTTCTCATGGCCATCTCGGGTCGCCCCGTCGATAAGGAAAATTTCTCAGGTGAAGGTGCCGCAACATTCGTACGAAAGCTGGAACAAGCGTCTCAATGAGCGGCCTCGTCTCGCACTGCCTTCCATCAGGAGCCCGAGCATGACAGATCCCCCCCAACTTCCCCGCCCTCGACATCGCACTCTCTGCGCAGATCATCGCCGACAGCAACAGCTGACGGCTGTGCGTCCGAATGCCAGGCTCCGCCGAGGCATTCGGTACAGGTAAATCCGTCAAAGTCGAAGGCACCGTCAATTGCTACGAGTACGCGGCCTCCATGTTGCCCGTTGGCGGTGGCAGCCACATCATGCCCATCCGGGTGGCTTTGCGGAAAACCCTCGGCAAAGGACGCGCAGACGTGGCGGAAGTGCACATGTGCACGCACCCCGCCTAAGCAGCCTCCTGCATCCGGTTGAGGATCCTCCTGCGGGACTGGGCGATCGGCCTTAGAGCGCCGGGAAATGCGCCATTTATCGCAGCGACTCACATTCTTCCGGGCTCCCGGGTCCCACGTGGCCGCTTTCTGTGTCTCTGTCGCCGCCCGCGAGCGAACCTGGCGCAGCCTAAGTCCGCTCGTGGTGATGGGGCTCCTGAGTCGTCAACTCTCGGTGGCTGCTTCGCCTGAGCTGCCCGGCGAGGAGGATGGCCAGGCCGAAAAACCCTCACCACAGCCATGCACCTACACCGCCGCTCCCCCATGAAGTAGTAAGAAAGCTCGAACCGGGCTTCGCGAGCGAAAGGAGGCACCCCGCCCCAACAACCACAACCCAACCACCAGATCCGGCACCCGGGCCGCACACATTGCGCCGGTTCGTCCACAGTCAGAGAGCAAACAGCCTCTGGCTTGGGATAACACTGTGTCTGAAGTGGGACTCGAACAGGACTCCCGCCCTTGAATACTCGCCCCCCCCGAATACATCCGCATTCCAGACCGATCCGACGCCGGTACGGCACAGTTCCGGACCTGAAGTGTGGACACTGTCCACGCCCTGCGTTTTCCCCTGCCGGGCCTCGCCAAAACGGTCGCGTTCTCAGCAACAGGTGGAGATTCTTTGCTCTGGAAGACTTGACCAGGTTTGAGGAGTTCGGCCTCGTCCGAAGACCAAAGCTTCCCGCGGTTGTTCCGCCCGACCCCTCAATGCACACCCCGGTCAGTAGGTGTGGTGCGGGGCGGCGTCGATGACGCGAAGGGAAACTTTCCTTCCTCCTCGCAGGCGTCGCGAGACCCGGCGCATAGTCTGGGATCAGCAGTACACCGATCCTTCGAAGGAAGCCCATGCCCGTCTCCCCGCGCCCGCTACGCAAGCTCGGATTCCTTACGATCGGTTTGTTCGATCCGGCGGATCCGGCCGCGGGGCACGAATCGACCCTGGAGATCATCGAACTCGGCGAGCGGCTCGGATTCGACAGCGCCTGGCTGCGCCACCGCCACCTGCAGTTCGGAATCTCCTCGCCTGTCGCGATGATGGCCGCCGCCAGCCAGCGCACCTCCCGGATCGAGATTGGCACTGCAGTGACACCCATGGGCTGGGAGAACCCGCTGCGCCTGGCTGAGGATCTGGCCACCGTCGATCTGCTTTCGGGCGGGCGGATCAATCCGGGCCTGAGTGTTGGGGAACCGATGCACTACGACACCGTGAAGGACGAGCTGTACCCGAATTCGTCGGGGTCGGAGGACTTCAGCTACGCACGCGTGGAACGGTTTGCCCGCTTCATCGCTGGGGAATCGATACGGGCGTTGTCTGGACGGCAGGGCGTGGTCGAGGAGTTTTCCGATCGTGTCGAGCCGCATTCCCCCGGGCTCCGGAAACGCCTGTGGTACGGGGCAGGGAGCAGGAGGTCGGCCGTATGGGCCGCGCGGAATGGGTTCAATCTGCTCTCCAGCAGCGTGATCTTCCCCGACGAGGACCAGGACCCCGTCTTTGCCCGGATTCAGCAGTCTCAGATCCGCGCCTATCGTGAAGCAGCGGCGGCATCACCCGAAGCGCTCGGAGGGGGCCGGGTCTCGCAGGGCCTGGTGGTAATCCCGACCGATTCGGCGTCGTCGAGCCAGCGGGAGAAGTACAAACAGTACGTGCATGAACGCCTACCACGTACCCGGGCACCGCAGGGGCCGAGAGGGATGCTGTTTGCCCCGGACCTTATCGGCACCAGCGACCAGATCGCGGAACAGCTTTACGCGCATGCCGGCTTCCAGGAGGTCGATGAGGTGGCTTTCGCCTTGCCTTTCAGTTTCGATCATGAGGACTACGTCCAGATCCTCACCGACATCGCCACCATCTTGGGACCCGCCTTGGGATGGTCCCCGGCGGAAGTCGTCCAGGACTCATAGGTCCAGGACCCATAGTAGGAGCGCCGGCTACGGCCCCGTATTACAACGGTGAACCCATCGACACCTAGGATCACCAACCTCAAGCCGCCGCGACCATCGAACAAACAACCCGGCGCGGCCGTCTCGCGCCCTCGATCTCATGTCAGGGAAAAAAGTTGTTCGGCCGAGAGCCGTCCCGTCCCTGCTTTGCTAGTTCGTGAGGACGCGTCGGTCGACTTCACATCAGGGGTTCCCCTGGTGAAGGTGTTCTCGATGGTGTCGGTGCCTGTGACGTCGAAGTACAGGTACTACGGTCCAGATCCTTCGCGGGCGTCCGGCCAGCTAGGCATCCACCGCGGTCCCTGGCCCGGAGGGGCTCCGGTGGGCACAACCAGCGGCCCTAGCCGCGGCCCAGCAGCTTTTCCCGGTCTGCGGCCACCTGCTCCCGCAGTGCGTGAACCACTAAAACGGGCGGAATGCGATCCCCTGGCCGTGGTTTCCGTCCGCACCTTTAGGGCCACGCGAACCGGTACGAGCACACGCTTGGCGTGTGAGCCAAGAATGTGGTGTGCAGCCGACTTCGGCCATGAATCGACGTGTGAGGGTCCGTTGGGCTACGTCAGCAACGCGTGCCATGGCGGCAACCGTGATGGTGTGCGTAATATTCTCAGTTATCCAGTCAAGCATGGGCTTCAGGCTCTGTCCGGATCGGGCGACCGCGGGCCTTTCGATGAACTGATTCCGGCCACCATCCCGGCCCATGCGGCAGACCCCAATCTGTGACTGGAAAACCAGAGGAGAAAACGATGCCAGCAAGAGATGTTCTGAACCAGAAGCAAATCCAAGCAAATCTGCTCCAGTTGCCGGAGTGGCGCTACGGTTTGGGTGCTTTGCGGACCGCATTTAGATGTGAATCATCCGCCAGTGCCTTGGATTTGCTTTCCACCATTGGTGGGCTGGCAGAGGAATCCAACCACCACCCTGATGTGGACTGGCGGTATGACACATTGTTCATCACGCTCACTTCGCACGATGCCGGAGACAGGGTGACGGCGCGTGACGTGACGTTGGCCCGCGCGATATCGAAGCAGGCCCAAGCCACTGGCGTCACGCCTCTCCCGGAACTCCTGCGCACAGTGGAGATAGCCATCGATACCGATGCCCCGGAAGCCATTTCGAAAGTGTGGCAAGCTGCACTGGGCTACAAGATGCGGGAAGACGGAAGCCTAACCGATCCCTATGGCAGGGGTCCGGGCATCTGGTTTCAGGAGTCCCAGAGTCCCAGCGTGAATCGTCTTCACCTGGACGTCACTGTCCCCTTCAGCGAAAGCGCCTCGACTCTGGATGCTCTGGTAAGCGTTGGTGCAACACTCGATGATGAACACGCGCCCATGTGGGTAGTGGCCACTGACGCCCAAGGCAACCGGCTGTGCATCAGTACTGAAGCCGGCCGCGGCGACTAGCGCGGCGCCCTGCCCTTACGAGGGACCCGTGGCCGGCAATCAACGGGGTCTCGTCAGGTCGAGGCCGCTGAACGTGGAGAACGTGCCGGGAAAGCGGCCCGCAGGGGTCAGCGGTGGCCCCCCGTCGGGCGCGAAGGTCGGATCCGCCGTTGATGTAAGCGGCCGTTCGAGCTTCGCGCTGGTCGGGCCCTTCCCCCGTACCTTGTGTACGAAGCAGACGGCTCGAGAATAGTCCTTGGAAGCGACACAATCACAACGCGACACCGAAGGAATCTAAGCCACCACTACACGCAGCTTCCAGACGAGGCCGATGACGCATTCCTGCGACGCTCGCACACGATCTGCGGCTTCATGATTTTCCCCGTCTCGCAGGGCAGCCTCAACCAGACTCGAGGCACATCCGCGGATCCAGCACCGATGGGACCCGACCCTCGAAGCGATCCGACGCTTCTACGACGCTGGCACGACCCGTTGACAATGAGGCAGGGGAAGACGTTTCACCGAGACAGAACCTGCTGTGACGGGCCATCCGGATTCATCCCGACACCGAACCTCACCTAAGCGAACCCAGGGGCAGTACCCAGGTTCGATTGATGAGACTCGACGGGGAGGCCGCCATCAGTACTTTGACGGACACGCGTATACGATGGCTGGACAGCTGCCGTGGGGTTGCCATCCTGCTGGTCGTCCTGCTGCATGCGGGCGAGGCCCTTCGAATAGCCGTCGGCCCGACTCCGGGCGTCGACCAGTTCAACCTCTTCCTCGAGCCGTTCCGCATGCCCGTGCTCATGTTCCTGTCCGGGATCGTGCTTCCCCAGTCGATGGCCAAGACCGGGAGGAAGTACTTCGTCGGCAAGGGCTCCAAGGTGGCCTGGCCGTACGTTCTCTGGTCGCTGATCATTCTCGCTGCAAGCGGCGACCTCAGCCCTGCGGCGGTGACCCAGGTCTTCCACAATTCGCCGACCTACCTCTGGTACCTCTGGTTCATCCTCGTCTTTTACGCCCTTGCCTATCCGCTGCGGCGCGTCCCACCGCTGCTGATCGCCGGCACCGCAGTGGGCGTGTCGTTCATGCTCACCGACGGCAGCCGCCCGGAGACCATGGCCTTTCTCTCAGCGTTTTTCTTCTTCGGGGCCTGGTGCGCCCAGCACTGGCCGGAGATCGCGGGAATCATCGGGAAGCCGTGGGTCCTTGCTGTGGCCGGCGCGGGCGCGGTGACAGTTGGTGTATTGAACGTGGCGGGTCGGGAGGTGCTGTACCAGGGGGAGTTCGCGTGGGGCGTGGCGGGGGCGCTCGTGGTCGTGTGCTGGTTCTTCCCCCGGCTCCCCGCCGGACCGGTGACCGCCGCGCTCGAATTCGTCGGACGCTACTCGATCGTGTTCTACGTCGCCCATCTCGGACCGATCATGATCACCCTCGCCCTGGCCGACGCGATCGGCTCTGCCGGGGCATGGTACGTTCTGCCGCTGTTGCTGCTGGCTGGCATCGGCGTCCCGCTCGCGCTCGCCTGGGTCTACTCAACCCGCCAGCACGTCTCGGTGACTCTCTTGTTCGAGCTGCCCGCGCTGCAGCGACGCCATGGCAAACGAACAAGCCATGGGGAACGAACAAGAAGCCTCTGAGTTAGTGCAGGAGCCCCCGAGTTCCTCAATGCTCATCACAGGTGGCATTCCTCTTTGTTGAAAATAGCTGACCGACACCCGAATCAGCGGCGTGATGGATACCGCTGCAATTCACAGGTTCCGGATCGCGAAGGCCATGGCGAAAGCCTCGGTCAGAAGCTAGAGTTGGGAACCGGTCCGGTATCACTTCGATGGACCACAGCAGAGAGGGGAGGTGTTTTTTGATGACTGTCATTGCCGTGCGCCCCGGGCGCCTTGAAACCATCAAAACAACCGCCCCCGTCTCCAGCTTCCGTACCGCATAGGGCACTGCCCGCGGAACGCCACAACACCTTGGGCCTTTGCCCGGGAGTGGCCGGTGCCAGGGGACTTTTCCCGAGGTATCACAGTGAAAAATTCTCTAGGCCACGGCCTAAACAGTCTTGTTGCATCCATGTCAATTCGCACCGGCCCAACCCTTTACGGCTACAACGCCGTCGTCGCACGCCACTTCGACGAAAACCCGCCACCTGTTTCCAGCGCGGACAATCCCTGCGAGCCCGGCCGTGTGGTGCGGGTTGACCGCAGCTTGGTCCTGGTGGCTGTGGGCATGGAACTCCTGCACCTTCCCTACCCGCTCGATGCCGGCGTGCCGGTCACGGGCGACTGGGTTTGGATAGGACCCAACCGCGCGGGTGATCGCCAGATTCTCGGCGTGCTGCCCCGGCGTTCGGAGCTCAGCCGGAAGCGCGCCTTCGAGGACTCCTCCGCCGCCCAGGTCCTGGCTGCCAACATAGACGTGATCGGCGTGGTGGTTCCTGTTGACCGGCCGCTCACGCACAACCGTCTCGAACGGACGCTCGTCGCCGCCTGGGATTCAGGCGCCGTCCCCCTGGTGATTGTCACCAAAGCGGACCTGGCGCATGTGACGGGTGACGTCGTCGGGCAGGTCATCCTGCAGGCGGCAGGTGTTGACGTGGTCACCACCTCCGCGGAGAACGGGGACGGGATCGAGGAGCTGTTGGCACATCTGCCGCCGCGCAGCACGCTTGTCCTCCTGGGGCCCTCCGGCGCAGGTAAATCCACACTGATCAACGCCCTGGTTGGCCACAACGTGCAGCACACAGGCGAAGTCCGCTCCGGCGACTTCAGGGGCAAGCACACCACCACCTCCCGGGAGCTTGTGCCGCTGGCGGACGGCACTGTCCTCATGGACACTCCCGGCGTCCGCGGGTTCGGGCTTTTCGACGCCGACGACGGGATGGAGCAGATGTTCGGGGATGTGGAGGAACTCGCCAGCCTCTGCCGGTTTTCAGATTGCGCCCATCAACTGGAACCCGGTTGCGCCGTGCAGGCGGCCCTCGCTAACGGCACACTCGAGGACCGCCGCTGGAACAACTACCTGAAACTCCAACGCGAAATGGCCGCGCTGGCCCGCCGCAAGGATGCCGCAGCCAGCCGGGCGTACCAGCGTGAATGGCACCAAAAAGTGGTCGGAGGAGGGAAATCCCAGCGTTCTGCAGAGCGCGCCAGATCAGAGCGGGAGGCGGAGCAGCGGTCAAAGCGGAAGCGGCGCTGAGCCATGCACCCGCGTGCCCCCGGAGCAGGCCCTATTGGCCCCTGCTTGCCGCTGCGCTTCAACCCCTCTTGCCGGGGCAGCGAGGTAACCGGGGTGTCGGGTAACCGGGGCGTCGGGAAAGACAGGTAGTGGCGGCCCTGGTGCCGGCTTGCCTGCAGTCGGAGGTTCTGAGTAATCGCACCAGTCGGCAGTGAACGGGGAGCGTCCAGCATGCGGCCGCTTCCACCGCCGGACGGCGCGTTCCGCAATCCGAGACCTTGTTAAGGGCGAGGAGGTCCCCCGCTCTGCTCCGATGCGCAGACGTCTCTGTGAAACCCCTCCAAAGTGAGGGGAAACAGGTCTTTCTGGTGGCCTTCAGGCTGTGCGGAACATCGTCCCCGCCTGCCATCCGCCGCCCACAGGCAACACCGCTACTGCTTCAGAGAGCGCTCTCTTGACGATGTGAGGATGCCCACATACAGTTGACCTACTTCACAGAGAGCGCTCTCTCGCCCGTCGGCGTACGTCGCTCGCACACACACAAAGGAGTGACCGTGGAATTCTCGCGACTCAGGAAAATCACCGCCCTCGCCGGCGCAGCTTCCCTGGCCCTCGTAGCCTCGGGCTGCAGCGGCGGATCGGATGAGGCGGCAAGTGCCGACAATCCCGTCAATCTGACCGTCACCACGTTCGGACAGTTCGGCTACGACGATCTGTACGCCGAATACGAAGAGCAGAACCCCGGAGTGACCATCGAGGCGACGAACATCGATGGAAGCGCCAACGCCCGCGTCGATGCATTCACCAAACTCGCGGCCGGTTCCGGCCTGAGTGACGTCGTCGCCGTCGAGGAAGGCTGGCTCGGCCAGATCATGGAGGTGTCCGACCAGTTCGTGGACCTCAACGATCACGGCGCCGCGGACATCAAGGACAACTGGGTCGACTGGAAGTTCGAGCAGGGCACCGACCCCGACGGTCGCGTCATCGGTTACGGTACCGACATCGGACCACAGGCCCTCTGCTTCAACCAGGAGCTCTTCGAAGCGGCGGGCCTGCCCACCGACCGCGAGGAAGTCGCCGAACTCTTCGGCGGCGGCAACGCGACGTGGGAGACCTACTTCGACCTGGGCCGCCAGTACAAAGAGACCACCGGAAAGGCCTGGTACGACCAGTCCGCTTTCGTCTGGAACTCGATGGTGAACCAGATGGACGAGGGCTACTACACCGCCGACGGCGAGCTGAACATCGAGGGCAACGAGGCCATGCGCGCCCAGTTCGACCTCCTCGCCGCCGGCACCGCCGACGGCCTGTCCGCCAACCAGAAGCAGTTCGACTGGGGCAAGGGCAAGGCGTTCGTGGATGGTTCCTTCGCCGTCCACGTCTGCCCCGCCTGGATGCTCGGAACCATCAAGGAACAGCTGGAGTCCGCCGGTGGCGGCGCCGAGAGCGGATGGGACGTCGCCGACGTCTTCCCCGGTGGTAGCTCCAACTGGGGAGGAGCCTTCCTCTCCGTTCCCGAGAGCTCCGAACACCCCGCCGAGGCCGCGAAGCTCGCCGCATGGCTGACGGACCCCGAACAGATGGTCAAGCAGTCCGCAGCCGCGAACAACTTCCCCAGCACGCTGGACGCCCAGGCGGAGATCGTCGAAGCAGCCGTACCGAACGAGCTCTTCAACGACGCTCCGTACGGTGAGATCTTCGCATCGCGTGCCGAAGGCGTCGTGGCCCAGTTCAAGGGCCCGGATGACTCCGTAATCCAGGAGAACGTCTTCGCGCCCGCGCTGAAGATCCTGGACAACGGCACGGGTACGGCCGATGAGGCCTGGAACGAAGCCATCACGCTTCTCAACGACCTCGTCGTCAACAACTAGCAACACCCGGCCGCGGGGCCTCCGGCACCACCGGAGGCCCCCATGGAGTCTGGAACCCTCATGACCACGACACTGAACCGCCCGGCAGCCAGCAGTCCTGCCCCGGCGAAACCGACCCTCACCTTCCGTCAGCGACTGAACGTCCTCGACATGAAGGGCTCGCCCTACCTTTACATCGCACCGTTCTTCGTCCTCTTCGCCCTGGTGGGCCTGTTCCCTCTCGGCTATACCTTCTTCGTCTCGCTGTTCGACTGGCACCTGCTCAAGGGGCAGGGCGAGTTCGTGGGCCTGCGGAACTTCCAGGAAGTCCTCCAGGACCGCTTCTTCTGGAACTCGCTGTTCAACACGATGAGCATCTTCCTGCTCTCGACCATTCCGCAGCTGATCGTCGCCACTGCCATAGCGGCCGTGCTGGACCAGAACCTCCGTGGTAGGACGTTCTGGCGCATGAGCATCCTGCTCCCCTACATCGTGACGCCCGTCGCCGTCGCCCTGATCTTTTCGAACATGTTCGGCGAGCAGTACGGGCTGATCAACAACATCCTGGCGAGCTTTGGGATCGACCGGATCCTGTGGACGAACGAGACGCTGCCAAGCCACATCGCGATCGCCACCATGGTGAACTGGCGCTGGACCGGATACAACGCACTGATCCTGCTGGCAGCCATGCAGGCGGTGCCCCGCGACATCTACGAGTCCGCCGCGATCGACGGTGCCGGAGCCTTCCGCCGCTTCTTCAGCATCACGCTGCCGAGCATCCGGCCCACCATGATCTTCGTGGTGATCACCGCCACCATCGGTGGGCTGCAGATCTTCACCGAACCCCGCCTGTTCGATCCGCGGACGGCAGGCGGAACCGGACGCCAGTTCCAGACCACCGTGCTCTACCTCTGGGACATGGCCTTCCAGCGGTCGAACTTCGGCAAGGCGGCCACCATCGCGTGGCTCCTGTTCCTCATCATCATCCTGTTCGGCCTCGTGAACTACCTGATCTCACGGAGGATCGCCACCACCGGCGACGGGCGCGGACCGGGCGGGGGTGCCGATAGCCGCCGACGCAAGCGGTCCACCGCTCCCGCCGTCGTGCTTCCCGCCGTGGGCCCCCAGCCGCCGGCACCCGCTGCCGAACCGGCACCCGAATCCGCCGGATCGGCCGGCGCCCCCGCAGCTACGAACCCGAGGAGAGCGCGATGACCGCCATCGACACCAGGCCGCGCACGGAAGCGAGCACGCCGGGCGGCCGAGCACGCTCCCTGCGCCGGGGCCTGTTCGGCAACGGGCGCCGACCCGGGTTCCTCACCTACGGGCTGCTGTTCGCCTTCTTCCTGGCCTCGGCGTACCCGCTCTGGTGGTCCGTGATCATCGGCAGCCGATCCAACGAGGCACTCGGTCAGACCTGGCCTCCGCTTTTCCCGGGAGGAAACTTTTGGACCAACGTCGGCGAGGTCTTCGACACCATCCCGTTCTGGCTCGCGCTCGGGAACAGTGTGCTGATCTCGGGGATCATCACGGTGTCGGTCGTCGGGTTCTCCACGCTGGCCGGCTATTCCTTCGCGAAGCTCCGCTTCCGCGGCCGGAACGGCCTCATGGTCGCCGTCGTCGCCACCATGGCCATCCCGACCCAGCTCGGCATCATCCCGCTGTTCATGCTCATGCGCACGCTGGGCTGGACCGGCGAGATCGGCGCCGTGGTCATCCCCACGCTCGTCACGGCATTCGGTGTCTTCTTCATGCGCCAGTACCTCGTGGATGTCATTCCCGACGAGCTCATCGAATCCGCCCGCATGGACGGCGCATCCATGATCTCCACGTTCTGGCACGTGGCGCTCCCCGCCGCGCGCCCGGCCATGGCGATCCTGGGCCTGTTCACCTTCATGACGGCGTGGACCGACTTCCTCTGGCCCCTGCTGGTGCTCGACGCCGGCAACCCCACCCTGCAGACGGCGCTCAGCCAGCTGCAGTCGGCCCGCTACGTGGACTATTCGATCGTCCTCGCCGGCGCGGTCCTGGCCACCCTCCCGCTGCTGGTGCTCTTCGCCGTTGCGGGCCGTCAACTCATATCCGGAATCATGCAAGGAGCAGTGAAGGGCTAATGCCACCAACACACCACCCCGCCAGCAGCGGAACCACCCAGCGGACCTGGCCGGAAGGCTTCATCTGGGGCTCGGCCACCGCCGCCGCCCAGGTCGAGGGGGCCAGCCACGAGGGCGGCAAGGAGGACTCAGTGTGGGATGCCTTCGCCCGCGTGCCCGGTGCCATCGCCAACGGCGACACCCCGAAGGACGCCGTGCAGCACTACCACCGCATGCCGGAGGACGTCGCGATCATGAAGGAGCTGGGCCTGGGTTCCTACCGCTTCTCGACCAGCTGGTCCCGCGTGCGCCCCGGCGGCAGGGCAGCCAACGCGGAGGGGCTCGACTTCTACTCGCGGCTCGTGGACGAACTCCTCGACGCGGGCGTCCTGCCCTGGCTCACCCTCTACCACTGGGACCTTCCACAAGCGCTCGAAGACAGGGGAGGCTGGGCCAACCGGGATACGGCCTACCGTTTCGTGGACTACGCCAACGACGTCTACTCGGCGCTGGGCGACCGGGTGCGGCACTGGACCACCTTTAACGAACCGTTCTGCTCTTCGCTGCTGGGCTACGCAGCGGGTGTGCACGCCCCGGGGCGCCAGGAGCCCGCCGCCGCGGTTGCGGCCATCCACCACCAGCACCTGGCGCACGGCCTCGTGGTCAACGAACTCCGGGCGCGCGGCGCCCAGAACCTCGGCATCACCCTTAACCTGAGCAACGCGATTCCCCGCGATGCGTCCGACCCGGTGGACCTCGACGCGGCGCGGCGCTTCGATTCGCTGCAGAACCGGATCTTCCTGGACCCGATCCTGCGGGGCGCCTACCCGGAGGATACGCTGGCGGATCTGGAGCAGTTCGGCATCCGGGAGGTCATTCGGCCCGGGGACCTCGACGTGATCGGGACGCCGCTGGATTTCCTGGGCGTCAACCACTACCACGACGACCTGATCAGCGGGCACCCCACGACCGAGCACGGCGACGGCCACGCCGGTGGCGCGTCCCGCCCGACGTCCTCGTGCTGGATCGGCTCGGAGGACATCACCTTTCCCAGCCGCGGCCTGCCGCGCACCGCCATGGACTGGGAGGTCAACCCGGACGGGCTGCGCAAGCTGCTCGTGCGCCTCGGCGAGGAATACACCACCCTTCCGCCGCTCTACATCACAGAGAACGGAGCTGCGTACGAGGACCTCGTCAGCAGCGACGGCGCGGTGCACGACACCGAGCGCACCCGGTACATCCTTGAGCACATCAACGCCGTCGGCCAGGCCCTCGACCAGGGGGCCGATGTCCGCGGTTACTTTGTATGGTCGCTGCTCGATAACTTCGAATGGTCCTGGGGCTACGGGAAACGCTTCGGCATCGTGCGCGTGGACTACGACACCCTCGAACGCACCATCAAGGACAGCGGCCACGCCTACGCCGGCGTCGTCGCCGCAGCGAAGGCGGCTGACCTCACACCGACGAGCGCCTAAAGTAGCCTTCACAGCTTCCCTTTCGATGTTCCGGAGATGACGATGACGCAGGACACCAACGGGCCCCGGCCGGTACCCACCCTTGAGATGGTGGCTGCCCTGGCCGGGGTGTCGAGGGCCACGGTGTCCCGCGTCGTCAATAATTCCCCGAGCGTTGATCCGGAGCTCGCGCAGACCGTGAGGAAGGCCATCCTCGCGCTCGATTACACGCCCAACCGCGCCGCGCGCTCCCTGGCGAAGCGCCGTGCGGGCGCGGTCACGCTCATTGTCTCCGAGTCGACGGCGAAGGTGTTCGCCGACCCGTTCTTCGCCTCCGTCGTGCAGGGCATCGCCCTTTACCTCACCGACACCGAGTACACCCTGAACATGGTGATCGCCTCGGAATCCAAGCCGGAAAAGACGCGCAGCTTCCTGCTCGGAGGAAACGTCGACGGCGTGCTGGTCGTCTCCCACCACAGCGGTGATCATTCGTGGACGCATTTGTCCGGATCGCTGCCCATGGTGTTCGCCGGCCGCCCCCTGGTGGGCGGCACGGAGAGCTACTATGTCGACGTCGACAACGAGCACGCGGCCTACACCGCCACGCGCCTGCTGACCGAGGCGGGCCGCCGTCACGTTGGCACGATCGCCGGCCCGCAGGACATGCCCCCCGGCATCGACCGGCTCGCAGGGTGGCGGACGGCCGTGCGGGAGGCCGGGCTGGGGGAAGGGCTCGTCGAAGTCGGTGACTTCACCCTCACCTCGGGGGCGCGTGCGATGCACCGGCTCCTGGACCGCGGCGCTCCCATCGACGCCGTCTTCGCGGCGAACGACCAGATGGCGGCCGGGGCATACACCGCAATCCAGGGCCGCGGCCTGCGCATCCCGGAAGACATCGCCGTCGTCGGCTTCGACGACGATTCCTTCGCGACCTCTGTGACACCGGCGCTGACCACCGTGCACCACCCCATCGTTGAACTTGGCAAGAAGATGGCGGAAACCCTCGTCAACCTGATCGAGGGAAAGCCGACCGATCGTACGACGAGGATGCCCACCTCGCTCGTGATCCGTGACTCTGTATAGCGATTCCGAATAGCGACTCCGGATTGCGCGGTCGGGACAGCCGCGCTGAGCATCGTTGCCGCATCGGGCCCTCGGCGCGCCCATGGTGGGTGGGCCGTCACCTTCTGACCGAAAGGCCTTTCCCGATGCTTCCAGCTCCCGTGAGCACCGCTGCCCCGTCCTCCGCAACCGGCCGCCGGATCCGCTGGGGTGTCGTGGCAACGGGCTCGATCGCCGCCCGCGTGGTGCATGACCTCGCACTGCTCGATGACGCCGTCCTCCAGGCCGTCAGCTCCCGCACCGAAGAGTCCGCCCGGGCCTTCGCTCTACGTTTCGGCTTCGCCACCGCCTATTCGGACGCGGACGGATGGACCGGCTACCAGCACCTCTTCGCCGACCCTGCCGTCGACGTCGTCTACATCGCCACGCCGCACGCGCACCACCACGCCGTCGCACTGGCTGCCCTCACCGCGGGCAAGCACGTGCTGTGCGAGAAGCCCCTAGCCATGAACGCCAGGCAGGCCGCCGAACTCGCCGAACTCGCCGCGGAACGCGAACTGTTCCTCATGGAGGCCGTCTGGACACGCTTCCTGCCCAGCTTCCGCCGTGCCATGAAGATCCTGCGCTCCGGTGAGATCGGACAGCCACGCTGGCTGCAGGCCGACCTTGGCTTCGCCGCGCCCTTCGACCCTGACTCCCGGATCTGGGACCCGGCGGCCGGCGGCGGGGCCCTGCTGGACCTGGCGGTTTATCCGTTGACGTGGGCGCTTGGCGCACTCGGTGAGCCCAGTGCCCTGACCGCCCGCGGCGCACTCACTGAGCACGGCATCGACCTGCACAATGCCCTCACCCTCACCTACGAGGGCGGCGCGCACGCGCAGCTCACCACCTCGATCGGTGCCGACGGTCCCAGCGCTGTCACCGTCGGAGGCTCCGACGGCTGGTTGCGCTCCTCCGCTCCCCTGTTCAACCCCGCCGAACTCCTCATCCAGCCCAGACAGGGCACGCTGCGAACGGAACGCTTCGAAGTCTTCGGCAACGGCTTCAGCTACGAACTGCGCGAAGTAACGCGCTGCCTTCAGGCAGGACTGACCGAGAGCCCGTTCATGCCACCTGCCGAATCGGTCCGCATGATAAAACTGCTCGACGAGGCACGCCGCCAAATGGGGTTGCACTACCCAACCGACACCGAACCGGTCCCGGCGCACTCCTAGGCGACACCACTGACTCCCCGGGAGGTGCTCTCAGTGCCACTCGACCAGCGGTTCTCCTCGAGCACCGGGAGAACCGTGCCGCAACGATGATCGCTAGTGACGATCCCCACCGCGCCAGAAACATACGTTCTGCCGACGTGATGCCGACATGAGCGAGAAGGATCCTCGTTCGTGGTTCGAACAGTCCAAAGGCGAAATTGCGCGCCGATTCGCGGAGTCATCACCATGCTCCCAGCGCTCACACCGACCCAGACGGTGTCCGTGAGGGACGGCAGCAGATCTGCCAGACCCAACTGCCGCATCCAATGCGCGAGGTAAATTGCCTCTCCCCCATCAACCAGGAGAACATCTGCTTCCAGCACCCAGGGCAGCCAGCGGCTTTTTGCGATGCTTGGCAACGCCGTCGGCTCCAGAACGCCGACTGACTTCCAGCCCAGCTCGAGCAGACCCTGATGGCCCGGCACCGCCACGATATGACCCAGCGTCGACACTTGTGCGCCCGCAATTCGGTGCAGCCGCCAACCTTCCCACAGTGCCAATTCACGGGTATACCGTACTCAGAGTTGGAGACTTGGCCGGTCTGAGCTTGGAATCGCTACACCAGTCTGGTGACGAGACTGACGTGGCTAGTCACGGGGAGCTACACGGACCACCAACCAATTCTGCTAGATCGGCTCATTAACCCACCAAACGCGTGCCTGTTATCTCGCGCCACAGTTGCGTCATCAGTGTCTCCATCGCGGACTCGCATCTTCCCAGTTCCTGAGGCTTGCTGTTGCCCTGCTGTTTTTGACCGGGGCTAGGGGGCCACGAATCCGTCTCAGGATAACGGGCTAAGAGATGGCGTCAGCGGCGGTGACTCGTACTGTTGCGGCCGTCGCGCACCGACACATTCACACAAGCTCACACATCAACCGTGCGGCTGGTCTCTATTGGTGTAAGCCCTCAAACGGGAGGACTCTGAGCGATTCGGACGTCTAGAACCGACGCGAGAATGACCGTTCTGCGACGCGCGCAGCGCGAGCGGAGCTACGAAAACAGAACAAGCAATTGACCAGCCGGTCTTACACCGTCCTTAGAAAGGATCAATTCATGCCAACGTACAAAATCGGGTATATTGTTGGGAGCCTAGCCAGTGGCTCCATCAACCGTATCCTCGCGAAGGCTTTGATCAAACTCGCCCCGGAGGGCTTCGAGTTCACCGAAATTCCCATCAAATACCTCCCTCTTTACAACTACGACTATGATGCGGATTTCCCGCTCGAGGGCAAGGCGTTGAAAGCAGCCATCGAGGCCTCTGACGGCATACTTTTTGTCTCTCCGGAATACAATCGATCCATTCCCGGAGCATTGAAAAATGCTATCGACTGGGGATCCCGCCCTTGGGGGGAAAATTCTTTTGCGCAGAAGCCCACCGGCATCATCGGCGCTTCTCCGGGCAACATCGGTACAGCCGTGATGCAGTCCTCCATGCGGGCAGTGCTGAGCTTCTTGGACGCACCGCAACTGAATTCCCCCGAGGCTTACGTGAAGTTTAACGCCGACGATTTCGGTAACGACGGAGAAGTCAAGGACGAGTCCCTGGCCGATTTCCTACAGTATTACATGAACGAATACGGTGCGTTCGTACAGCGAGTCCTTGCCTCTAACGCACCTGGTCACTTTGGAGATGATGAGTTGGAAGCGTCCCTTGGCCCCTCCCGTTGAGCAAGCAGCCCTGCCCGCTGGAGGTAGCCCAGATAATGATCCACCCTGCACAAGTCGCCTGCCGGTAGTAGGACAAACCCCCAGTATGGCGGAATATCCACTGAATGGTGGCGGGGATCATCACCGAGCGGGCATATCGCCGGGTAAGTAATCGGTGCAGTGGTGCCGGTGATCAGCGGCAAGCCGCGAAAGCTTTCAAACAAGATCACCGGCACCGTGTTCCGGACTATTAGGCCAAGGTGTTAGTGCCCCTGGCTGCCTGTTCGTGAGCCTCAATGAGGCGCAAACATCATTAACCGCTCCTATTCGACAAGCTTGCCTGCAGTAGAGACATCGCGGATGTACTCCACGATCTCTGCGGGGACCTCCGGGATTGTTTGGTGGACGATACCGGCATTTGGGGACCAGATGAGGTTCACCTGCAGCGCGGGGTCCAGTTCAGGGTAATCGCTGCGGTTATGGCAACCACGCGTTTCACGACGTTCCAATGCGGACTCTAGGGTCGCCCGGGCAGCGAGTGCCGCAGATTTGAGGTCGAAGGCGTGAGCGAGGTCCTGGAAGCCTGCGATATCAGGATGGATGCCGATGTCCTGTATCCGTTCCTCGATAATGGCAAGTTCTTTGAGGCCTTCTTTGAGCCCATTCTCGTCTCGTACGACGCCTGCGTGCTCCGTCATCGTGTCCCGGATGGCTCGTTGGAGGGCCCGCACATTCTCTGTACCGTCAGCAGCGAGCAAGCCATCAACTTCGGTGCGTGCCTCGCCCACAGCCGGCGCTGAACGGCGATGCGCGGAGAGCCCCGCAGAGTATTCAGCCGCAGCCTGCCCGGCGATCCGACCGAAGACCAGCAGCTCTATGAGGGAGTTGCCGCCCAGGCGGTTTGCTCCGTGTAGCCCGCTCGACGCCTCACCGATCGCATAGAGACCCTCAACGTCCGAGCGGTGGTCTTCTGGCCGCACTAAAACACCACCCATTGAATAGTGTGCTGTAGGTGCAATTTCGATGGGCTCCTTGGTGATGTCGAGCATCTGTAGTTCCATCATGGTCTGGTAGACGCGCGGCAGTCGGTTCATGATGGTCTCGCGCGGAAGGTGTGAAACGTCGAGCCAGACGCCGCCCTTCTTGGTGCCGCGCCCTTCTTTTATCTCGGTGTATGCCGCAAGTGCCACTCGGTCGCGCGTGGACAACTCCATCCGCTCGGAGTCGTAACGTTTCATGAAGCGCTCGCCAAGGGAATTTCGGAGAATGCCACCTTCACCGCGGGCCGCTTCGGAGATAAGAGTCCCTGCAGCGTTTTCTGGCTCGATGATGCCAGAAGGATGAAACTGGACCAGCTCGGCGTCCCGCAGTCGCGCGCCTGCTTCGACGGCAAGGCGGAATGAGTCGCCAGTGTTTTCGTCGCGGCGTGAGGACGTGCGCCGCCAAATGCGGTTGTGCCCGCCAGCAGCAAGGATCACTGCGTCGGCGTGGATGAGGTAGCGGGTGCCGTCGTTCAGGTCGAAGCCATAGGCACCGAATATGACATTATCTTCGGTGAGGAGACGGGTGACGTAGAACGAATCAAGCACTGGGATCTTAAGTTCTTCAGCTCGCCTGACCAGCGTTCGCTGGATCTCAAGCCCGGTGTAATCACCCGCGAAAGCAGTTCGTCGATAGCTATGGGCGCCGAAGAAGCGCTGCGAAATGCGGCCGTCCTCCTCACGGGCAAAGGGCATGCCATACCGCTCGAGGTCGCGGATGCCTTGCGCGGCCCCTCGGGTCACAATCTCCACAGTGTGCGGGTCGGCGAGGTAGTAGCTCTCCTTGAGGGTGTCGGCGGCGTGTTGCTGCCAGGAGTCTTCGGCGTCCATAGTGCCAAGCGCCGCGTTGATTCCGCCCGCTGCGAGAGAAGTGTGTGCGTCTTGGCGCGGTCGTTTACCGACGGCGAGTACATCCACTCCGCTCTCGGCAAGTTCAATGGCAGCTCGCAGGCCTGATCCCCCCGTTCCAATCACGAGGACGGAGGTGGATATACGGTGTTCTGAGATTGTCATAGTGGTGTGGTCCTTCGGTGAGGCGGCATGGCTGCATGCGCGCGAGGTTGGTTCGACAGAGTGAAGTCGCTGCCCCTGGTGGTAGGGGTTACCGGATCCTTTGAATCACAGGAGATTGAAACTCCAGGCCAGGGCGCGGGGGGAGCTTTCCACTTCGTGGCAGCTGGCTCGAGGCGGCGACGTGGTGGCTCATGGCCAACAATCTGTTCACAACGCCATGGCTAAGGACGCCAGTTCCGCCGACAAGAATAATATTCATCAAGAGAGGTTCCTTTCTGTTACTGCTGTGAGCCACTCATCGAAGCTCTGTTTCGTGGTTCTGGTGTCACCGGAGGCCAGCAGACTGCCACCGCGCCTAGCCTTGCCTGCGACCCCAGGCATTGAGACGGAGAACAGCGGATCAGATTCACCAATGGCGCGGGCATAGCCGCGCACCATATCAGCCATGTACACCTCGCAAGGGCCAGCCAAATCCGGTTCCAGGCCCCTCGGGCCGGTTTCAGCGATACGGATGAGCTCGACGGCCACTTCGGCGGTGGCGACGGGCTGGACACGCATCTTTGGGGAGATGAGAAAGCCGGCGATGGTGCCTCGGCTAACGGTCTGCTCCGCGCATTCGTGGAGCTGGGTGCAACGGAGCATCGACCAGGGGTGTTTTGAGGAGGTGACGATCTTCTTCTGGACCGTTTTGCCCGCGTAGTAGCCCGATGGGTAGTCGCGAGCACCGATGATCGACAATGCCACATGATGAGGAACCCCTGCTAGACGTTCAACGACAAGGAGGTTCTCAGTCGTTGTTTCGAAGAACGTAACGACCTTCCTGGTCGACAGAGTCGCGACGAGACGAGGTCAATGACGGCATCGAACCCCACGAGTCGCTTAGAAAGGCCATCTGCGGCCATCAGGTCGACGCCTCCACTGCGACTAAGAACGCAAACCACGTGCCCGGCATCCCGGGCGAGAGAAACGACATGCCGACCCACCGCGCCGTTGCCCCCGGCGACAGCAAACTTCATTTCTTGTTGTCCCTAGCGAAGCGGGTTTTGCGGGTGGGAAACAGCAAAAGGATGCCGAGGACCGCACTGATCGCGAGACTTAGTACTGTTCCTATAATGTCCACGACTGTGCCGGCAAGATGACTTATGTGATACGCAAAGTGGAGGACACCGAACACGGTCCACCCCAAGCCAGCGATCCGACCGATGACCGCGGTTTTTGAGAAGAAACCGGCGATGCTAATCGAGGTTAAGGCAAGGTAGAGGCTCCCAACGTCACGGATGAGATGCTCATTCTCTGCACCATCAATGCTGATCCAGCGCAGACCGAAACCAGGGAAGGATTCGTAAAAGGCGTGCGGGAAGAACTGCGCCCATACGCCTACGTAGAGGCCAACGACCACGGTTGCGGCAAGCACCGAGCGGCGGTAAGAAGTATTCACACCTATTAGGACAACGCAGCCCTTCAAAGTGTGAGGTGGTTAACTCTCCAATGCTTCAGGTGACATCTTATTCAGGGTTCCACCTGCGAAGCTTCTCCGGGTTTACAACGATCCAAATCTCTTGAATGCGGCCGGATGCAGCTTTGAGTCCGAGAACCCCGACGATACGGTTTTTGTGGTCAAAGACAAGACCCGTTTGCCCGCTCACTGGCTGGGCTCGCACGATCATGTCCGGGGCAGTAGCAAGATCCAGCAGGAACTGAGCGGCTTGCCGCGCTCCAACAACGGGTTCCGTTGGGGCACGCACCTTGCCTCCACTGTCGATTACGAGGATCACGGAGGGATCGAGCAGACGGGACAGGCGGACTTGGTAGCCCCCCACGCAGGCGTCCAACAAGTTGAGCACAACGGCATCATGTTTTTCTTCTGAGATGTCGTTGTCTTGCGCCATATGTTCGTCGCTTTCTCTGTGTTTTCATCGCATCGTCAGAAAAATCTCGGGCCGTCGATTTTGCCCTGCCGCGGGGTAGCGCTCGTTAAACGGGGTGTCGGGGCATCGGTCAAAATGCATCATGCACCCCTCCTCTGGTTGTGGATACGTAACTTAGATGCCCGGGTCCGGCGGCTGTGCCATCGCCACAACCAAGACCGTGCAGGGTGCCAAATTGTGAGGTTCGGACACAGTAGGGAGGGCGTCTCACAAAGCGGGGAGCAGTCTGGTCATAGTCCATGAGGCGGGGAGCAGATTTCCCGCTAGGAGGCGACATGGACATGATTTTCACAGGTCGAGCAACTGGCATCCGGTTGCTCGATGAAGCCGCCTCGACGCCTCGCCAATTTTTGGGCCACATTCCTCGTCGTGGAACATCGCTGCGTGCTGAGATCATCACCGCCGCCTGGTCAGGTCGACGATCAAAGCGATGCTCAACCGCCATCACAACAAGCAGACCTGCGCGGTCTTGGTTATAGAACGGAATCTGGAGAAAATCATGCGGAATATTCTGATTGTCGGTGGCGGTTATGCCGGGTTTTATACAGCCTGGAATTTGGAAAAAAGACTCCGCGCCGATGAGGCCCAGGTCGCGATAATTGAGCCTCGTTCCTACATGACATACCAGCCGTTCCTGCCTGAGGTCACGGCAGGCTCTGTGGAGGCTCGACACGTTGCCGTCTCGCTGCGATCTCACCTACGCCGTACAAATGTGGTGGCCGGATCGGTTACAGAGATCGATCATGCACGTAAGAGGGTAACGATCCGTCCGCTCGAAGGAGAATCTCGGCAACTTGAATACGACATTATTGTCGTCACAGCAGGGGCGGTCACCAAAACCTTCCCTATCGATGGCGTGACCGAACAAGCCATAGGCCTCAAGAACGTAGAAGAAGCCGTCAATATCCGAGACCGACTGTTCACTGCGTTCGAACGTGCAGCCGGCCTCCCGCCCGGGCCCGAACGGCAAAAACTTCTGTCCGTCACCATAGTCGGAGGTGGGTTCACTGGAGTCGAAGCATTCGGTGAGCTCTTGTCCTTAGCATCCGGCTTGTTGAAGTCATACCCGGAATTAGAGTTGTCTGAGCTCTCTTTCCATCTCGTCGAAGCGAAGGGCCGCATTCTGCCCGAGGTGACTGACCAGCCAGGGAAGTGGGTCGTCGCGCACCTCGAACAACGCGGAGGTAAAATTCACCTCAACACACAGCTCGTCTCTGCAAGAGACGGACATATCGTCCTGTCCACTGGCGAAGAGTACGACAATGAAATCCTCATCTGGGCTGCCGGAAACGCCTCTCACCCAGTAGTTGCCAGCCACACCGATCTGCCCGTCGATGAACGCGGACTGCTGTCCGTCCTTCCAGACCTTAGAGTAGCTCGTGGCGATGATGTCGTAGTAGACGCCTGGGGGGCCGGAGACAACGCTGCCGTTCCGGATCTCGCATCACCGGAGTCAGGAGCCCGGACCGTACCGAACGCCCAGCACGCTGTTCGACAAGGAAAGCGACTGGCAAAAAATCTTGCCGCGCACGTCCGCGGAAAACCTCTGAAGCCGTATCGGCACCACAGCCTCGGTACCGTAGCAACCCTCGGACTGGGCCATGGGATCTTTCAGTACCGCCGTATCGTCATCAAAGGTTTTGCCGCCTGGCTGATGCACCGTGGCTATCACGTGCTCGCGGTCCCAACCTGGGAACGGAAAGTACGAGTATTCCTCATGTGGGTGACGGCCGTTCTATTTGGACGCGACATCGTCGCTTTGCCGTCGATGCAACATCCGCGCGCCGCCTTCATCGACGCTGCACGACCCCGGAGTTCGGCAGCACGAAAAAGCGAAAAAGCTCATGCCCGTTGACCGCCGTCGCACTGCCCTGATAACCGACCGAGCATCCAACTATCTGCGGGAACACACCGGCGTCGGCCGACGCCTCGCCCTGAACGCGGAACTTAGGCATCGAATAGTCCCGCTGCATTGGAGCAACCTTTTCGGCGTCGTGGCGTTCGTAAGCATGATCCTCTTGTTCGTATCGGGCGTCCTGTTGATGTTCATATATGAGCCTTCCAGCGACCGAGTTATCTACAAGGGCAGCTACACAATCCTGCAGGGTACAGAGGTCTCAAAAGCGTTCAACTCCGTGATGACAATCTCGTTCGAAACCCCGGGAGGTCTGCTCCTTCGACAACTTCATCACTGGACGGCGCTGCTCTTACCGATAGCCATAATCATGCAGTTACTCGTCATGTTCTTCACTGGTGGGTTCCGGCGGCCCAGAAGAGGCAGCTGGGTGCTGCTTTTCGCCCTCTTTGTCGTAGCCCTCGCTGGAGGGTGGAGTGGCTATGCCCTCCCCGACGACATGCTTTCCGGATCCGGTCTGCGGATCGTGGAGGGCATCATCCTCGGTATTCCTGTCGTTGGCACGTGGATCGCGGCAATCCTATTCGGCGGTGGATTTCCCGGGTCAATTATTGAGAACCTTTACCCCATTCATATCCTGGTCGTGCCGCTCGCCCTCATCGGGCTGCTGGTGGCGAGGATAAGGCTTGCATATAAAAACAAGCCGGCGCAGTTTGCCACCGCAGGACGCACGGAGAACAACATTGTCGGCATCCCGCTGCTGCCAAACGCTGTGACACTTGCGGCAGGACTGATGGCGTTCGTTTCCGGTGCGCTCGTGCTTATCTCGGCGACAGTGACCATCAGTCCTACTTGGATGTTCGGCCCGTCCGACCCTGGCAACGCAACTGCCGGTAGTCAGCCGGACTGGTACACCGGATTTCTTGATGGTGCGCTCCGACTGGTGCCGCCAGGGTGGGAATTCATGTGGCTAGGGCGTACATGGGCGCTTTCCGTTCTGGTACCACTTGCCGTCGTCGGAATCTTCATGACGGTGGTGGCGATCTATCCGTTCATTGAGGGGTGGATTAGCCAGGATCGAGGCGAGCACCACATTCTTGATCGTCCTCGAAACGCTGCGGCCCGCACCGGAATCGGTGTTGCAGGCGTGGTGTTCTACGGAGTGTTATGGGCGGCAGCTAGTGCCGACATCGCTTCGTTGGCCCTAAAAATCAGTTTCGAATCAGTCATCGTTGCCCTGCAGATCAGCTTGTTACTCGGGCCCCCGATCGCCTTCGAGGTCACTCGTCGCGTGTGCCTCGGGCTGCAGAGGAAAGACCGAGAAATTGCCCTACATGGGTACGAAACAGGTCGAATCGTCCGTTTACCCCACGGCGAGTATGTCGAGGTCCACCACCCGGTGGACTCCTACGAACGGTGGCGACTTACCGCCCACACGCATCCTTCGGCACTGCCAGCCCGCCCTAACGAAGCAGGCCGTTTGAGCCTCATAGAGCGGGTGCGCTCGCGACTAGCGGCTTGGTTTTTCGAAGATCGAATTGACCCAGCAACACCTCAAGAACTTGACAGCGTTCGGGAACAGGAAAGTCGTTCGCTGGCACATGCGGCCACTAACGACAAGGCCGAAATGTGACGGCGGGTGAAGGCCCAACCATCGGCGAGGGGTCGGTGGAAGCGTTCGATCTTCCCGTTGGTCTGCGGTCGGTAGGGTCTGGTCTTTTTGGCTTTGATGCCGAGGCTGGCGCAGGTGTGGGCCCAGAGATGCGATTTATAGGCCGAACCGTTTTCGGAGAGGACCCTGTGGACGCTGATCCCTCGGGCGGCGAACCAGGATATTGCCCGCTGCAGGACACCGACGGCGGTGGCAGCTGTCTCGTCGTCGTGGTTCTCCGCGTAGGCGAGGCGGGAGTGATCATCAATGACGGTGTGCACGAACGCGGTTCCCATCAGCGGGCCGCGGTGTTTACTGCGGGCCTTTTCCGGGGTGTCGGCCCTGTTCCGCCCGCCTTGACGGTGGCCGACCTAACGCCACCCGCCGCCGTCGGGAATGTTGCCGAGTCTCTTCTCGTCAATGTGGGTCAGGTCGTGCGGCCGCTCATGCTTGTACCGGCGCTCGGGATCACCGGTACGGTTACCGACGTGGTGCTGGCAATTCGGCCCGTAAGGGGTCAGTCCGGGGGGACGGTGGAGGCCGGCACCCCGAGACGCGCTCCAATACCGACCGGCCTGAGGCGTCTTTTCCACCGCAGATGCACCACCTTCCGGACCACGGCGGGCGGGGGTCTTCCCCGGGCTGTGGTTCGGGCGCGAGGACCGGTCCTGCATGCCTTCCCGGCCCATCGCCGCGTACCGGTCGGCCCACCGCTTCGCGGTCGGCCAGCCAACATGGAAGAACGCCGCGGCGTGCGCCACGGGCCACCCGTCATCGACGATGAGTTTCGCGATCCGCAGGCGTTGAATCGGAGTCAGAGCAGCATTAGCGTGAGACACGAGGACCGCCTGATCGATACCGGAACCCAGGCAGCTCCACTCTCGATTGGGGGTCCGCCCCGCGTCCCGAACCTACAACGCGTCGTCACACATCAACCAACGTCCCTGTGCAGGACAACTAGATCGAGCTATGGTCTAGTGCTGAACTTAGACCGTGCACGACTTGATATGAGATTCGAATGTGCGATGTCGGGTCACAATCCACGGCGCTACCCGGTCTGATATGTGGGGCAGGGTCTGATATGAGGTGAGGACACGATGACACCCGACGAACGTGACGCAGTACATGCCGATGTCTTAGGTGAGCGGCGACACCTTGTCTCCCTGGCATTTCGAATGCTTGGTACTGTCGCCGAGGCTGAAGACGCGGTTCAGGAGACGTATTTCCGCTGGTACCGACTTAGCCAGGACGAGAGAGACGCCATCATCGTGCCACGAGCATGGCTCACCCGCGCCGCAAGCCGAGTGTGCCTCAATGTCCTTTCCTCCGCGCGGCAACGCCACGAAAGGTACGTTGGTCCGTGGCTTCCCGAGCCGATTCCTGCTTATTCCTTTCCTGCTCCCAGTACCATGCCAGCGGATCCGCTTGAGCGCGTAACACTCGATGAATCGGTGAGCACTGCCCTCCTCGTTGTGCTTGAGTCCATGACACCGGCCGAACGCGTCGCGTTTGTGTTGCATGACGTTTTCTCGATGCCTTTCAGTGAAATCGCGGAGGTTGTCGGTCGAACGCCGGCGGCTTGCCGCCAGCTCGCCACATCGGCCCGACGCAGAGTCCAGCAAAGCCGAAGCCGTCGTGCATCACGTGCCGAGCACGACGATATCGTCCGGACTTTCGCCGCTGCGGTACGAACCGGAGACATTGCCAGCCTCATTGCCGTCCTTGACCCTCAGGTGGAGCTGCGCTCCGACGGCGGAGGAGTGGTAACTGCAGCACGCAACCCCCTACATGGGGCAGAACATGTCGCTCGTTTCTTGGTTGGTGCGTTAACCAAGAAACTGAAAGCCACCGTTTTGGAACAGGAGACACCAGACGGACTTGGCGTTACGGTTTGGGATGAAGGGAAGATCGTTGGTGTCGTCACCTTCGAAACTGCGTCCGGCCTTGTGACCGATGTACGCATGATGATGAACCCGTACAAGCTCACACTTTGGAACTGAACCTCACATCCTCTCAAGTCATCCGGTCTTGCTTATTGACGGCGCCACTCAGCGCGTCGCGATTGAGAGGGATCATGGCCGCCACACACACCGCAAGCATTGCAAACCAAGACAATGACTACCAGCGGATCGGCATCAGCCGGGATGAGATTGCCTTATGGGAGGACGGCGCCCGCACTGATGGCCGCAGAGGAACCTACGAATGGTGGTACTTCGATGCCCACCTTGATGACGGCGCCAAACTCGTCGTAGTCTTCATGACCAAGGATCTCTCAGCGCCAATGAAGCCGCTGACGCCGATGATCCGCCTGAACCTCGATCTCCCTGATGGCCGAAGCCGGACATTTATCCGGACATACCCATCTCAGTCCTTCTCCGCCTCCACCGAACGTGCTGATGTGCGAATTGGGGACAACCGATTCGCCGGTGATCTCTCGCATTACAAGATTGACGCCGAGATTGACGACGTCAAAATACATGTAACGCTGGATGCGCAAATACGCCCGTGGCGACCTCACACTGGATATCTCGTCTTCGGCAAAGATCGCAACCAGGAGTTCTCCTGGCTCCCGGCAGTTCCACAAGGGGCCGTCAAAGGCTCTTATGAAGTCGATGGGGTACGTAAGGAAGTCACAGGGGCTGGGTACCACGACCACAACTGGGGCAATACCGGCATGATGTCCATCATCAATGACTGGTATTGGGCCCGGGGACAAGCCGGACCATACTCCGTCATCGCCTCGTATATCACCGCCCATAGGCAGTACGGTTATGCCCCGATTCCGATCTTCATGCTTGCCCGAGACGGAGAAATTGTAGCCGACGACGAAATGTTCGTGTTTTTCCAGGCCACAAAAACATACACCGATAAGACGACCGGAAAACCCGTCGCGACTGTCACACAATACACCTACGACGACGGCACCGATCGTTACGTGGTGACTTTCAAAAAACACACAGACCTGGTTACTAACAAGTTCGTTGACGAAATGAAGGGCTTGCGCGGACTCGCTGCACGCCTAGTTAGATTCGACGGCGCCTATCTGCGTTTTGTGGGAGACCTCACCATCGAACGATGGTCAGGAACCAAACTCGTCGAATCATTCACAGATGAGGCGATCTGGGAACTGATGTACTTCGGGCATCCCCGCACCGACTAACAGCGTTCGTTCAACTCGCGCACGCAACTCCGGTCGAGCAATCGATCGGTCCTGCCCAAATGTGCGTGGTACAAGGAGTTTCAAATGGCCACTCGTAAGCCCACATCACCGAACCGGAGCACCCCAGCTTCTCCCTTATCAACGGAGAGACCGGGGGCTGAGACCGATATCCTCCTTCGCTTTTATCGGCAGATGGTTCTGATCCGCCGATTCGAAGAACGGGCGGCTCGCTCCTACACGCAGGCGGAGATTGGGGGCTATTGCCACCTGAACCTCGGTGAGGAGGCAACCGTTACGGGACTCATGTCCGCGATGGAAACGAACGATTACCTATTCACAAACTATCGGGAACACGGATACGCCATAGGTCGAGGCATAGCGCCCGGGCGAATCATGGCAGAGCTTTACGGCCGTCGCGATGGAGTCTCTAAAGGCTGGGGAGGATCGATGCATCTGTTCGACATGGATTCTCGGCTACTCGGTGGGTATGGAATTGTTGGCGGGCAGGTGCCTCTGGCGACAGGGGCCGCCCTGGCCATCGACTACCACGGAGGCTCAGAGGCCGTCCTCTGCACGATGGGCGATGGAACAACCAACGTGGGGGCGTTTCACGAGTCGCTAAACATCGCCGCGCTCTGGAGTCTACCCATCGTCTACGTGGTCGTTAACAACGGCCTCGGAATGGGAACGACAGTAGAGAAAGCGTCCAGTGAGCCCGTGCTGCACAGGCGCGCTGCATCGTACCGGATGGCATCGGCTCGCGTCGACGGCAACGATCCGCTCGCCGTGCGCGAGGCAACCCTCGCAGCTCTTAAGAGCGCACGGGCTGGAAAACCGTTCCTACTCGAAACCATGAGCGGACGTCTGAAGGGTCACTCTGTCGTCGACCCGGCGAAGTACCGTTCGAAAGAAAAGGCCGAAGCACTCAAGGCCGGAGATCCAATCGCGGCTTTCGCGGTCCGCCTATCCGAGCAGGGAATCCTCACTGATGAAGACATCCGTGACATTGACGCAGATGCGCTGCGCACGGTGGCGGAGGCCGTCGCTTATGCGGAGTCGAGCCCTCATCCGTCGGTAGACACCCTCTTTGATTACACCTACGCCACCAATGTGCCCAACGACTCACGGCGACTGCCAGGCGAACCGTTGTTCGGGCCCCTCCCCTTCCCCCAAGTTGGAGCAACACCATGAGCGTGATGACATACAGGCAGGCCCTACACGACACCCTCCGATCTGAGATGCTGCGGGACGAAAATGTACTACTTATCGGTGAGGAAATAGGAGTATTCGAAGGCTCCTACAAAATCACTGCCGGCATGCTTGCCGAATTCGGTGAAAAACGCGTCCGCGACGCTCCCATCGCCGAAGAGGGTTTCACCGGTGCCGCTATCGGTGCCGCGATGCTTGGCCTGCGCCCCGTTGTTGAGATTATGACCATTAACTTCTCCCTATTGGCGCTCGATCAGATCGTAAATCACGCCGCCAAAATCTACGGCATGTTTGGTGGACAAGCATGCGTGCCCCTCGTTATCCGCACGCCGGGCGGTGGCGGTCAACAGCTCGGAGCAACCCACTCGCAGAATATCGAGTTGTACTACGCCTTTGTCCCCGGAATGAAGGTCGTCGCCCCATCAAGCCCCGCTGATGCCAAGGCACTGTTGATTGCAGCCATCCGAGATGACGACCCCGTCCTATTCCTCGAGAACCTAGCCCTCTACAACACCAAAGGTGAAGTGCCAGAGGATGACACCCCTGCGGAGATTGGCAAAGCCGCTATCACCCGCCAAGGCGCCGATATCACGGTGGTCGCATACTCCCGCATGGCTGCCATCGCATTGGAAGTCGCCCAACGACTCGCTGAGAACGAAGACATCGATGTTGAGGTGGTCGACCTGCGAAGCCTCCGGCCTCTCGACCGCGACACAGTCATCAAGTCAGTGAAAAAGACCCACTGCGCTGTCGTGCTCGAAGACGACTGGCTCACATACGGCATAGGCGCTGAAATCGCCGCTACGATCTCCGACGGCGCATTCGACTGGCTCGACGCACCCGTGCGTCGAGTCGCCATGGCTGAAGTACCGCTTCCTTATTCCAAGCCATTGGAAACTGCAGCTCTACCTTCTGCCGAGGACGCCGCCACCGCTATCAGGCAGACTCTCGCCGCCGTCGCTCGCCGAGCCTAGAAAGACACCCTCATGATTGACATCCTTATGCCACGTCTGTCCGACACTATGAAAGAAGGTGCTATCGCCATATGGCATAAAAAACCAGGCGACCAAGTGAACGCTGGTGACATTCTGGTCGAGATAGAAACTGACAAGGCGACGATGGACCACGAAGCCTATGAAACCGGCGTCCTCCACGAGATCCTTGTTCCCGAAGGCGAGCAGGCCACCATCGGAATGGTTATCGCCCGTCTCGACGACGGAAACTCCCCGTCCCCGACGTCAGCATCGGTTAACACTTCACGGGGCACCGCAAACGTCGATGCCGTTGCCACTTCGCCTACTGATGAGCCGGCCGGCCCGGCCCATAAGCGGCTTTTCGCAACACCGCTCGTGCGCAAGGTCGCCCGTGAGAAGGCAATCAATCTCGAGCACATCACCGGCTCCGGTCCCGGTGGTCGGATTGTGCGCGCAGACTTGGAAGACGCTCTCACACAGCTGACCCCTACCATTAGCCCGTCTCCTGCCGATGCCGCCAGTTCCGATGGTGCCTTAGCTGAAGTGTCCGTACTGGGCAAGACGGTACCTTCAACTGACGATCGTCGAACTACTGCTGTCCCTTTCAGCAAGACCCGCCAGGTGATTAGCAGCCGACTCACAGATAGCAGCAGTGGCACACCGCACTTCTACATGACAGCCGTAGCCGATATTGAAAACTTGATAGGCCTTCGTGCGGAGCTCAACGCACAACTCATACCGGTTGGCCTTGCCAAAATAACGGTCAACGACCTCCTCATTCGGGCAAGCGCGATCGCGTTACGGAAGCATCCTGAGGTCAACGCCTCGTACTCCTCGGAGGGATATGGGCAAACCCTTCTGCACCAACGTATTAACATCGGAATCGCGGTCGCTTCGAAAGCGGGTCTTGTCGTGCCCGTGATCACGGACGCCAATCAGAAGACGGCATCCCAGATTGCCGCCGAGTCCAAAGACCTCGTGAACCGCGCGCAGAACCGAAAACTTAGCACTGCAGACTTGACCAACGGTACCTTTACGATTAGTAACCTCGGCATGTACGGAATCGAGGAGTTCACAGCAATAATCAATCCGCCCGAAGGGGCTATTCTTGCGGTGGGCGCGGCCCGGCCAGAGCCCGTCGCAATCAATGGTGACGTGATAGTCCACACCCGCATCCGATTCACCCTTTCAGCTGACCACCGAATAATTGATGGTGCTCTTGCCGCCCAGTTCCTTGCGACACTCACCGAGCTCCTGGAACAACCCTTGAGAATGATTGCTTGAAGAAGAACCCACGGTCCTGTGAGTTCAGTTGAGATGGTGACAGAATTCCTGCAGGTTAAACGAGGTGAGTGCTGCCTATCCAGGCGCGGCGCGCACAGGGGAACCTCGCAGCGAGCTATTGTTACTCGCTCGTTCTGTGCGGCGGATTCATCGCACGCCCATCCCGGCAGTCGAGCTCTGCTGTACGTTCCTCGAAGCGTCCTTTAGTTTCAGGTTCGAGATTGAAATCAAGGTATTCGGCGTCCAGTTCTCGGCGGACCTTACTGTTGAGTACCTGTAACTCAATATTATTCAAGATGGTTGGGTCCTCGGGAAGTATGTGAGTCCGGCCGAGCCTGTACCGAATCATCGACCCAGGGCCCGCTGCATGGGTCGGTAACACCGGTCAGCGTGCTGCGCTAGCCGAGCTGCAGGGAGACGTATTGGGCCTGGCCGAGGGCGAACATGAGGCCGCCGCAGCGTTGGAGGAATTCACCCGCGACCAGCTCGACTTCACGGATCACCAGGAACTCGGCTCACCGAGTACAGCTTCCACTGCCTGTGGAACCTCCACGCAATCATCAAGGGCACTGCTCACCACGACGGTGCCTCGGTTATTCCTGTGCCTGCCGCTGCTTGAGTTCTGGTTCGGGTGAAGGATGCTTACGTGAGCAGACGGACTAGCGCCGAAAGCCCCCAGTCCTGGGCGACCTTCGGCGCTAGAAAGCTTCCGGCCCGCTATTACCTGGTAATTCTGATCTCCGTGTACAACTCGGAAACCGTGCAGGGTTCCTCGGGGGTGCGGCAACTGTATTGGCTTACGGACGCTGCTGCTACGCCGCGCTTGAACGCCGGACCACTATTCGCCAGCACCCAGACGGAGATGGTCTGCCTCTCACCCGTGCATTCAACGCGACCCCCGGACGGGCTTCCACTGCCAGTGGCGACGCCCCTGCCGCTTCTCTGCGCCAGCCTTACGGAGGTGAAGACCTCAGCGTCTGCGTCACAAACGAACGAGTAAGTTACGTCGACTGCTGCTCCTCGCGCGACCAAGGAAGCGCTGTCGACGCTAAGAACACCGTCGGCGGCGAATGCCGGGGACGCTGTTGCGAAGAGCCCGATCGCGAAGGTGAGGGCAAGGGTTCTGATAGAAGTTTTTATCACTGTCATGACGACTCCAATGTCACAAGCAGCAACGCTCGATGGGATCGGCGGCGTCGCTCTCTACAGGATTACTGCGATCGCAGTTCTCACGAGCCTAGGGTCCTTCGACTGCAAGCTTTGCTTCAATACGAGCCCCGGCATGAAGGACTCGCATTGCTAAGATTGGCTTCCCTAGCCGAAAAAAATGACTACCAAAACACAAACTAGAAGCGTAACAGCCCATACTCGCGTGTAAACGGGACATCCCTATGGCGGCGAAAGCAACGCCGCTGCCAACTCGAAGACCGTTCGGCGACGGCTCGGTGAGCAAATTCTACTCCTCCACGCGCTGATACTCCCGAAATTTGCGGGTGACGAGTTCGCCGATAAGCATCATCAATCCGCCCACCGTTTTACCGCCGCCTGTGTTTATTTTGACTAGCAGGCCGGATTCGGTGCGCCGATCGTGCCAGCTGTCCCAAACTTGTGTTTGAACATCCCATGGTCGGGAGTACTTAGTGGATCGGGCCGGCAGAGCTGCAAAGATCCGCCTTGGCTCGGTTGCGGAATCCACCACCGATCGCTTGGTCAGTGTTCCGAAATCGAGTCCCGTCATCGTTAGCCCCCAAGTGCGTGCAAAGCGTGTTAGGTCTGCCTTGGTGGTCGTCATCGTACCGGCTGGGTGTCGAGTTCCCGGGCGTCCGGTTGCGTGGTTGGGCGGATAACCTGCTTCCTGTGAACTTCGGACCGCCCCGGGTTTGTTTGACTCCTGACCAAACGGAGCCTGCTGGAGCTAGTTGCCATATGACGGTGCCTGAGGGCCGGCCCCGGATCCCGCGTGGCCGCTCTTCTGTGTAGCACCGGCGAACAATCCGAGAGTTGTCGCAGCTTAGGTCTGCCCGTGGCGATGGCGCTCATGAGTCATTGACTTCGGTGAATGCTTCGCCTGAGCTGATTCAGGAGGATGACCAGGTCCGAAGCCTCACCACAGTCATGTACCTGCACCGCCACTCCCCCATGAAGGAGTAAGAGAGCTCAAACCGGACTTCTCGAGAGAGCCGGTGCGACATTGCGGTGATGGGCGTGAGTCGGCTTGGCTGGGGGCGTCTCCTTAGCCCTCCGCGGCGACCAGGGCGGATGACGCGTGGGAGAAGGGCTGGTAGGTGATGTAGCCTTCGTCGCCGCCTTGGTAGTAGGTGTCGACATCCGCAACGGCAAGAGGGTGATCTGCGCGCAGGCGTTCGACAAGGTCGGGATTGGCCAGGAACGCCCGCCCGAAGGAGATCAGGTCTGCGCCCTCAAGAAGCCAACGGTCAGCATCTTCGCGCGTCGATGGAACGGCACTGCCGGGCTTCGACGGATTGACGATGAGAGTGCCCTCCCACGCCCGGCGCAGGCCGCGGATCACGTCTTCTTCCGGGCTCGCGGCCACGTGAAGGTATGCCAAGCCAAGCGGGGCCAGTTCTTCGAGCAGCGCCCCGTACAGCTCCGGGATGTCTGACTCGCTGACGTCCCAGATCCCCGCGCCGGGCGACACCCGCAGCCCAACGCGGTCTGCCCCGATTGCATCGGCCGTCGCGGTCACGGCTTCCACGGCAAAGCGGATGCGCCCGGTGACGGTTCCGCCGTAGCGGTCGGTGCGGAGGTTGGCGTTGCTCGACAGGAACTGCCCGATCAGATACCCGTTTGCGCCGTGCAGCTCAACGCCGTCGAACCCTGCCTCCATGGCCCCCCGCGCCGCCGTCGCGTACGACTCCGCCACACCGGGGACTTCACTGGTCGCAAGTGCGCGCGGCACGGGCGCCAACTGCGGGCCCGAGGGGGTGAAGACATATGCGTCACGGGCTGCAACCGCCGAGGGCGCAACAGCCTGGTGGCCGGTGGTGTCGGGGTGACTGATCCTGCCGGCGTGCATGATCTGGGCGAAGATCCGGCCGCCGTTGACGTGAACGGCTGATGTGACCTGTCGCCAGGAGTCAATCTGCGCGGCGTTATACAGACCCGGCGTGCGTGGATTCGACTGTCCTTCCAGGCTCGGTTGGATGCCTTCGGAGATGATCAATCCAGCGGCCGCCCGCTGCGCATAGTAGGTTGCCATGGATGCCGTGGCGAGTCCCTCAACACCGGAACGTACCCGCGTCATGGGAGACATGACGATCCGGTTGGGGAGGCGCAGTTCGCCGAGGGGAAGATTATCGAAGAGAGAAGTCATACAATTACGCTAGGACCTGACGCTAACGTCAGGTGCAAATCTATGGCGGTCATGGTCGAATACGCCGCACGAAGGGAGCGTCGATGCGCATTGGTGAACTGGCTCGGCAGTCTGGTGTGAGCGTGCGGGCGCTGCGGTACTACGAGGAGCAGGGACTGCTGGTGAGCACGCGCACGGCCGGCGGCCAGCGCGAATTCGAAAGCAGCGCGGTGGACCGTGTCAGGTTTTTCCAGACGCTGTACGCGGCGGGGCTGAGCAGCCGCCGCATCGCGGAATTGTTGCCCTGCATCGACACAGGCGGCACCACCAAGGAACAGCAGGCGATGCTGCAGTCCGAGCGCGAGGCGCTGGCGCATCGCATCGCAGAACTGCACGAGGCGAGTGCACGTCTCGATCAACTCATCACCGCATCGAAAGCCCGCTCCCTCGAGACGGTCTAGCCTCAAGGCTGCCCGACGGCAGGCAGTCCACCGGGCAATGCGGTGGGAGCCGGAACACTTTTCACCCGTTGCAGCGCGTCGCCGTCCGGTTCGCCAGATTGAAATGCGGCACCCACATGCAAGGCCGCTGGCGCTGGCTTAGCGCCAGTGGCCTGCGCCCGCAGGGTCGGGATCTCGGCGCCGTCGTCGGTGATCGCGATGATGTGCTCGCTGCGTGCCGTCCGGCTGCCTGTGGCGCTGCGCAGTGTCCACCCGTCGGCGTCGGTGATAAGGCGGGCGGTGCCGGCCATCACCATGGCTCGAGCGCGAGCAGCAGCCCGGGACGCAGGGTGTACCCGCGACCCGGCCGACCCGTGTTCGCGACATGGGGGTCCTGGTGCATCGTCGATCCGATGCCATCGTGCTTCACCTCGTGCTGAATACATTCCTCCTCCTTGCTGCTCCGCTGCTGCGCATCGACCTGGGCGCCCATAGGCGCCGAGGCTCGCTGAAGGTCGTGGTGCTCGTGATGCCTGGCGCGGTGACGATGCAACGAACCGCACCTTGACGAGCGCATCGGCCGGTCACCCAGCGGTCATTTGCACCTGACGTTAGCGTCAGGTCCTAGGCTGGCGCTGCTGCAGGGAAACGCCCTGCACGGGAAGTTAAGGAGACCCCATGCGGGCTGCGCGCTATCACCAATATGGAAACCCGGACGTGATGATCATCGAGGAAACCACCGAACCCCACGCCACAGCGGGTTCCGTCCGGATCAAGGTGCAGGCGGTGAGCGTCAACCCCATCGATTACCTGCTGCGTTCCGGTGTCCTGCAGGAGGTGCTTCCCATCGGGCTGCCTGCGATACCTGGACGCGATGCCGTTGGAATCATTGACGAGGTCGGAGAGGGAGTCTCGAACGCACGTGTCGGGGACCTCGTTTTCGGACTTGGAGGTGTGAGTGACACCACCGCGGAGTTCGCGGTGCTCACGGCCTGGAGTGAGGTTCCTTCCAACTGGTCGGTGGAACAGGCGGCCGCCGCGGGGCTCGCCTCCGCCACGGCCGCAGGGGTGCTCAACGCGCTCGGTGACCTGTCGGGCAAGACGTTCCTGATCGAGGGCGCTTCGGGTGCCGTCGGAAGCACCGCTGCCGCGTTCGCACTGGCCGCCGGTGCCCGCGTGATCGGCACCGCGCGGCCGGAAAACCATGAATACCTCGAAAAGCTCGGAGTAGCAACGACCACGTACGGGCCGGGCCTGGCCGACCGGGTGAAAGCGCTGGCGCCCGAGGGGATCGATGCCGCCTTGCATTCGGCGCCATCCGCCTCGCTGCAGGACCTGGTGGACATCGTCGGAGACACCTCCGGTGTCATCACCGTCATCGACGCGGAGGGAGCCGCACGGCTGGGCGTGCGCAAAGTGGACGCCGTGAACGACTCCTCCCTTCTCGACCACGCAGCCAACCTCGGCCGGCTCGGACTGTACAGCCCGCGTGTCGACCACGTCCTGCCCCTCGACTCAATTCGCCAAGCGCACGAGCTCTCCGCGGGCGGGGCCGGCAAGATCGTCGTCACCCTGACCTGACAGCAACTCAGAGCGCCAGGGGCCAGAGCCATGCCGGGGCAGGGGGCAGGGGGCACGAGATCTTGAACGGCAAGCTCGCCGCAGTGCAGGATCAGTTCTCCCCCGCGTTCCGTTCCAGCGAGGTCTGGCTCCGCGCAAGCATCGGAACTGGAACTCTCCGCCGGGGAAATCAAGGCACTTTCCGGCACTGGATAGTTCTTCGTCACTCAACCGGAGCGCCCGTCCTTCTCCACGGAAGGACGGGCGTTTGTGCGCTGCGGAACGCAAGAGACCTGTCTCCTTGCGGTAACGGCCCGCTGCGCCTCTCACCCCTGTCCGCGTTCAGATTGAGGTGAAAGGCCCAGGCGTATACCCGAAATCTGCTCAGGCGTTGAGCATGACCTTGAGCGCGTTTGTTTCGGCGGCGCGGGAAAAGGTGTCGTAGGCCGTCTCGATGTCATTGAGATCGAACGTGTGACTCACGAACTGCTCGACCGGCAACTTCCTTTGCGCAACGAGCTTGAGCAGGGTCCCCGTGGTGTTGGTGTTCACCAGACCCGTGGTGATGGTGATGTTCGAGATCCAGAGCTTGTCCAGCGGCAGGTCCACACCTCGGCCGTGAACTCCCGCGTTGGCGACGTGGCCGGCGGGCCTGACAATATCCACGACCATGGCGAAGGTTTCCGGTATGCCCACAGCTTCGATGGCGACGTCGACTCCAAGTCCGTCAGTAAGTGCCATCACCTGATCTCTCCAGTCAGCATCCGTCGACACGATGCCGTCCGTGGCGCCGAACAATTTCGCCTGCTCCACCCGGTTCCGGTCGATGTCGATGGCGATCGTTCGTGCTGGACCGTAGAGCTGCGCGGTGGTGATGGCGGCGAGCCCAACAGGACCGGCACCGATCACTGCGACGACATCGCCTGGCTTGACTGCTCCGTACCGCACCCCGATTTCGTGGCCGGTGGGCAGGATGTCGGAAAGCAACGTTCCTTCCTGCGGA
Source organism: Arthrobacter sp. TJ-217 (assembly GCF_058269255.1). Taxonomy (NCBI): domain Bacteria; kingdom Bacillati; phylum Actinomycetota; class Actinomycetes; order Micrococcales; family Micrococcaceae; genus Arthrobacter; species Arthrobacter sp. TJ-217. The sequence continues at coordinate 377,870 of NZ_JBZCNJ010000004.1, forward strand.
CTGACACTGGCCGGAATCTTATAGACGGACGTTTCTGCGTACGGGACACGCACGAAGTCGGCCTGGGTTCCATCGATGAGATGCCCAAGAATCCATCCGATCCCCGAAGTACCCTCATCACCGAGACAATGCGAGAACACTCCCTGCTTGCAATAGTCGCAATGCCCGCACGCTGAGATGCAGGAGATGATGACGCGGTCGCCGATTGCGAGGCCGGTAACCGCGGAGCCGATCTCAGTGATTGTGCCGACGCCCTCGTGTCCGAGGATGCGGCCGGGTTCGACTGCTGGCACGTCGCCTTTGAGGATGTGCAGGTCGGTGCCACAGATGGTTGTGGTTTCGATCTTGACGATGACGTCGGTGGGTTTCTGAATCCTGGGATCGGGTACATCTTCCCAAGCCTTCTGCCCCGGACCGTGGTAAACAAGCGCTTTCATCGATATTCCCTCGATCGACCGAGGCGCTCTCGCTTGAGAGCAGCGTTCGGCGGCTTTCCCGTTTTCAGGAGTTGCGCCTAGCGTATACCCCAGTAATTGGGGCCACGCCGGGCGCAGTGGTCGTTCGAGTACCGCAGCACGAATTACTGGGCCTGCCCTACCTGTCCAGATTCCGCGACTCCAAGCTCCTCGTTGCAATCACCGCAAGAACCCAAGGATGCTCAAACGCACCACTCCCCGCTTGCTGCCGCGGGCCCATCCCAGCCACATAGCGGTATGCACTCCTTCGCATCACCCTGCAGGATGCGCCTTTGCAGATAGCCACCGGCAAAAGCGACATCGGCACACCGACCGTCCACTGAGCGGTGAGAGCCTTCAATACGTGCGATTCAGTAGACGCAACCGATGTGTTGAAGGCTCTCACTTCTACTCTGGGGTTCCCCGAGTTTCGGGCGGGCCCGGAACTTCAGACCGGCGAGGGTCCTGCTCGGAACTCTCTGAGGGCGCTTTCACCGTCGGAATCGTATGCCGGATGAGTTCCACGGTCACCGTTTCAGTGCAGTCAGAGCCGGGATTAGGGGTTGGGCCGGGTTCCGTACCGTGCGGCGGGATCAAGGTGGAGACCGGACTTAAGCCCGACCGTGATCGGGTCGGCGAGTACCTCTGTTTTGGACTGCTCGATGCCATCCAGAGCTGCGGCGACAACATCGGCGGGGTGGGCCTTTGGCACATCGATCCCGGCTGTCATGTCAGTGTCGACCAGGGCCATATGCAGACCGAGTACCTCGGTGCCTTGCGCGGCCAACTGAACACGCGTGGCATCGGTCAGGCTCCACGCAGCAGCTTTCGACGCCGCGTAGGACGTTGCTCCCGGAGCGCTGAACCACGCGGCCGCTGACAATACGTTAAGCACGGCGCCTCCACCGTTGGCTCCGAGAACCGGAGCGAAGGCCCGTGTCATTTTCAGGGCGCCGAAGAAGTTGATCTCAAACTCCCGCCGGATCACTTCGAGGTCCCCGGCCAGGAGATCGGCCCCCGACGCCACGCCTGCGTTATTGATCAACAGGTCGATATCGACCGCCAGTGCGGCCACTGCCTTGATCTGATCGTCGTCGGTGATATCCAGCTCGAGAACTTCGACACCCTCGACTCCACCATGGAGCTGGATGGAGTCTGTATCGCGGGCGGTCGCGTAAATTTTGCCCGCTCCGCGGGCCTTGAGCTGACGGACGAACTCGGCGCCGATCCCCCTATTGGCGCCCGTGATGAGCACTGTTGAACCCTTGATCTGCATGGAAACACTTCTTTCTGTAGTGGGCGCTAGTAAATCCATACAGAACGTAGCACATTTCCTAGCGGCCACTATATAATGGCTCTATGGCAGGCAGACCGAGAACATTCGACCGTGATGCGGCGCTGATTGTCGCGATGGAGCACTTCTGGCGGAATGGGTACGAGGGAACGACCGTGGCGAAACTGACCGAAGCCATCGGCATCACCCCGCCAAGCCTCTACGCCGCGTTCGGCGACAAGGATCAACTCTTTGAGGCTGCCGCGGCCTGGTACTTCGCCGGCGTGCGTCGGCAGTCCGAAAAAGCTTTGTCCTTGCCGACGCTCCGCGAAAGCCTCACCGAGATGCTTCACCTCAGCGCCTTCTCCCACACCAGCCAAGACACACCTCCGGGCTGTTTCCTCGCGCTCGAACCCCGCCTGGCTGAGCACAGGGAAGTACTCCGGCGTCGCATCGCGGAGCGCGTCGCCCAAGGCATCGACGAGGGCGAAGTCCCCGAAGGGTCTGACCCCGAGCAAATTGCCAACTACATCATGGCTGTTCACAACGGCATGGCAGCACGCGCGCGCGATGGAGGAACCACCACCGAACTGCTCGCAATCGCCGACATGGGACTCAGCGCCCTCCCTGCCGCTGAACACAAACAAGAGCACGCCTAAGACAGGTATTGGAGCGGCGCCGCTCCGCAGCCGTCGGTTCACGAGGTTGCACACCCGTGCTGAGCTTCACATGTTGGTGATGAGGCGGTGTGCAACCGGCTGAGTGGATCCTGTTGTCCCCGTGGGCGTGAGAAAGCCCATTGGAGAAGGATCCTGTGCAGCGCGCCTCGGGGCGAGGGCCGGACCCGCATCCTGGGCCCCTCCACCCTGTGATGCCGGTGCTCGGGTGGCGTGCCGGCAGTAATTGTCGCCCGCGGCAGGCCTGCCGGCAACGCCGAAGCATCTGAAGTTTGACTCGGTGGTAAGAACATGGTTTCTACTCGAATTCGTGCACGCGTGGTGGACGCCACAAGCTTCCCCCACACGGCCTCCCCCAGTGGAGTGGAGTCGTGGCGCTGACCGTCCTGGTCGTTGGCGTCCGCCTGAATGTCCCGCAGTTATTGCAACCGGTACTGGCGGTGCCTCCTCTGACGGAACGCTTCGACGCTTACGCACCTCCCATCCCGCTACCTCTCCGGCCAAGCATTCCGCTTGGAATTGCGGCCGCGTTGGGAAGCATCGGCCGCGTGCTCCGACGCGAAACCACTGGTTGCTCGAGGGACTGGCGAGTCGACCGGTGCCCATCAATAAATCCCATATGAAGGAACTAACATGACGAATCGGTTCGATCAGACTGCACGGGATTCCGGAGGTGAGGAGCAGGGGCATCAAACGCTGGTCACGGTGCGCCCCACTCCGCTAAAGGAAAGGTCTCTGGCGCCCGACCTCGCACGTGGCGTCATGCTGCTGCTCATCGCCCTGGCACACGCCCCCTACTTCCTCTACACCGCGCCCATCGGGACCATAGGCATCCACCCCGTCATCGGTAACCTGGCGGATCGCCTCGCCCAGGGGTTCACCCTGATGGCGGTCGATGCCCGCGTCTACACCATGTTCGGATTTCTGTTCGCCTACGGGATCGGGCAGATGTATGCCCGCCAGACCGCCAAAGGCACCAGCCCCGCCGATGCCAGGCGCCTCCTGCGCCGGCGCCACTGGTGGATGATAGCCTTCGGCGCCGTGCACGCGGCCCTGCTGTGGCAAGGAGACATCATCGGGTCGTACGGCCTGATCGGGCTGATCATGGTTCCGCTGTTCTTCAACCGAACGGACCGCACCTTGAAGATCTGGATCGGCGTGCTGCTGGCACTCACCGCCGTCTTGGGGCTCGTGGGCGCGCTGGCGTCCACGGTCACCACCGGGCAGCCAGCAACCAATCCCCAAGACGTGCAGCTTCTCAGCATCGCTGAACCGAACTACCTGATCTCGGTGCTCGAACGGTTCCCCGCCTGGATCGCCGTCCTGATTGGCAGCCTTGCGGGCGTTTCGCTGCCGGCGGCGTTCCTTATGGGCGTGCTTGCCTCACGGCATCGGATCCTGGACAACCCCGGTGAACACCTTGTGCTCCTGCGGCGGCTGGCCGTAGGAGGCATCGCCGCCGGCTGGGCGACGGGCGCCGCCCTGGCGCTTCAGCACACCGGCGTCATCGATATCGCCCCCGACGCCGTCGTCCTACACATCAGCCTCTTTGCAGGAACCTTCACCGGCATCGGCTACGCCGCACTGTTCGGCCTCATCGCGCACCGCGTGTCCCGGAGGTCCGCACCAGCCAGCGGCCCCGTCCGCTGGGTCTCCGCCCTTGGCCGGCGCTCCATGAGCGGATACCTCGTCCAATCCCTCGCATGGGGTCCGGTACTCGCTGCTTGGGGACTAGGCCTCGGCGCCCAGCTCTCCAGCTGGTCCGTCCTCGCCTACGCCGTCGCGGTCTGGGCGGCCACCGTTGTCCTCGCCGTTGCCATGGAGCGCCGCGGCCTGCACGGACCAGCCGAGCTGGCACTGCGCAAACTCACCTACAAGGGGTGAGGTGCTCCCCACCGAGATCCGAGGAATTGGAACAGGTTTCGCAGCCGCCGTCAGCTGGGTCGGAGCAAGTATCGGCACCTTCCTGCTGCCCATGTCGATTGAGAGGCTCGGGGCCGGTCCCACCGTGCTGATCGCCGCCGCAGTCGCCGTTGCCGGTGCCGACCTGTCCCAGTGGCTCGCACCGGAAACCAAGGGCAAAACCCTCACCGAAGCAGCCGCCGGGTATGCCCACTAACGACGCGCTGCCAAGGACCAATAAAATCGGCGTCGGACCCCCGGTCCGGCGCCGATTGCCTGCTGCGGTAATAATCCGGGGGCACCACATGGCGCTCGGACACCGCCCCGGTCAGGACCACCAAACCTCTCCGGGACGCCCATTCGTTCGTCTTAAGGCGAGCTGCCGACCACAGCAAATGCTGACGACCGTACCGATCACGGCGCCTCCCCCCTCTCCAGCAACTTCGGAGGAGTATCTTCAAACACACAGCACCAACGATGACCGCAAAGATCTGACAAACTATCGATGAGGAGTTGAACAGCATGCAGCAACTCGCGCACCGGCTCGACCGTCTAGGCACCGAAACTGCCTTCAGCGTCGCCCAGGCCGCGGCTCTCTGGAAGGCTGAGGGGAACACCGTGTATCCCTTCCACCTCGGTGACATCAACATCCCGACGGCTCCCCATATCGTGGAAGCGATGAATCGGGCTATCAAAGACGGTTACACAGGCTATTGCCCGGGCCCCGGCATTCCACAGCTGCGCGAGGCCCTCGCCGATGATGTCGGTGCTCGTCGGGGTATCAAGTTCTCCCCTGACAACGTCGTGGTGATGACCGGCGGCAAACCTGTCATCACCAAGTTCCTGCAGGCCGTCATGAACCCGGGTCAGGAAGTGCTCTACCCGAACCCCGGTTTCCCAATTTATGAATCCCAGATCGAGTATCTGGGAGGCACAGCGACGCCGTACCGGTACCTGCCCACGAGTGAGGGCTTCGCCATCGATCTCGACCAGGTCAGAGCATCGATCACCCCAAACACCGTGGCCATCATCTACAACGACCTGCAGAACCCCATCTCAGCTGAATCCTCGGATTCTGAGCGGGAGGCAATCGCGCGCCTCGCTCAGGAGCACGACCTTTGGGTGCTTTCCGATGAGGCGTACTTCGAGACGCGCTACGAGGGTGTTTCGAGCTCGATCGCGTCGCTCCCCGGCATGCTGGAGCGTACCGTCATCCTCTATACCTTCAGCAAGAAATTCGCCATGACCGGATCCCGTTTGGGCTGCGCCGTCGCCCCGATCGAAATTGCCGGAATCCTCAGCACCCTCAACACCAACGATGAATCGTGCACGACGCACTACGTGCAGTGGGCCGGCATCGAGGCGCTCCGCGGCACCCAGGAACCGGTACAGCAGTTGCTCGATATCTTGCGTCAGCGTCGGGATACCACGTGTGAACTTGTGAATGGCATTCCCGGCATGCACGTTGCCGTTCCGCAGTCGACGTTCTACCTCTTCCCTGACGTCACCGACGTCATGGAGCGCATGGGGTACGCTGCAGTGGGCGAGTTCGCTTCCGCAGCCCTGCATTCGACAGGTGTTTCCTTCTGTACACGGGAGCACTTCGGTCGCCGTCAACGCGGGGAGGACCGGCAATACATCCGGTTGGCGTACTCGGGCATCGACGTCGCTGACATCAGGGACGGTCTCGGCCGCCTGCGCACATGGATCGGGACCGCATGAGTCGGATCGTCGTCACGGGTCACATACCCGAAGTCGCACTCGAAAAGCTGCGGGTTGAGCATGAAGTTGATGCATGGACGGCCTCTGAGTCAATTAGCCGGGAAGAACTCCTGATTCGGGTGGTGGGGGCTGACGCCGTGGTGAGTCTGCTTACTGAACGCATCGACGCAGAGCTTCTCGACGCCGCTGGACCGCAACTCAAGGTCGTTGCGAACGTCGCCGTGGGCTACGACAATATCGATGTGCCCGCCTGCACCGGTCGAGGAGTTATAGCGACCAACACCCCCGGCGTCCTCACGGAAGCCACTGCCGACATTGCGCTTGGCCTGATCCTCTCTGCAACCCGCCGGCTAGGCGAGGGCGAACGGCTCCTCCGCTCCGGTCAGGACTGGAAATGGGGTATGTTCTTCCTGCTCGGCAGCGGCCTGCAAGGGAAAACCCTCGGCATCATCGGCATGGGCGGTATTGGTCAGGCGACCGCACGCCGGGCCAAAGCCTTCGGCATGGACATTTTCTACCAATCACGCAGTGCAATCACCTCCGAAGTCGGTGCCGAACTGGGCGCCCGACGAGTCGGGTTCGATGAGTTGCTGGCGACCTCCGACATCGTCTCCCTTCACTGTCCCTATGGGCCGGCTACCCACCATCTCATCGGGGCCGATCAACTGACAGAAATGAGGGATTCGGCTTACCTCATTAATACCGCGCGCGGGCCGATCGTTGACGAAGCAGCTCTCGTCGCCGCCCTGCAGGAAGGACACATTGCAGGGGCAGGCCTCGACGTCTTCGAACACGAACCAGCTGTTCATCCCGGACTACTCAAGCTGGACAACGTGGTACTCGTGCCTCACCTCGGTTCAGCCACCATCGAAACACGAACGGCGATGGCCATACTCGCCGCCAATAACGCCATCGCCGTGCTGAGCGAGCAAAAGCCCTTCACGCCCATCAACTAGCGAAAGACCCCCTGGACGAGAAGATGCCGTCATCGTCCTCGAAATCGCCGACCACCTACCTATGACAGGTAGGAGTCATGACTGTGCACCTGCCGACATGTGGGACCACTTCGCCGAACGTCGGTAGGTCGATTTGGCAACCGATGACTTGACCGGCCGGGCTTTGCATTCATGGCTCCACTCCGGCGAGGCGGGCAAGGCCACCGGGAGTTGTCACTCCGCTCGGCCAGCGCCTGAGGATCCGATAATTGAGTGGTTTCGTTGGTCCTACGGGATGCGGGCACTGCTCTGCCGTGCGACCAGTTCAGGCGTGAATATGAGCTGCCGAACCTCGGCGAGGTGCGCCGCAAGCACTATGCCGGAATGATCCGCTTCGCCGTGCACAGCGAGATCAAGCACTACTCGAACACCCAGCACGTCCTGAGCCCGGACAACGACTACGAGCTCATCATCGACGGCGTGACTACGACACCGAGGACAACATGGCCTCCCTTAGCCAGGACGAGAACCGCGAGCAGTGGGAGCGCCTGGCGAACACCGCGTGCCTGCTGGCCGCCAACGAGAACATCCACGCTTAGCACCGGGACCGCGAAGCCGCCCGAGATCTGCACAAGAGGGGCCGTCCGCGCCGGACGGCCCCTCTGTCGTTTCTGTGTCCTGCAGCCTCACTCTTCGAGGTGGAACTTCACCCGGTAGCGCAGGAACCGGACGTTGGGTGCTTTTCACCACGGCGGCGCGGTCGACCGAGCGGGCATGAAACCGCCAAGCCATCCATACCTGCCCTCCCCCTGGTTCAGGTAGGCCTTGTTGAGGAGATCCCCGCGACGCGGACGAGTCATCGTCGGAATCACGGAAGTAGCTGGAGTAGACACGGCGCCCGCTGTAGACGTGTACGCCAGACAGCTCCCCTCCTGCTCGGTAGGTGAGAAGTAGGGGCCAGGACCCCGTGATTCCCGTGACACGACCCCGTTCCAGATATCTTCAACCGGCAGTTCTTGACCGGTCGTTCTTGAACGGTTATTCTTTAACCATGGGACGCCCGCGAGAGTTTGATATCGGGTCCGCCATTGCCGCGGCGGCGAGGTTGTTCGCCGCCGAGGGATATGAGGGCTGTTCAATGGATCGGCTGGTGCAGGCCACTGGTGTGCATCGAGCGAGTTTGTACGCGGCCTTTGGCAGCAAGCGCGGCATTTTTGTCGAGTGCCTGCGTACATCCATGGCTGATGTCGAGGGCCAGTGCGGACTCTTGCTGGTTGCACTGGTAGAACTGGCGGCACGAGACAAAGAAGTACGTGCTCTCTGCGCCCAGACCACCGGGGCGTGGGGCGATGACGCGGCCCTGGAGCTTGGAACGCGATTGCTGGTGCGAGCCGGCCTGAACGGAGGAACCTCATGAATAAGGTCTCAATCGACGACATCCGCAAGGTCCTTGTAGTAGAACCACGGGGACTCGATAAGGTCTGGGGCTTCGTTCGGCGTATCGAAGTGCCCTTCGATCAGGTACGTGGAGCGACACATGACCCGGGAATCACAGAGGAATACAAGGGAGTGCGTAGCCCTGGCTTGGGTATACCCGGCCGTAAATGGGTCGGCACCTGGCGTAAGGACGGCCAGCGACACTACTGGAACGTCGCCGGCGGGAGAACCGCCATCGTTATCCAAACAACATCTCCTCGCTTTCAGCGCCTCTTCCTCAGCGTTGAGAATCCGCGGGTGGTTGTGGACCTCATCAACGCGGCGGCGGCCCGGTGATTGGTGGTTGTGGGACTGAGCGGGTGACGGATTCTTTTGATGTGTCGTGGCAGCTCGATGGCATCACCATGGAGGGAACGGTCGTCCGGCCTGACGGTGACGGGCCGTTTCCGGCGGTGATTTTGGTGGCAGGGTCCGGGCCAACTGACCGGGATTGGTGTTCACCGATGGTTCCCGGCAGCCATGGCAGCGGGCGGCTCATCGCGGAGGCACTCGCCCAGGCAGGCATTGCCTCTCTGCGCTACGACAAGCGGGCCTCCGGTCCCCATGCAGTGGAAAACGTCACGAAGCTTCTCGGGAAGATCAGCATGCAGTCTCACCTGGATGAACTGGTCGCGGCCGTTCAGGTGCTAACCGGGCTGGACATGATCGATTCCTCACGCATCGTCGGGCTGGGCCATAGCGAGGGGACGCTCCACGTACTCCGTTACGCCACCGGCACCCAGCTAGTCCCCTTCGCCGGGCTTGTGCTCGCCGCGCCCCCAGGCCGCCCGATAGGACGAGTCCTGCTATCTCAACTGGCTCATCAACTCGCCCAGATCCCCGGCAACGACGAGTTCCTTCCCATGATCGAGGAAGCTGCCGCGCGCTACGCTTCCGGAGAGCCGATGAATCCCGACCCCGCTTTGCCGGGCAGCATCAAGACGCTCCTCGGCGGCTTCGAGGCCCCGGTAAACCTGCCCTTCGCGCGCGAGCTGTTGGTCGAGTCAGCATGCGGCCCTTTGAGCAGGGTACGGATTCCCACGCTGGTTCTCATCGGCGGGCACGACATCCAGGTCGATGTCCATGCGGACGGTGAACCGCTCCAGGAAGCCGCCGCGTCCATGCCAAATGTGACCTTCGCATTCCCACCAAACGCGAATCACGTATTCAAAAGAGACACCCGTGACCAAGCCGACGTCACCGCCTCACCATTGAGCGGATACAACGAAGCCGGATCGCCACTGGACCCCGAGAGCATGGAGGGCATTCTCACCTGGCTTGGGAAGACATTCGACCGCACAGTCCTCTCCGTCTGACCCCAGCGCTGCTCCCGGTCCGATAGTCGCACCACCGGCACACCTACGCAAAGTAGCGTGAGCCTGCCCCGATGTTGCATCAGGTGTACTTGACGCAACACTCCCCCGCGACCACCTAACGCACGTATGAGGTGCAAATTTCCGGTCGCCTACGGGTGGGCTCCGTAGTGGACTTCGGAAAGCCGACATTCCAGAGGGCGGTCGGGAAAGGTCCGTGACGGCTTATGCCTGGAGGTCAGCGGCGATGATTGCCTTGTTCGTGAGGGTGGGCATCAATCCCAGCAGTGCCAGGGTCAGCATTCCCATAATGGCGAACATGGCCTGCAGGCCAAGCCACTGGGCCAGCAGGCCGGCGGCGGCAGCTCCGAGCGGCATGGTGCCCCAGGCCAGCAGGCGGTAGGCGCTGTTGACTCTCCCGAGCAGGCGGTTGGGCGTGATGCGTTGGCGCAGGGACACGGTGATGACGTTCCACAGCACGATCAGCATGCCTCCTACGAAGAAGACTGGTCCAAGGACATAGGGGTTGTCCGTGATGGCGGGCGCACCGACGAACAAGGCGACCCCAAAGATTGTCAGCGTCAGCGATGCCGACCTGCCGAGCCTGGCCTCCACCCGTTCGGCGATGAACGAGCCGGCGAACGCGCCCAGGGCCGAGGTGGTCAAGAGCAGGCCGAAGCCCGTTGTGGACAGCCCCATCGGTGAAGCCGGGCCGACGGCGAACAGCACCAGGACAGCGAAGGCGGCGCTGGAGGCGAAGTTGAACACTCCGGTCATCACCGCGAGGGTGCGAAGGATCCTGTGGTTCAGAAGGAACCGCAGCCCTTCGCCGATGTCGAACCGCAGTGTCGTCCTTTGCTCACGATCTGTGCGGAAAGATCCCCGGATCAGGAGCAGGCCACCGGCGGCCACAAGCCACAGTGCCGCCGGCACGGCGAAACCGGCAACGACGCCGAGTGCCACCAGCAGCCCGCCCAGTGGTGGCCCAATGAACTGGTTGGCGATGAGCTCGACCCCGTAGAGCCGGCCGTTGGCGCGCGAGAGCTGATCCCTGTGCACCACCTGGGGCATGATCGACTGGGCGGAGGTGTCATAGAGCGTTTCGGCCACACCCACCATCAGCGCGACAACGTAAAGGGCCCAGAGGGACCCCCCATCGAGCAAAATGGCGCCCACCAGCAGGGCCGGGACCAAGGCGCGGCCAAGGTTGGCCCACACCATGAGCCTGCGCCGGTCCAGCCGGTCGGCCAGCGCTCCGGCGGTCAGGGTGAACAGAAGCCAGGGAAGTGTCGCTGCGACACTGAGCCCGGCAATCAGGACAGGCGACTGGGTGAGCTGGATGGCCAGCAGCGGCAGCGCGATCTTGAAGACTCCGTCGGCGAGGTTGGACAGCCCCGAGGATGTCCACAGCTTCCAGTAGGAGGCGCCCAGCGGCGCCCGCCCCGTCTTGTCCGCCTGCGCTGCATGAGAACTCATGCATGGACCATTCCACACCGATTGATAAAGTTCAAGGTGATAGATTCCAGTACATCGGATTGTAGGATGGGCCCATGACCGACACAGCACCGGCAGAAACGGACGGGCAGGCGAACCGCATAAGGAAGCCGGCCGCAACGGCCCGGGAAATCAAGGCGCTGGCCCATCCGCTGCGCCTGAGAATCCTGCGCCTGTGCGGGCGTCACGAACTGACCAACAAGCAGCTTGCCGACCGACTGGGCCAGGATCCTGGAACAATGCTCTATCACGTCCGGCAACTGCTCTCGACCGGGTTCCTCGAACCAGCCGAGGTCCGCACCGGAAGCAGCGGCGCACTTGAAAAGCCGTACCGATCCACGGGGCGGTCCTGGAATCTGGATACCGCCCTGGGTGACGCCGGTCCGGACGGGCCCCTGGCACCGGTCGAGGCGTTCCGGGAAGAACTGACCGAAGCGGGGCCGGACGCACTCACGAGCCTCTCGCGCTTTGTCCTGCACCTCTCCGCAGAGGACGCCGAGGACCTCATCACCCGGGTCCACGCCGTGCTGAGCGAATACACCGACAGCGACAAGCAACGATCCGACCGGCCCGCATACGGTGGGATCTTCGTCCTTCACCGGACACCGGACTAGGCTGTCGATCCCCTCAAGGACGAAACCGCGGAACTATCCGGCTCAAGGTGTGGCGGTGAAGGATCCTCTCGCGCACCCACTCCTCTACTCGGAATGCCGTGACCGTGAACCGCTCGCCATCGACAGGCGCGGGTACTGACAGTGGTCCTCACCGCGCAGACAACCAACGATTCGATGCTCTCTGAGCTCAACCATTGGCTCACATATCGCCAGAGACGGTCGGCGCTAAACGCAATTTCACCCGGCGCCGGACTACCAGGTCCCTTCCTGATACCCGCACAGAGAGGTGTCATTCGGGTTCGTCGGCCGGTCCTCCGACCGGACGCTATGGTCCTCATGCTTGTTTGCGTAGGTGCGTGGGTGGTTCATCTCAGCACGGCGGCGGATCGATCCCATGACCAGCAGCGCTCCCCCAGGCACGAGCAGGACGGCCGCTGCACCCAGCAGGACCAAGGCCTGCGACAAATCCCCGCCCGCTGTCCCATAGGTCGCGGTGTTGTACCGGTCGATGCCGGGCAGAAAGACCAGCACACCGGCGATGATCGCCGCCGCACCGGCAGCCGTCTGCCATGCCGCGGGCCTCATTCTTCGACCAACCACGGTATACCTCCCCTAAGCTGTGCTGCGGCTTCGACGTGGGGCAGCACCGGAAACCCATACCCGACGGCCGTGTCGGCTGCACCCGATCCTACGCCCGGGTCACCGAGCCCGCCCCGGAATCCACAGCATCGATATAGGCCCGAACCGTGCACCTCTATTCGTCGCTGAGCTAAGGACGATTCACCATCACCCCCGCGAGAAACACCCCGCTGCCGCGTTAGACCCGCCAGCAAGAGCGCCCGCTGAGGACTCCACATGCGCGCGCTCCTCAACCCTGGTCGAATGCAAGACTCCCTATCTAAATTCAGGGGTACGATCGCGGGCATGACCGGTTGCTCTGTCCTGCGTTGTACAGAAACTGCATCGAGCTCGTTCGCGTTGGCGCCGTAGTCGGACCGTGAAGTGCCTGTATGCCTGGGGCACAAGATGAACCTCGAGGAAGGCGCCCCCTCGATGACGAACCCGGCCACAACCACGGGAGCGCTGACGGCGACGGCAGGCTCGGTCGAGGTCACGATCCTTATGGGGCCCGATGTTCCTTCCGAGCCGCAGGTCAAAAACTCTCACCACAGTCATACCGCTAACCGGCCGCTCCCCCATGAAGTAGTAGGAAGCCCAAACCGGGCTCCGCGACATAAAGGAGGCACCCCAGCCCCAGAAAACTCCGACCCAGCCACGAGATCCGGCACCCCGGACCGCACACTGCGCCGGATTGTCCACAGCCAGAGAGCAAACGAGCCCCTGACTAGGGGAAACATGTGCCCGAAGTGGACTCAAACCGGACTCCAGGCCCTGGAATTCCGCCGCTCCCCCGAAAACATCCCGAATCCGAACCAGTCCGGCACCGGTACGGCCCAGTCCGCGACCCAGGGTCTGGACCCTGTGCACACCGCGCTTCAGGTCAGCACATGATGCTCAGCGCTTCTGCTCGCTTTCGGAATTGAACTGTAGCCAGTGCCCTTCGGAGATGATTTTCACGGTGCCATCCACGACGGAGATCACCGTTTGGTCGTCGATCGCATAGGCCGGTCCACGAATATCCATGGCCCACCGACGCGCGCTCTCGGACGTGTTCGCGGACCACCCCGGATAATCCAGGTGAGGGAAGATCGAAAACTCCACCACGCCGAGCGCTTCGTCGCCCCCGCGGGGGTTCCAGTCCAGAAATTGCGCGCCGATTCGCGGAGTCATCACCATGCTCCCAGCGCTCACACCGACCCAGACGGTGTCCGTGAGGGACGGCAGCAGATCTGCCAGACCCGATTGCCGCATCCAATGCGCGAGGTAAATTGCCTCTCCCCCATCCACCAGGAGAACATCTGCTTCCAGCACCCAGGGCAGCCAGCGGCTTTTTGCGATGCTTGGCAACGCCGTCAACTCCAAAACGCCCACCGACTTCCAGCCCAGCTCGGGCAAACCCTGCCGGCCGGGCCCGGGGCCGGCCAGTGTCATCCACACCGTCTGCGGTGAGCACATGGGATGTCTCCATTGGGCGGTCGGAATGAATAAGGCCTTGCAGTCCTCGATCGGCTTGCCGAGCATCTCCACCAGCATCCCGCGAATCGACGCATTGGTGACGCCTCCAGATGTCAGCAGTAGCCTCATCGTCGATTCCTTCCCCTCCGAGCACACGGTCCTCGTGGTTCACCGTCCAAAGGTGGACACGGCGATAAAGCCATTCTCATCCCTCTCCCGGATCAACCAGACACCCATGATCGGCCGCTCTCCCCGCCGCGATGGCGTGTTCCCGCTGGAGGATCATCCTTTGTCAGCGCTGGTCGAAAAGTGAGCCGTTTCGCGGATTGAAAGTGAGCCACGTTGATGCTGCTGGTTATTCTGCCGCATCTTCCGGTCGTGTCGAGGGCACGAGTCCGTTTGTGCGTGTATGAGAAACACCCAGCTGCGCCGCTGGCGACCTCATCGATTCGCCCTTGGTCAGATGCAACCGCCGAATAAGCGCCCTATCCGCCACCGTGGCCACCCACCCAATCGTTTACAGCCGTGGCCTGTTAAACCGACGATGTGACCAAGGCCTGTCGGACCTGCCAGCGACCAGACCGTCGCTCGACCGTCAAGGCATTCCCGAGGGGAATGCGCAGCTGCGGCACCGGCACCGGCGCCCCTTGTTGGCGGCCGATCAGATGCAACAGGTCCGCCAGCATCGAGAATTCAGTAGGACTTTCATTGGCCTGGGCCTAGGGCACTATGCCGGTGTTGTCGGCAGCCACATGCCGCGCGCCATGCTGTTTTTCCGCCTCGACTGGCCATGCTCACTGCCCAGCAGAAAACTGGTCGAGGACCGGAACGCCGAGGTGGCGGAGTGGCGTTGCGAATCCCCTGACAGGACTTCTGAGTCGGGGTGGGTCCTGGGCGCTGGCGTGGAGGACCAGTGTGGCCAGTAGTCCGACCTGGTCGAGCTAGCGGCAGCTGAGCAGTGAGAATCCCAGATGGGGCACATCGATCGGAACCACCATTTTGTCACTTGGAGTGAAGCGTATTCTCTCACCGACCAGATAGGCACCTGAGTTCCCGACGACCACGCGGCCGCTTGCATTGAGCAGCGCGGCGTCTCCAGGAATGGCCCGCAGTGCGGGCATGAGAATCTCTTCGAGCTGGCGGATTCGTATGTCGCAGCCGGCCACGCCTGCGAACTTTCCATCGAGTTGGATGGGGGCAGAGTGGGTGAGGATATATTCATCCAGTCCCAGGTAATCGACATATGGTCCCCACACGGTCTGTTCGCCTGTGCGGCCAGCGGCGGCGAAGAACGGCATGTTCTGGTAGTCGTAGAACCGCTCCCCTCCTGGTGTCAGATCGAATTCGAGCTTCTGGACGCTGTCCTGACGTTGAATCCACCACTCGAGGCCGCCTTCGCTGGTCTTGAGGGCCTCGGTGGAGAAAATGACTCCCGCTCCCACCACGAAGCTGTGTGTCTCAAGGAATTCCTTCGCCAAGCTCTCCAGCTTGGCGATGTCGCTTGGGGAGATCCTGAGGGGACTTCGGCGGCCCGACCACAGCGTTGCCGTCCGAGCCGCGAAGTGGTTAACATCGACACCGAGAGCGTTCACCCATGCAGCGATTTCGGCCGCGGCCTGAAGCGCAGGGGTAGAAGTCGTCATGGGCGCTCCTGCTGATAAGTCGGGTATCCGAGGGACAATTTGGCGTCCACGAGGTGGTGGACGTCGTGCCGGATGTGCTGCAACACTAACCGCTGTGCGTCTTCGGGTGCGTCGTTCGCTATGGCGCGGGCCAAGGCGAGATGCTCTGCTGCCACCCGTTCAGGATCGCGGGTCAACGCTACGGGCGCCCACAAAGCCTGAACTGTTTCCGCCTGCAGCCTGATCTCTGCGTTCATCAGCCTCGGAGATTGGGCCAGGACCGCCAGTTCGATATGGAACCTGCTGTCCGCGCGTGCGCGTAATTCCGGTTTGTCCGACATGACGAGGGAGGTTGCAAGTTCGAGGAGCCTGCTTACTTCATGGGGCTCGGCCCGCTCGCAGGCCAGCCGCACAGTCGCAGCGGCAATAGCGGCATGCTCATCCCCGACGTCCCGAATCTCGGCGATTGAAGTGTCCTGGAACCATTTCTTCAGAACATCGGCCGAGGTGAAGGGCTGCTTGACGATGAATGTTCCGCCGTGGCGTCCCCGACGCGTGGTGACAATCCCCTGATCCCGGAGGTCCGCCAGTGCTTCACGGAGAGTAGACGGCGCTACACCGAACATTTCCGAAAGAGCCGTCTCAGGTGGAAGCTGCTCGCCAACCTTCAGCAGGCCCAGTGCAATAGCTTTGGAAATACGATTGACAATCGCTTCAGAGCGCTCCGTCTCAGGCAAGGAGCGATAGACCTGAGCTTGAAATGCGGTATTCGATGCCAAGAGGCGACTCCATGCGTATAGGGACCAGCTCAAATTCTAAACCGGCGCCGAAGGACGGTCCCGCGGCCAGGCCCATCCGTCGTGCCCCGCATCTGGAAAGCACTCCGTCCTGACCTGCTCTGGCTCCGAGTCTAGTTCATTCAAGCGCGCAATCCAATGGAAACATAACTTACAGACCGGGTCGTACGGGCGCTTGGTCGAGTTTTCAACTACTTGCAGCGATTCTGGACCCGGTATTGCCCTTCCAAACCTTTGGAAGTAGGGTTTTACGAACGTGGCCCTAATCACACTCAACCCGAGGGCCCATTCGAAGGAGTCCCATGCGTGGAGAGATCGCGGAGCCGGTGAAAGAGATCGACGGCGACGAAGACGCCCGGCACCTCGCGAGCCTTGGCTATTCGTACGAAAAGCAGTTTGAGCGGGAGATGACGTTCTGGGGCAACGTCTCGTTGGGGTTTACCTACCTGTCGCCGGTAGTGGCCATCTACTCCCTCTTCGCAGCGTCCCTTGGTATTGCGGGGCCTCCGATGTTCTGGTCCCTCGTCATCGTCGGTGTCGGCCAGCTCCTGGTCGCCACAGTCTTCGGTGAGGTTGTGGCGGCATACCCGGTAGCCGGAGGCGTTTATCCCTGGTCGCGCAGGCTCTGGGGACGAAAATGGGGGTGGATGAACGGCTGGGTCTACCTCGTCGCACTCCTGACCACCATCGCCAGCGTCGCCTATGGTGCAGGTCCGTTCCTGAGCACCCTGGTCGGCATGGAAAGCAGCGTGGAAGCCACGATCCTGTGCGGTCTCGTGGTCATAGCACTTGCTACAGTCCTGAACCTTGGTGGAACCAAGGTGCTGAACACTGTTGCGATGATCGGCCTCCTGGCAGAACTCGGCGGCGCGCTGGTAGTGGGAACGTGGCTGCTGATCGCCGCCCGGCAGCACGACCTCGGCGTCCTTTTCCAGTCATTCGGCGCAGGGGAAGGCAGCAGCTATTTCGTAGCCTTCGCCGCCGCCGGGCTGATCGGCATCTTCCAGTACTACGGTTTCGAAGCCTGCGGCGATGTCGCGGAAGAGGTCCCCAACCCCGGCCGCACCATCCCCAAGGCCATGAGGATGACCATCTACATCGGCGGCTTCGCAGCGATGTTCGTCTGCCTGTCCCTGATCCTCGCGGTTCCCGACTTCGCCGCCGTGATCTCCGGCGCCGACACGGACCCGGTGGGCAATGTCCTCCTCTCGGCTTTCGGCCCTGTCGGCTTCAAGGTGGTTCTCGCCATCGTGCTCGTCTCCTTCCTCTCGTGCGTGCTGAGCCTTCAGGCCGCCACCTCACGCCTGGCCTATTCCATGGCCCGCGACGGCATCCTCCCGGCCAGCAAGCTCCTGAGCACCTTCAGTGAAAAACGGCACGTACCCCCATACGCCCTGCTCCTGGCGGGGCTGGTGCCGGCCCTTATCGTCATCGGATCCAAGGTCTCCAGCGACGCCCTGACCGTGATCATCTCCTTCGCTGCCATGGGCATGTACATGGGTTTCCAGATGGTGGTCCTTGCCTCGCTCCGGGCACGCCTGCTCGGCTGGAAGCCCAACGGAGTCTTCCAACTCGGTGTGTGGGGCATCCCGGTCAACATCGCCGCCCTCGTCTGGGGCGTCCTCGGCATGGTCAACATGGCCTGGCCCCGGACGCCGGAAGACGGCTGGTTCGCCAACCACGTCGTACTGATTTCCGCCGTCACCGTCGTCGGAATCGGCCTGATCTACATGGCGTGGAAGAAGCCGCACCTCAAGGGTGACGCTCCCGCGGCCGACGCCGTTCCGGCCCCGGCCGGCAACCGCCCCGTCGACCGCGTTCAAGGATAGGAGGCAAGACCCATGCTGATCACCGGAATCAAGAGCCGTCCCGTGTACGACAAGCTGACTCCCATGGCGAGCGGCCTCAACCACGTCGCTGCCGCACAGGGCAGCGGAGGAGAGCCACTGCTGCGCCTGCTCGGAGAAATGAACCCGGAACAGCTCGCCGCAACAACTGTTCTGTATTCAATCGAGTCCTTCACCGGCCGGAACTATCTGGCGGACATCAAGGGATATCAGGTGCACGATCTCTTCGTATTTCCAAGCAACGCCGAAGCCGTCACCGGACTCGACGCCGTCCTTGCTGCGGCAAAGATGGGGACCCGGCTGTACCTCTCCGGCTCGGAGGGATTCATCGGGACCTCGATGCAGGTGGCCACCTCATACGGCATGAACCGGGACGAAGTGCTGCGCGAGCATGCGGGTTCCTTCGTGCGGCGCGTGTGGTGCGCGCACTGCGGCCACTACTCCGAAAATGTAGCCCGGCGGGTGTTTCGATGCCCCGGCTGCGAACTGAATTTGATCGTTCGCGACCACTACTCCGGAAGGCTGGCAGCCTTCCAAGCAGTGAAAGCAGACAGCGAAGTACCCGGTGAACTGCCGGAGAACGAGGAGTTGGATACATGAGTGAGTCCCAGCACGGAGCCCTGCGGCTCCGGGTCAAACGGATCGAACCAGTGACCCCGGAAATCAGCCGATACACCTTCTGCGCCGCCGACGGGTCCTGGCTCCCTCCTTTTTCAGGCGGCAGCCACATCACGGTCCTGATCCCCGCCGATGGAGACACCAGGCGCAACGCGTACTCACTGATGAGTTCGCCTTACGACACAAGCGAGTACCAGATAGCTGTCCGCAGGGTTGACGACGGCAAGCGCGGTTCGGTGACCATGCACACCAACGTCCGCGAGGGCGATATTCTCCTCGCAGGAATTCCCGCGAACCTTTTCCCGGTGTCAAAACACGCACGGCACCACCTCTTCATCGCAGGGGGCGTGGGCATCACCCCAGTCTTTGCCCAGCTCGAAGAACTAAGCCTCAAGGGAAGCTCGTTCGAACTGCACCTGGCCGTCCGTGGCCCGGAGCATGCTGGGCTCGGCCATGAGCTTCAGGAGCGCTACGGCGAGCGAGTCACTTTGTACGGCCATGACAGCCAATCCCGGCTCGACACCATGGACATCCTGGCAGGACGGCCACTCGGTACGCACGCCTACGTTTGCGGGCCCACGCGAATGATCGATGCCGTAGTCCAGTCCGCCCACACCCTTGGCTGGTCAGACGCGAACATCCACTTCGAAAGGTTCGAGGACCTGGGATCCACAGGCGATCCCTTCTCCGTGACCCTCGCACGCTCCGGAGCAGTTATTGAGGTCTCTCCCGAGCAGTCGCTGCTGGAAGCAGTCGAGGAGGCGGGCCACAAACTCCCCTACCTCTGCAGGGGAGGCGCCTGCGGGGAGTGCGAGACCGAAGTCCTGGAACTTGACGGCACCATCGATCACCGCGACGACTGGCTGTCCGAATCGGACCGGGCAACCTGCAAGACCATCATGCCCTGCGTATCGCGGGCCACCTGCACAAAACTCGTTATCAACGCCTGAGGAAAAATCACGTGACTAAACGATCTGAATCCACCGCATTCAAGGCCAACGAAACATACACCCCTGAAGGTGACTACCAGTTCCGGAACTCGCCGGAGGGCGTCCGACGGCTGCCCTTCCCGTTCCCGGACGACGATTACATGTACTCCATGAACCTGGAACCACACGTTCCGGCAGGAGACGGTGCTCTGCGGGCCGCGTTCGATATTGATGAACACTACGTGTCCGAGTGCGCCCACCGCGCCCAGATGCTGCGGGACATGCCAGACGTCCACTACCTTGCACTGCCGCACATGATGGAAGCGCAATGGGATCTGCTCGAGCTCATCTTCGAGTCCTACAACAGAGATTTCCCCGAACACTTCACTCTTACAAAAAACGGAAACGAGTGGCGGTGGCAGAACCGGCTCCTCGGAATCGACGATACATTCACGTTCGGGGACCCGGCCACCTTGCCGATGGACCCGATGAAGTACGCTACCCGACAAGCACAGGGCGAATTCGTCGTTCTCGAGGAAAAGGACAATACGCTCGTCATTGGTGCGGGCATGACCACCCAGCGGGCCGATTACTCACTGAAGTTCAACCTCGGCATGAGCTTCTTTGAATTCCACGGCCCGGTACCGAAGCTGCACGAAATGGGCATCTTGGACAGGGCTCTGAAGTTCCTGCTCCGCATGAAGCCCGGCCACCCCGTCCGGCGGGTCAACTGGTCCCTCACCGTCAACCCGCGACTCGAGACTTCAGTGGAAACACTCCCGGAATGGGCGCCGGACCGGACGACAGTCACCAGCGAAAACGCAGGAGAAAAAGTGTATTTGCGCATCGAACTGCAGCCACTTCACCGGCTGCCCCGCTCCAACGCCATCGTGTTTCCCGTCCGCACCTACCTCGTCAGCCTCGCTGAACTGGTGGAGTATGCCCCCAACTGGGCCAAACGAATTCACCGCGCCCTCGCTTCCCTGGACCCCGAACTTGTCGATTACAAAGGCTTTCACCGCTACCACCACGCTGCCGTCGAATGGCTTTCGGGCCACGACGACGGTGCACCCCTGGCAACGGGCTACCCCTGGGCCCCCGATGGAATACAGCCCAACGACCACTGACCGACACCCGAAAAAACCCTCGACAATGGGCACAGAAGGATACCCCTCGCAGCCATTGCCAACCGCGTGCTGCACCAGGCCGGCGGAGGGAATGCATGCTGGCGCACACCCCCAGCCGTGGATCGGCATTCATCACGCCGCCGGCCCGACCCGGAGCACGCGCACCGTAAGTAATCGACTTCAGCACCAATCCCTCGCCTTCGATAAACCCGGTCCACGACGTCGTGGCAAGAGACGAAAAGAGCAGCGAAATGAATGTGGAACCCGCAACTCTTACTGCATGGGCCCAAATTGAACTTGGCACCGAAGTCTCACTCACAGTGCCACCTCATGGGAGTCGCCTCGGTCCGCCGTGGAGCAGGCCGGAGCTTCCCACCCCTGAGTGATCGGTACTGACGGTTCATCCGCATGGGACGCACGTCATCGAACGTGCTCCCGGCACGGGCGGAGCGATTCGTGACCGCGGTTCGCTCTCCTAGCGGGAGCTCATAAGAAACCCTTCGTCTCAGCCTCACCAGCCCGTGCCAGCCGTAGCGGCCGGGATTCGACCGTGGTGCGACCGACGCGCGTCCTGCGTCGCGGAGGTGCCATATGCAGGGGACGGCTGATTGAGAAACGCCGGGAGCGGCCCACAGCGGCAGTCTCCATCCGCGCTTGTCCTATTGGGTATACCTGTCGAGTCGGTGCGGGTCGACGAAGAGTTCCTCATCCCATGATGCGGTGGTCACCGCGGGTGGCGCGCAGGAACCCGAGCAGGGTGACATTGGGGTCCGCCGCGGTCCGCACGGCCCCGTAGGGCAGCAGGAACTGGCGGAATTCCTCGCTGTAGAACGCCCCTTCAACGCCAATGGGTGCCTCCCGGCAACCCTCCGGATCGGGATGACATGAACCAACGACCAAGTCCACAAAATCACGATGAAACGGTTGGGGCAGAGCGGTCGGAGGATCCGCAGCTGCCGGGCAGGGCTGGCGCTGTGTCGCCTTACCGCGCGCATAGACACCGGATGAAGTGACGATCGAAGAATGTACCCGATGGTCAAGCAGCCGCTATGTCACCCCAGGGACTAGGATAGTTGACATGTCAGAAGTATTCTCAGACCGCGTTCCCGAAGGTTTGGCCGCTGAGAGCGGTCGTCGCTCTCCGACGGCAGATGAACTGCGTGCTTGGCGGGCGTTCATTGAGACATCGGAGGCTGCGAAGCAGTTGGTCGCACTGCGCCTTCAGGAGGAGTCGGGTCTGTCGCCAGGTGATTACGCGGTCATGGTCGCACTGCACGACCAGCCCGGGCACGGCATGCGTTCGTCACAGCTTGCGGAAACCATCAGTTGGGAAAGAAGCCGGCTCTCTCATCATCTTGGCCGTATGGAGCGGCGCGGCCTGATCAGTCGGCAGGCCGCGGCTGATGATCACCGTGGGGCTGAAATTTTGTTGACTGCGGAGGGTGCGCATCTTTACAGAAAAGCATCGTCTCCGCATCTACACGCAATACGCGAGATATTTGTCACCCCTCTTAGTGCCGAGCAGCTGAGCCTCCTCGAAGACGCAATGCGCAGCCTCGCAGCGCACCTTGCGTCCCTGAGGTGACTTGGAATCCAGGAACACTCACGGCACCGTAAAGGGGGCATCACCCGGCTTGGTGATGCCCCCTTAATCACTGTCTGCGCCGGGTGGCTATGCCACCTTCAGCGCCTGCGCGTTCTCTGCCGCCCAGGTGCGGAAGTCCTTTAGGCCAGGAATGAACCGGCGAAGCCATTCCAGGTCTCGGGCGCCGGTGAACTCGGTGTCGAAGTCCCCGTAGTACTGGAACATGTTGCCCATTTCCTCTGCCCCGGGGAAGCCGAGTTCCCGGAAAGCATCGTAGGTCACCGATTGGAAACGGACGGGTTCGCCGAAGGCTTCGGCGAGCTGGCCGGCGTACTCGGCGCCGGTGAGGTGATCCCCTGCGAGGCTGAGGGTCTTACCGATGTACTCCCCGTCGGCGGCGAAGATAGAGAACGCAGCGCGGCCGATATCCGCAACGTCAACCCCCGAAAGGAGCCGGCCTTCTTCGAGGGGAAGCGATAGCGTGAGGACGCCGTCGTCACCCCGGCGGGGCGCCAGAGCCTCGATGAAGTTCTGGAAGTAGAAGGTGGTGTTCAGGTACGTGGTCGGCACTCCGGCGTCGGCGAAGAGAGCGTTTCCCTCGCCCTTGGCATCGAAGTGCGGCACGTTGTAATGATCCTGCAGCACCGGCATGCGCGGATCCTCGAGGGGAAGCAGTTTGCGGGTGTCCTCGAGGGTTGACCAGACGACATGCGCCAACTCGGCCGCTGCGGCTGCACGGGCGAGGACGGCCGTCTCGTCAAGTTCCCGGCGTGCGGAACCGTGCGCCCAGAAGTTGGTTACCAGGAACGCCCCGTATGCACCGTTCAGCGCTGCAACGACGCTCTGCTCATCCTCGAAGTCCGCCCGGACAACATCCGCGCCAAGCTGGCGCAGGGCTTCCGCTGATGCAGAACCGGTGTCACGGGTCAGGGCACGAACCGCGAAGCGCTTCTGCGGGTCGGCCAGAAGGGCGCGGACGACGCCACCTCCCTGGGACCCGGTCGCTCCGGCCACTGCAATGATTTTCTGTTCATTCATAATTCGCTACCCATCACTAGATTGTTGAGGTGCTGATCCTGCTAACTACTTGACGTGTCAACCACAATGGCGGACGTTCTATTCCGGACCCTCATCGCGCATCCAGGGTCGCCGGAACGAACCTGGCGGGCCATGTTGCTGGTGTATCGGAATAGCTCCACGGTCCGCCGCGGGCAGGTGTGCCAGGACTCCGACCAGGTGCCCCTGTCCTAGGAATAGGGTGAACCGGTGAGCACGCCTGAGGCAGCGAGGTGCTCGTCGATATAATCGCCAAGACTCGCGATAAAAATGCAGACAAAGCGCGGTATCTGAAGGCGGCCGTGACGCTTGAAGCAATCGCCGCTTTACTGCTAGCTACCGCGGTCAATCGTTTTGCTTGAGGGTTAGCCTCTGGGCTCGGGAGGCCAGGTAAGCGTCGTGCTCCGGCCGGTCGCGGTAGATGACTTTGAAGACGTTCCCACCAGCAGGGCTTCATTTTAAGAGGATGAGCGGTGAGAACTTACAGCTAGAGGACATGCCCTCCGCAGTGATCGAGCGGGGGATGAATGGTCATAGTCGTGTGGGTTAGTGAGCCGGCACCGCGGTAGGTGGCACCTGTTCGCTCTCGGAGCTGCCGTCACCACCGCCCAGCTGGCTGGTCAGGCGGCCCGCGAGGATTTCCTGCGCACCCAGCGGCTGGAAACGTATTCCGCTGCGCTCACTGACGCCCAGATGTTCGAAATCTCAGCCCAGGTCTACACCGCGGCCCTGCAGAATCCCGGGGCGTCCCCGGAGGAGGTAGCCGATGCACGAAACGACTTCGAGGAAAGCTACCGGCAGCGGTGTCCTCCACGTAAAGTGCCAGGGTCATCGCCCCCGATGATGTCCGGCCGTAAACGAGGAAATCGGGATACTGCTCGATTGGACCTACCGCATGGTCAGCGCCGCATCCCCGGAGACAATTGCCGCCTCTATTCGGTCCCGTGACCGAGACATCACCGCCCTGACCACTAGGTTTTCGGACGTGGCCCGGAAGGAAGTTTCAGACGCACCCCGGCGCTAAGCTGCCTCGGCTGCCCGAACGCAGGCCCGCGGTCAGTCGGGACAGGTGCGTGGGGTGACGGTCAGCCGCAGACACGCGTGTCCACCCAGGAGCTGGTGTGCAACGGACGGAACTGGAATCTCTCCGCACCAGTAGTCCTTTGCGGCCGCGCGGTCCAGTACTTTCTCCTGCTCGGCCGGTATCCAGTCCCGCACCGCGCCGAAGATCGTGCTGTTCCACGTGGCCCAGCATTGCGGCACGGGTCCCCGGTCGCCGGGCTCGATGTCCACAATCAAGGTGTCCTGCCAGTCTTCGGTTTGTTCAAGGTGATCCTCGAAGAGGAATCCTTCCCGTTCTTCCTCGATCGAGAGCAGCCTCAGTTTCAGCGCGTACCGCAGCCGGGCCCGGTGTTGGGCGCGGGCGGGGCGGGGGGCAGACGACGAAAGGAAAGTGGTGAACAGCGGTGTCGGGGTGTCAATGGAGTCCGTCAGGGCATGCCGTTCGATCAGGATGGGGCAGTGATGGGCGGCGCTTTGTTCGTGCATGAGCACCGGCAGGCCCCTGACCGCCAACCCGACGTCGAGTTGGAACTCGACCTTCTCCGACACGCCCTGCGCCACCGTGAGCCCCACTAGGTCGATCCGTACCTGAAGGTCGCCGAAGAGGAAGCGCTGCAGGTTCTGATATCCCTCTTCGGAGTTGACGATGCCGTATCTGCCGCTGTGGCTGCGGTGGACGACGG
Organism: Arthrobacter sp. TJ-217; assembly: GCF_058269255.1. NCBI lineage: Bacteria > Bacillati > Actinomycetota > Actinomycetes > Micrococcales > Micrococcaceae > Arthrobacter > Arthrobacter sp. TJ-217. The sequence continues at coordinate 403,133 of NZ_JBZCNJ010000004.1, forward strand.
CCCGGTGCGCGTCCCGGACAGCGGCTGCTTCAACCTGAACTAGCCCGTCACTACGGGCGCCCACAGCCCGGGAGGACAGACCATAGGCGACGTCGTAGTCTTCCGGGTTCGACCCCACGAGGCAGAACAGCCGCTCCACCGGGAACCCGTCCGCGGGCATGGCGGCAGGCTCGAAGTCCTCCGGTGCCGCGGACCCCGGAGCGGCCCCCGGCGTTAAATATTCGTACATGCGGTCTGGACCGAAGATGTTCGAGCCTTGAAATCCGGTGGCGTCCCGGATGCGTTCAAGCAACCCGTACCCGAGGGCGAAACTGATTCCGCCATGCGGTGTGGCATAGGTGAAGACGCGGGAAACAAAGCGGGCTCCGGCAGCCGGATCGACTCCGCCGCCGTCCGCCGTCGCTTCGGGAATGATGCGCTGCAGCACCGACCGGCAGACAAGCCCGCCCATCGAATGGGCGACGAGGAAGACCTTCGGCGCTCCGGTCCTATCGATCACGAGCTGGATCAGCGCGAACAAGTCCCGTGCCGCGTTCTCAAGGGAAAATTCTTCGGGATGCTCGGCGAAAGTGGAAGCAGAAACGTCATAGAACCGGTGGATCCAGACCGTTGCAGAATCGATTGAACCACGTTCGGCCTTCTGCAGGAACGCCCGCTGGTTGCCGTAGACCGGAACTTTGTACTCCTGGTCGGTTATCAGGCGCAGCATGGGTGATTCGAACTGGTGGAACCGGGGTTCTCCATGACCGTCGGCTCTTACATGGACCGATCCTTGGCTGAAGCCGTAAAAGGGATCATCCACGGCCGTGTTGATGCCCGAGCCTCCCCCGGCGAAGCCGCGCACGTAAATGATGGGCAACTTACCCCTGCTCGTATACGCCATGACGTCGATCCCCTCGGGCCGGACCCCCACGTGAGCAACGCACATCCATGCATAACTCCGCCAGTATGCGGGAATCTTACTCCCGGGCGGGAACCCAGTCACAGGCCCTGCGGGGTGGAGGCGCCCGTGCTGGCCGTTCTCCATCAGGGCGGGCCAGTTGCGGTCTCAGGCGTCCTCCGGACAGCGCGCCCAAAGCACGCCCACGGATGCGTATTGACATGTCATATGCACTGGTGGCGGCTGCGCTCCTCCCTTAACCGCGGGGGTGAGCGGCCCTCCGGCGAGGGACGGCACCCGAGCTCCCGGCCGGGGATCAGGGGACTTTCAATACCTTGTTCCGGACTCGAAGCTGAACTTTGAGCCTCCACCAAGGCTTTATTTATTCTTCAGATCCGTTCCTGCGCGGAAACGTCCAAAGCTGCCTGCTTCATGGTCTGCGCCGGCTGGTTGGGTTGGCTGTGTACGGCAAGCTTCGGGTATCAGCGCCGGGCGCAAAGGATGCAGTGCAGGAGTGGCCTCGACGAGGGCATAGGTCACCTTTCATTCTCTGCGCACCCAAAACTGAGGAGCTAAGAGAACGCGAACCGATCCTGAAGCGGGACCGGCTAGTTTGGCCTCAGAAGAGCTCCCTCGGCCCACACGCCACGCACTAAGGAGGCGTCCATCATGACGATCGATATTGGTATTCCGGCTCCAGCGCATATTCTGCCGGCCATGTCTCAGGATGCTGGTCCGTCAGCCTCTGTCCTGCCATCCTTCGAACCCATGGAAACCGGCGGGCTCCATGCGGCGGAGGTGGGAACTTTGGAGCGCACTTGGACCAGACAACAGCTGATCTGCGTGGGGAAAATGGAGGAGACCGTGCAGCGGCATCCGGAGTACCGGCGGGCTCTCGTTGAGCTGATGGATCAAAGAGCCTGCCCTGACGACTCTCTGGTCAGGTCGATGGTGGCCCATGTGATGGGGCAGGTGGCAGGGACCTATTACATAGTCGCTGCTCTCCATTTGGCCCAACTCGCCCTGCTCTTTCCTCAGGTCCTATCGCCCGTCCAATTCTCACTTCTGCTTGCCCCTCTACAAGCGGGTTTGGCGTACCCCACGGCAGACGTGACCCTTATTCTGCAGGCTCCCGCTGCTTGATTTGGTCTGCTTGCCAAGCGACGTCTCGCCTAATCCGTGTCTCGATCCCGGGCAACAGAGTTCAGCGCATCTGCCGCTCTGATGAGGGCCAGGTGGGAGAACGCCTGCGGGTAGTTTCCTGCCATCCGGTCAGTGACGGTGTCGTATTCCTCGCTGAGCAGGCCTAGATCCCCGCCCATGCGGACGAGTCGTCCCATGAGCTCTGTCGCTTCGATAAGTCGTCCCGTTCGGGCGTACTGTTCCACGAGCCAGAAGGAACAGGCAAGAAACGGGTATTCTCCGGGTTCGAGACCATCGGCGCATGCGTCGGTTCGGTAGCGTAACAGTAGTCCCCCGGTGTTCAGGAGGTCCTGTTCCAGGAGATTGACCGTTCCGAGCATTTTGGGATCCTCGAAGTTGATGAACCCGACGTGTGGAAGTACCAGCAGGGATGCATCGACCTCAGTGCTGTCGTAGGTCTGGGTGAAGGAAGCGAGGGACTGGTTGTAGCCGTGCTCGAGTATTTCTGCCTTGAGGCGTTCTCTCAGTTTCTTCCATCGCTCCGCAGGCCCGTCAAGGCCGTACTTTTCGACTGCATGTACTCCGCAGTCCATGGCGGCCCACATCAGTGCGCGGGAGTGCGTGAAGTGCTTTTTCTCGCCCCGCATTTCCCAGATGCCGTGGTCCTTGCGGGCGATGTTGTCTTCCACGAAATAGAGCATCTGGCGTTGCAGTGGCCAAGAGAAATGATCTTCATGCCCGCCAAGGTCGCGCAGTTTTTGCAGGGCCACCAGCACTTCTCCCGCGACATCGGCCTGATATTGCATTACGGCGCCGTTTCCCCGTCGTACAGGGGACGAATTTTCGTAGCCGGGCAGGTGCGGAAGGGTGCGCTCTTCAATCTCGCGTTCACCGGCTAACCCGTACATGATCTGCAGGTCGTGGGGATCACCTGCCACAGCGCGGAGCAGCCAGTTCCGCCACAGGAGTGCCTCCTTCCGGTAGCCATGGGTCATCATGGCCTCAAGGGTCAACGCTGCGTCGCGCAGCCAGCAGTAGCGGTAGTCCCAGTTGCGGCTCCCACCGAACTGTTCCGGCAGCGAAGTCGTGGGAGCTGCCACGATGCCACCTGTTTCCTCATACGTCAGCGCCCGCAGAAGTAACAGGGAGCGCTCCACTGCTGCATCGTACCCACCCTGCTTGGATCGTCTGCCGGCCCACCGCGTCCAATCGGTGCTTGTTGCCCGTAGGGCTGCCTCAGTATTGATGCGCGGAGGAGGGATCTGGTGGGAGGGATAACCGGTCAGCTGAAAATCTACGCTCTGGCCTGCTCGGATGAGGAAGTCGTTTGCATGGGATCGGTCAAGACCTGGGCAGGGCAGAGCATCCCCTCGAAGAACCACGGCGTATGCGCCGGCTGTTGCCACGATGGCTTGTCCATCATCATCGTGTATCCGTTGCACCCATGGGATGACGTCTCCATAGTTGAACCTGAACCGAATCTCCTGATGCATGCCCACGCTCCCCGCGAGCCCTTCAATTCTCCGTATCAGGGAGTTGCCGGTGCCGCCCATGGGCATGAATTCGGTAATGACGATCTCGCCGGTGTGCGTTCGCCAGTGGGAATCCAGGATGAATGTTGAGGACCGGTACTTCCGCTCGATCAGGATGGGAGCGGCGGGCGGATTGCCGTGGACCGCCGGGGCTATAAGCCAGCGGCCATGGTTTTGGGTGCCGACCAAAGCACTGAAAATGGAGGCGGAGTCAAAGCGCGGAAAGCAAAACCAGTCGATGCTCCCACCCCTTGAGATGAGTGCGCCGGTCCTAAGGTCGGAGATGTACCCGTATTCCTCGATCCGCGAGGCCATGGATCAGCCTAACCCTAGGCATCGGTGATGCACCACGGGGTAAGCAGACACATGACGGCGGTTACGCAACGATCTCCTGCGCTCACCCCATGCGCAGGCTGCGGTGTTGCCCCATCGGGCTCTATCCAGAGCACCGACAAATACGTATGGTAGCTATACCAAGTTGTCCGGCATCTCTTCGTGCCCTGGATGCTTCCGCATGCATGCCGCAGCGCAACGCCGGCAAGGAGGAGGCTCATGGAGTTTCGAGTTCTCGGCGGCCTCGAGGTGGATGACGCAGGAAAGGCCATCGCGCTCGGGCCTCGGCTGAAGTTTCTGTTGGCCATCCTCTTGGCACGGCGGGGTGATATCGTTTCGGCTGACTATCTGATCGATGCCCTGTGGGCCGAATCCCCACCCTCTAATGCACGCGCCCTGCTCCATGTCCGGGTCTCGGAGCTGCGCCGCTCCTTGGGCGGCGGTGCGGCATCCTACGCGGGAATCACTACCCATACCGCCGGATACAAACTTCTGGTCGACCCCGGGCAGGTTGACTGTGACAGATTTGAGTCGCTATGCGTGGAGGGGCGAGCGGCACTTGCACGGGGGGATTATGACACCGCATATGCGTCCCTCGGCCAAGCCCTTGCGCTGTGGAGAGGAACGCCCTTTAAGGAGTTCCAGAACGAGGCCTTTGCGCAACCAGCAATCGCCCATTACGGCGGACTGTTTGTGGATGCGCACGAGGATCGGTTCGCCGCCGCCCTCGCCCTGGGCCAACACGGTGAGGTGCTCAGGGGCATCCCGCCGCTCCTGACCGGCCACCCGCTCCGGGAAGGTCTCTGGTCCAAGCTCATCCTGGCCCAGTACCGTTGTGGCCGGCAGGGGGAAGCACTGGAAACGTACCAGAAAGTGAAGGCCCTGCTGTCGGACACTCTGGGCATCGACCCCGGAAAGGAACTGCAACAGCTCTACCTGCAGATACTGAACCAGGATCCCGTACTCGACCCGCCGCACACCGAGCCTCCTGTACCTGCCGTCCCTGCCTGCGCCGTTCCACCATCAAACCTTCCTGCCCCGCTGACTGCCTTCATCGGACGGTCATGGGAACTCAATGAAGTGCAGGCCATGATCGGGGAACGTCGCCTGGTCACGCTCCTGGGGAGCGGAGGAACGGGTAAGAGCCGGTTGGCGGTTGAGGCCGCACGGGCGGTGCTTGCGGATTTCGGCGGCGGAGTCTGGTTCGCGGAACTACCTCCTTTGCAGCAGCCCGGCATCACCGTTCGGGCCATTGCCCGGTGCATGGGTCTGAGCGAACACCCCGCAATCCCCCTGGAACAGGTGGTGCAGGACTCCCTGTCCGCCGGCAGAGTTCTTGTGATCCTCGATAACTGCGAGCACCTAGTTGAGGAAGTCGCAGGCCTGGTGCACCGCCTGCTCCAGGCGTGCCCCGAGCTGTCGATCCTGGTGACAAGCCAGGAGCGTCTTGGTGTTCCCGGGGAAGCCCTGTGCGTCATGCAGGGCCTGTCGGTGCCGGGACCCGGCACCACTGACCCGCTTTCAATAATGGAGTACGACGCCGTACGGTTGCTGATCGACCGTGCATCAGCAGTCAGGCCGGGTTTCCGCCTGAACGAGGGCAACTCGAACGCGGTGGCGCAGATCTGCCGCACCTTGGATGGATTGCCCCTGGCGATCGAGCTGGCGGCCGCTCTGGTTAATGTTCTGGATGTTTCTCAGATCGCCGGGCGGCTCACTGACCGGTTCCAGCTGCTGGCAAGGTCTACGCGCGATCCGCTGGCGCGGCACCAGACCCTCCGGGCGGCTCTGGAGTGGAGCTACGGGTTGCTCACTGCTGCGGAGCAGCGGCTGTTCAGGAGCGTCTCGGTTTTCGTGGGCGGGTTTTCCCTCGATGCGGCCGAGGCCGTATGTGGGGACACAGACGAGGGCCCGGGCGCGGTGGTCATCACGTTGACCTGTCTGGTGGACAAGTCACTGATCATCAGTGAAGACGATGCCGAATCCGGTCGGCGCTACAAGGTCCTGGACAGCCTCCGTATCTTCGGCCTGGACCGACTCAGATGGTCGGATGAACTGGACTCGGTCCGCGCCAGGCATACCCGCTACTACCTGGCCCTGGCCGAAGAAGCCGCGGCATGGCTTCGGCACTCGGAACAGGAAAGTTGGCTTCACCGTCTCGAGTTGGAACACGACAACATTCGCGCAGCCCTGGAATGCTCCCTGGGCAGCCAGGATGCGGAGACCGCGGCACGTATCGTGGGCTCCATTTATCCCCTGTGGGACCTGCACGGGCACTACCGCGAGGGACGCCGGTGGATGGCACTGGTACTCCGATCCAGCGTTTCGGCAGAAGCGCGCACCAAAGTGTTGCTCGGCCTGGCAACCCTGGCCACTTTGCAAGGAGACCGCGAAAATGCGGCCACTGCCTGCGGGGAGGCTGCAGAACTGGCCCGGAACACCGGGGACCGTGCCTCTCTGGCCCATGCTCTGCAGTACCTCGGGCTCTCCCTGATGTACGCGGGCGAGTATGCAGCCGCTGAGGAAACCCTTGGTGAGTCGCTGGAAAACGCCCTCGCCGTGGGGGATGTTTGGCTGGAGAGCTGGGCGTACGTATTCCTCGCCGCTGTCGCTGTCTCCCGCGGACACTACGGACGCGCCAAGCGTCTCGCCGGGCAGTTCCTGGCGACGCCCGATTCCCATCGGGATGCGGTAGCCGTCGGCTGGGCGAACCTTATCCTTGGTGCCAGCAACTGGTACGGCGGCGAGCGGGATGTCGCAATCTTGTTCTTGAATCGGGGGTTCCACCTGTTCAATGAGCTGGGGGCGATGTGGGGATTGTCCGTCGGATTCTTCCTCGCATCCCAGTTGGCGGGGGCCCGCGGAGACATACAACAGCAGGTGGCCTTAATGTCGGCGGGAGAACAACTCCGGACCGAGATAGGCGTCGGACTGTTTCCCTTCATGATCGGCTGGATTGCGGAGGCCGGCAAAGACGCACGGAACGTCGTGGGGCGGGACGTCTTCGACCAGTGCTGGGCGACAGGCCGGGCATTGCCCTTTGACGCCGCCCTCGCGTCGGCACACAGAGAATATTCCCTCGCCACTCAATCCCTGCCCACATCCGAGTAGCCCCCATGTATTGCCTGTTTCGGCCCCTTGCCCCGGCTCTGAAGAAAAAGTGAATAAGTTTTGAAGTCGCGCTGGCTACCTTGTGGAGCGTAGTCGAAAACATGGGCAGCGGAACCATCCCGCCCCGCTCAGGTTACGGCTGCAGCCATTCCGCAACCATTGCTCACCCAATGGGCGCCGGGTTGGTTCAAATCAACAACCTCACAAGTCCGGAGATTCGACATGACAACGAATTACGTCCCAGAGACAAAAGCATCTTCCCGCCTTGGCCGTCCCCGTCGGACGGTGGCAACCGCGGCCGCGGCATTGGCCCTCGCAATGGGAGCACTGCCACTTGTGACAGCTCCCGCGGCGAACGCGGCAGCGTCGGCGACTATCGGCCCGTGCACCGTGACAGCTGGAAAGCCGTATGCCACGGGACAACTTACCGGTTCGGGCAAAAAGTTGGTCGCTTACCCCATCAGCGCCAAGTGCACCAGAAGCGACATCAAAGTGATCATGCAGCAGATCATCATGGAGGACGATCCGGACACATGGCCCAGTAGCAACGACGTTCAAAAGGGCTGGCACACCCCGAACGGCACTCCCCTGCACTTTGCAACGCCCGGTTCGAAGGCGGTGCAGCCCGTTCCCGAATATCGGCTGACACGCACGCGCGACGATCTTGGAGGGGCAGAAGAAGTCTTTCACCGGGTGAAGTTCTGGGTGAGGTCAAACGGCGTCACGCAGGGACCGGTCGTGGTGTCGAGCGCAAACCGCAGCATTCACCCCTGACAGCAGATGGGGGACGCCACTCGGCGTCCCCGATCTGATCTCTGCATCTTGGCCATCTCAACAGCATTCATGGATGAAAATCCGGCTCCGATAAGTACAGGGCCTTCTCCGAGACGCCACGACGAAGCATGACCCTCAGGGCCGCCTTGTCAGCATCGCTTCCAGCCGTCATAGTGAGGCACCCACACTTTGAAGTCCCGGTCGACCCTAGTCGACTTGGCCGATCCCGGGAGCACAGTGATGCACGGTCCATCGGTAGCGGTGGAAATGACCAAACGAACGCGATCGATTCCGCCGCCACTGCAGTTGAACCACGTCCCATAGATGACCTGCCAACCCCGTGTACGACCTGGGTGTGCGCCGCCGAAATAGTCACCCCCAAAGCCCTTTTCGCCATTTATCCCCGACATGGGCTCGGCTCGGCCGATGCAGGAGATACCGGAACCAGCAGCGGTAGCGCCAACGCAAGGGACGCGACCCCCGCCAGTGCAGTGCGGCGCCAGCTGTGATTCACGCTAGATTTACGCATTTCGTTTCTCCTAGTGTGTAGCGGATCGAGCAGGGTATTTTGTTTGAAATGAGTGCCACTTTGTCCCGTACGGGCCCGCACCCTTTTTCTGTCATCTGGATGACTGGCATTTCATGCTCCTTCTATTTAGATCCGTCTGGGCTGAGTGAGTCTGATGGCCACGCCTGCCGATCAAATTGGTCGCGAAGTTGTCGCCGATCGGCTTTGAGGCAAAATGATCTGCAATCCCCGTCCCGCTAACGCACTTAGGGAGCGTTACCTATGGTGACGAGTGCCGTCTGCGACTGGTGCCCGTTGGGCCCGTCAAGTCGCATCTAGCCGAGTCGGGAAGGCACCATCCGGGTTACCTCCGAACGAGTGGGTCATCAGCAGCGCGATAGGGAGCTGACCTTGTCGTTGAAGCCAGTCAGGTTACCCTGATCACCGGCCACTATGCCGATGGGCCTGCCAGTGAACCTTGTCTCCGGGTAGAGGCACCAAATAGAGGTGGTTCGGTTCCAGTATGACGAGGCCTTGTCGTTGAAGTTGCGCCCTTCGATGTCTCTTAAGTCTCGCGACCCCACCGCGAAGTAGGCGAAGCGCCCCTGACCGTTGGCGTGCTCAAATACGCACATCCTGCCGGCGGGGCACCTATGATAGCCAGCCGCTGTAACCGAAGCCGGCGGCTGGCTGGCAGCCGCGGCGGAGGCGGCGCTGGAGGCCACCGGGCTGGCAGCCACTGCGACGGCGAGCGTGAGGAGCGCCAGTGCGGACGCGGCTCGGGAAGGTTTTCCTGTGGTATTTACGCTGAATTTACGCATTTCGTTTCTCCTAGTGTGTGTGCCGGATCAAGCAAGGTATTGATTTGATATGCCTGCCATTTTGTCCCGTACGGTCCGCACCTTTTTTGCTGTCTGGATGACTGGCATTTCATGCTCCTTCTAATCGGTCGAATTGGATGTGCAGTGAAGGTCATGGCACCAATTTCTTTCTGCGTTTTCTGCCGGTTGTGAATGAGAACCCGCACAGCTGCGTTGTTGCGGCGCTTCTCGTGACGGCGTTTGCAGGGCAACCAGCGAGGTGCGACTTTTTTCGTTGGATGCTCATATGGATATCTTGAAAAAGTTGTCCGGTGTCGGGTCGTCGAGGCTAGACAATCAACTTTGGACAATGAGAACGGGGGGATCTCGCTCGTGCCCCGGCTCAAGAGGCCCTGCATTGGACCGGCACTGTCCTGTCGGCCTTCAACGCCGAGCTTTCAACGCCGAGTTTTAGGGGGGAGTCACCCGAGCCGGAGCGGCGCCGGATGTGGTGCTGGACGCCACGCACGGGTGGTACTGGCGGTCAGGGTGCTGCAGTTTGGAGACGGATGCACCTAGTGCACCCGTTGAAAGGTGGGACGTTCGCTCATCGGGCGAAGAACGATGTGCGCGACGCGACCGACCCGTTCGTTCTCGCCGGCACCGAACCCCTGGAGTGGCAGCAGCTGCCCGTGCCGTATGCGGCGCGCTTCGCCTAGCTGCGGCGGCTGATCGCCCTGTTCAAGTTCGAGATCGAGGTGTTCGCCCGGCTGGTGCAGGGCCGCCCGCTGCAGACGAGGGCTGCCAGGCCGTGCAGATAAGACATGTATCGATTTTGTGGTGCGGTGTTCGTGGACGAGATCGGTGGCGTCCACCGCTTCAACACAACCGGCCTCGCTCACCCAGACGGTTGGGGCTCGCCCCGGAGCATCACGAATCCGACGCCCACATCCACGGCGGCCGCATCATCAATCCTGGCTCCTTGCTGGTGCACGGGGTCGCGGTCGAGTCGGTGCAGCTGCTATGCACCACAGTCGGCGGAAAGGGATCGCGTCGCCAACCGCCTCCGCCGCAACATCGCTGTCGCCGCAGCCACCGCCACCACTTAAAACCCGTCAACAAGACGGAGTACGAACTACGGGTTACGTAACCGGCACCTCCTTGCGTTGTACACCACCCACATCGGTATGAGCCGCACGAACTAGCCGCCGCAGGTGCTGCAAGGCATGACCCCACCATCGGCGCGGTCGCCGCATCTGACTGGCCCCAACGGCGCAGCATGGGACACCCCGTTGTCCGGTAGGAGTGCCGCTACAGGGTTCGTAACTGCGGGTGGGTGCGCCGGAAGTCGACGAGCGCCTGCGCCTGGGAAAACCGTTGGATCGGGATGGTCGCCCCGAGGATCTCGAAGCCGAGTTGATGCTTTTGGCGTGGTTTGGTGTCGGCGTCGATGGGATGCGGCTGGCCAGGGTCGAACACCTGATAGACGGTGTGCAGCTCGACGTAGGGGAATTGCTCATACGTCAGCTGCAGCATTCTGCCGATGAAGTCGGCGGCCTTGGCTTTAAGATCCGGGTATCGCAGCGCAGCGGGTGAGGCGGGGATTTCGGGGTGCAGCGGGCCCGCCGACGTTACGTCACGGGTCGGGTGACCGATGCTGACGCCACCGGCCGGACCGCCCTGGTCCACGTCGTCGGCGCCCCAGCCCTGTTCGGTGAACCACATCCCGATGTCGTGGTTGTGAGCGAGCATGACCTCGCGGACGGCCGGGACGCCGAGCGCGATGCGGTACCTCTTCTGATTGTCCGGCGTCTGGTCCGGCAGGAGGTCGGTCGCCTCGGGCGGGACACTTTGCCGTCCCTGGTACGGGTGCACGCCGAGCTTGTCGCAGTGGCGTCGAAGGTTGAAGTCCTCGTAGCACTGCCTGATCCACACGTGGTCGCACTGGGAGACGTTCGCTCCGATGACTTTGGCTGTCGGCTGGGCGGCTTTGGTCGCCGCGTATCCCGCGGTCAGGAGCGGCATGTAATAGGTCGGGGTGTTTCGTCCCCGGCCGGCGAAGCCGGTCAGGTTCGGCTCGTTCCAGATTTCGTACTCGTCGACCCAGGTGGCGACTCTGGGCACTAGCCAGGTCATGAACTCGCCGAAGAGGTGGCTGTGGGTCAGGTCGGGGAGTTGCTTGGCGTTGTCGTAGAGTTTTGTCTGCTCCGGTGTCGGGTTGACCGGCGGGGGGATCTGGGACGGCCGGGCGTACTTCGGCGACTGGTGAAGGCACAGGTAGGCCTTGAGTTCCACCGCCGCGAGGTAGCTGAGCACGTTCCTGAGGCGGATCAGATACCACCACGTGTCCGGTGGATGCCCGTAGCTGTTGGCGTTCGGGTAAAAGGTCGACCATCCCACGTCCACCCGCACCCGGGTGACGCTGTTGGGCTCATCCACGTTCAAAGCCGCGACAGCGTCGATGTGTGCTTTCATCTGCCCGGTCAACGAGTGGTCGCGGTTGAAGTAGGGCAGGAACATGTGCAGGTGTACCGCCTGCTGCGGGGCCGCAAGGGGAACGGGTATCGTTTGGTCGTTCCCGGACCCTTCCAGCGGCAAACCACCGCCCTGCTGATCGGCGGCCGCCAAGGGCGACGGACGCCTGCTCGAACCGGTGCTCTCCGAGGACATTCCGACTCCTCAGTTGCCATCAACAGGCCACGTTGCGCCGTGTATTTATCTTCTTACAGCGCGTTTGATGATGCGCGGGCCGCGGTCGTCGACCTCGAGCGACGGTGCCCGGCTAATCCGACAAGACCGGCGAGCAGCTCTCAGTCTAGACTTCCTCGTTTGGCACCGACAGGGGCTAGGAGATTTGTCCTTTCGACGTCCGCTTGAGCGACCGGCCGGCAACCAGCGTCATCAACACCTTTTCGACATTAACTTAACTATGCCGGAACTTGACTATGCCGGGATCAACTTGGCGATGCAGGGACGCCAACCATCCTCCGCGCGTCTACGGCACTACCCCACATCCGCCGGGTCCGGCTACAGCTGAGCTTCGGCCCATGGGGCGGGCTTGTGGCCACATCGCCGCTCTGGAATTTCTAGTGACGCCAAGCGAGGATGCAGCCCTTAACCCTTTCTGCGGGGCAGTGTCCTGTTGGTAAATGGGGCCGGCGCATCGCTGTTCTGGAATAGCTGTTGTACAGCTGGACCGCGTGGAGAACGTCGAAAGGACTACAATCAAGGTAAGAAGATGAGGCGAAGGAATCGCAGATGCCTCGACCTGAACGGCCGCTAGATTTAGGTGACGGCGTACCTCTGGCCTTCGCCTCAGAGTTGCGGCGGTTGCGGGAGAAGGCCGGAACCCCGGGGTACCGGGAGCTGGCCCGGCGTGCTCATTACTCTGCAGCCACGCTGTCCGAGGCTGCGGCGGGGCGCAAGCTGCCCAGCCTCTCGGTCGCATTGGCGTACGTTCAGGCGTGTGGCGGCAACCGTGCTGAGTGGGAGATACGGTGGCGCGATGCCGCCGCCGAGCTGGCTGCCCTCGGCACCGGTCCCGGCGAGACGATCGCAGCCGATGACGCCGGGGCACCGTACGTGGGGTTGGCCGCGTTTCAGCCCGAGGATGCCGAGCGGTTCTTCGGTCGCGAACGCATCCTCGACGAACTGGTGGGCACTCTGGAGCGACATCGTCTGGTCATGGTGTTGGGTGTTTCCGGTTCCGGGAAGTCCTCGCTTCTGCGGGCAGGCCTGCTGCGCCTAGCGCGGAACACCGGGCGGCCGAACGTCCTGTTTACACCGGGACCGCACCCGTTGCAGGAGTGCGCTGTCCAACTCGCCGGGATGCTTGGCACCCTGGCGGGGCCGGTGCATGGCCAGCTTGCCGCGGATCCGGGCAGCCTGCATCTTCTCATCCGGCAGGCAATGGCCGATCACGCCCCGGACGCCGAACTGCTGATCGTCGTGGATCAGTTCGAGGAGGTCTTCACCCTCTGCCGGGACGACCAGGAACGGACCCGGTTCATCGCCGCGTTGGTTTCCGGTATTCGGGCGGATAACAGCCGCGCCCGGGTGGTGCTGGGTGTGCGGGCGGACTTCTATCCGCACTGCACCGAGCATCCCGATCTCATTGAGGCGCTTCGTGTTGCGCAGGTACCGGTGGGTCCGATGAGCACCGACGAGCTGCGGCGGGCAATCAGCCAGCCCGCTACCCGGGCCGGGAACGCCGTCGAGGGAGCACTCCTGGCGGCGTTGGTCGCGGACGCCGCCGGACGGGGCGGGATCCTGCCAATGATGTCCCACGCTTTGCTGGAGACGTGGCGCCGCCGGCGGGGCAACACCCTCACCCTCGCCGGCTACGAAGCGGCCGGCGGTATCCAAGGGGCGCTTACCCAGACCGCCGAGTCGGTGTACCGCAGAATGGACTCCGACCAGCAACGCCGTGCAAAGGAAGTCTTCCAACGACTGATCGCACCCGGGGAAGGAACCGAGGACACCAAGCGCCGGGTAGCTCGCAGCGAGTTCGACGACGGAAACCGCACCACGGCCGAGGTCCTTGACATCCTTGCCCGCGCGCGGTTGCTCACCATGGGTACCGACACCGTCGAGGTCACCCACGAGGCACTCATCAAATGCTGGCCCCGGCTCCGCAGCTGGATCAACGAGGACCGGGAGCTGCTCCGGGCGCATCGGCGGCTCACCGAGGCGGCCGCGGAATGGCACCAGTACGATCGCGACGACGGGCTGCTGTACCGCGGGACGCGGCTTGCCGCCTGGCGGGACCGCAGGCAGGGGCACCTGAACGACCAGGAACGGGACTTCCTGGCGGCCAGCAGTGACCGGGAGCGCAACGAGCTTGAGACGGCCAAGCGGCACAACCACCGGTTGCGTGTACTCAGCGCGGTCCTCGTCCTGCTCCTTGTATTGACGGGGACGGTCGGCTTGCTGGCTGTGCAGCAGAGCCAGGTCGCGCAACAGCGCGGGGACCTCGCGGCGGCGCGGCAGCTCGCCGCCGAAGCGGCGGTGCACGTCGATCAGCAGCCGTTGTCGTTGTTATTGAGCATGGAAAGCCTGCGTCTGGCCTCAACCGACGCGGCGCACGCCGAGCTACTGCAGGGGCTGTTGGAGCCACGGCGCAACGTCCGTGCCCTCACCGGTCACACCGGCCAGGTATACGGCGTAGCGTTCAGTCCCGATAGCAGGATGATCGTCTCCGGCAGCGATGACCGGACGTTGCGGCGGTGGGACACCGCTACCGGCGCCCCCATCGGTCAACCCCTCGCCGGCCACACCGATCATGTCTTGGCGGTTGCGTTCAGCCCCGACGGCACGATGATCGCCTCCGCCGGCCGGGACCGGACGGTGCGGCGGTGGAACGCCGCCACCGGCGCCCCCATCGGTCAACCCCTCGCCGGCCACGACGACCATGTCTACGGACTGGCGTTCAGCCCCGACGGCACGACGATCGTCTCCGGCAGCGATGACCGGACGTTGCGGCGGTGGAACGCCGCTACCGGCGCCCCCATCGGTCAACCCCTCACCGGCCACACCGACCGGGTCAGGGCTGTGGCATTCAGCCCCGACGGCACGACGATCGTCTCCGGCAGCGATGACCGGACGTTGCGGCGGTGGAACGCCGCTACCGGCGCCCCCATTGGCCCACCCCTCGCCGGCCACACCGACTGGGTTACGACGGTGGCATTCAGCCCGGACGGCACGACGATCGCCTCGGGCAGTTCGGACACTACGTTCCGGTTCTGGGACGGGCACACGGGCCAGCCTGTGGGGCCGCCGCCCACCGCGCAGACCGACAAGGTCAGGGCGGTGGCGTTCAGCCCGGACGGCACGACAATTGTCTCGGTTGGCGATGATGGCACGCTGCGGCGGTGGGACGTCATTACCGGCCGGGCATTTGGCCAGCCCCTAATGGGGCATAAGGGTCCAGTTTCGGACGTCGCGCTCAGCCCGGACGGTTCGATGATCGCGTCCGCCAGCCGCGACTGGACGGTCCGGCGGTGGGACACTGTCAGCGGCCCGCCGATAGGTCTCACCGTGACCGGTTACCCAGACCAGGTCGTGAGGGTGGCGTTCAGCCCCGACGGTGCGATGATCGCCTCCGGCAGCAACGACCGAACGGTGCGGAGGTGGGACGCTGCCACCGGCGCACCAATCGGCGCGCCGCTCACCGGCCACACCCTGGCGGTCTTGGCGGTGGCGTTCAGCCCCGACAGCAAGATGATCGTCTCCGTCAGCGAAGATGGAACCGTGCGGCGGTGGGATGCCGCCACCGGCGCACCAATCGGCGGGCCGCTCACCGGTCACACCGGGCAAGTCGTCCGGGTGGCGTTCAGCCCCGACGGTAAGATGATCGCCTCCGCCGGTCAGGACCGAACAGTGCGGCGGTGGAACGCCGCCACCGGCGCCCAGCTCGGGGACCCGCTTAGCGGTCACGGCGACCATGTGCTGGCGGTGGCGTTCAGCCCGGACAGCGCGATGATCGCCTCCGCCGGCCGCGACCGGACGGTGCGGCGGTGGGACGCCGCCACCGGCGTGCCGATCGGGGACCCGCT
>NZ_JBZCNJ010000004.1:418858-434026 GCF_058269255.1 Arthrobacter sp. TJ-217
GTTCTGGCGGTGGCGTTCAGCCCGGACAGCGCGATGATCGCCTCCGCCGGCCGCGACCGGACGGTGCGGCGGTGGGACGCCGCCACCGGCGTGCCGATCGGGGAGCCGCTCAGCGGCCACACGGAGCAGGTCGTGAGGATGGCGTTCAATCCGGAGGGCCCGAGCATTGTCTCTGCCCAGGAGGATGGGACGGTGCGGCGGTGGAACGCTACCACCGGGGCTCCGATGGGCCAGCCATTGACCGCCTACATCGACCATGTCGGGACAGTGATGTTCAGTTCGGACGGCACGAAGATCGCAGCGGCCAGCATCGACCACAAGCTGCGGGTATTCCCGATTGATGTTGAGGCGTGGCTCCAGCACGCCTGCACAATAGCCAAGCGCAACCTCACTCAGGAAGAGTGGGATAAGTTCGTTGGGCGCGACCGGCCGTACCACCGAACATGTCCAGGACTTCCTGCCGGATAGACATTCCCGCCGGCTTCGCAGCAACATGCTGCCCCGACCGCGGAGCACGCCGCGGTGACCGTACGCCCAGCGGTCCAACTTTTGTGAACTCCTGAAATGGATGAACCTTGCGCCCGTTCGGTCGCTCAAGCCGCTGACATAGTCAACGGGTTGGGGGAACCACGATCAATAGATCCTCGACCACACCACCAGTCCATGGCCCGCGTCGAATCTTCACGGAGGCAGTGCGTTCTTGCGTTGAGCAATGGACAACCTGGTTTACCGGCGGGATGGGCCGCGGCGTAAGGAAACCTCCCTGCGCTGCTGACTGTGGTTACGTCCGGTGCTCCGATGCCGCGAAGCCCACCACCGGGACGGTGGTGGGCTTCGCGGGCCTGCTGTGGTCAACCAGTCGTTACTTGGTGTTCCCGTGAGGTGCCAGGAAGTCTTGCAGCACCTTGACCAGTTCCTCGGGTGCCTGTTCGGCGACCCAGTGGCCGGCACCGGGGATGACGGCGGTCTGGACCTGTGGGGCGGCGGCCTTGATACCTTCGGCTGCGGCGGGTCCCCAGCTGTTTTCTCCACCGATCCCGAGGACGGGGATGGTCAGCGGGGTCTTGGCGCGTTCGGCGTTCTGAGCGAGGGTGGTGTCCCATGCGCGGTAGAGCCCGAAGCTGGCGCGCAGGGTGTCCTTGTCGCGGTTGTACTGGTTGATGTAGTACTTGATCGCCTTATTGGGCAGCGTTTCCCCGCCGCCTTGGATTTTGAACTCGTAGCGGTAGAACGCGTCCGCGTTGCTGCGCACCAGGTCGATGATCAGCTCGTCGTCGACCCGGTTGAAGGGGATGTGCCAGAGCCGGTTGTTGGTGGCCTCGTCAAGGAACAGCGGGGGGCCCTGCGGGGTGATCCCTGGAGGGCCTGGGATCTCGGCACCTGCGAAGCGCTCTACCCGGTCGCGGTGATCGGCGGCCAGGGCATAGCCGATGATGTACCCGGTGTCGTGGCCGACCACGGAGAACTCCTCATGTCCGAGTTCGGTCATCAGGGCGGCAAGGTCATCGGCCAGGGTGGCGGTGTCGTAGCCGCCTGCGGGCTTCTCTGTCAGGCCGATGCCGCGCTGGTCGACGGCGATCACGGTGTGGTTCTCGGCCAACGGCTGCATCACTGAACGCCATGCGGAGGAGTCCTCCGGCCAGCCGTGCACCAGGAGCACCGCGGGGCCCTCACCGCCGACGACCGCGTGCTGGCGAATGCCGTTGGCCTCGACGAACCTGCTCTCGAAGGTGTCGCTGAAGCCTGCGGGCAGCGTCTGCTGTCCGCTGGTTACCCAGCTTTCCGGCCCCGGCTTGGAAGCTGAGGCCCCGGTCGACACCGAGCCGACGACGAGCGCGGCGGCGATCGCCGCTGCGGCGCCGATCCACCTGCGTCGTGCACGCCGGGCGGGTCGCTGCGACGTTGCGTGGAGATCTTCCTGATCTGGATCAGAAGCAGGGTTGTACATGGAGGTCCCCTTTCATGAGACTCACCGAAGGTAAGGAGTGTTGGTCGTCAGGCTTGACGGTTAGATGCGTCCGGGGAAGCGGGTGGTGATTTCCTGGAGGATGAACTCGTTGCCCTCGGGATCGTTGAAGATCGCGAAGGAGAAGTAGCTGGCGCGCTCCGGGGCCAGGCCCGGGGTGCGTCCCTCGGTCCGGACGCTCGGGATGCCGCCCTGGGCCTCGTGGAAGACCTCGGTGATCTCGATGCCGCGGGCGGCGATATCGGCGCGTGCCGCCTCGACGTCGTCGACGATGAGGTAGGTGCCGCGGGTGGAGCCTGGGGCGGCGTCGGTGAGGCCGTTGCTGATGATGAAGGACGCCGCGGATCCGGTCGGGGTGTAGTGCACCGCCCGGAAGCCGCCCTCGCCCTGGATGTCGACGTCGAGGCGCCAGTCGAGCTTGTCGTAGAACGCCTTGGCGCGGTCTACATCGGCGACGGGCAGGATGATGAGTTCGAGCTTGTAGTCCATGGTTCTGTTCCTGACTGGTTGTGATGGATAGTGCACATTAGGTGGCGGGTCGGTGCCTTGGGGTTGCCCAGCGCAGGTTTCTGGCGCTGCAGGCAGTCCGTATTTTGCGACTGCACTCATAACCGAGTGGACTCATAACCTATTCCCGGGGCTGCGTGCGGCACGGAAGGGTTCAGCATCAATCGGGAGGAAATCGGATCGACCGGTTCGGTCGCAGCGTTGGTGGTGACGGAAGAATGGTCCCTGGCGCTTGCACTCGGCGCGATGGGGACTATGCTCAAACCGAGCACACTCAGAAAATATCCGGGAGGGTCCGTCATGTCTGTCGCCTCTCGGCCGCTGGGCCGGCGTGAACGGAACAAACAGGAGAAGTTGGAACGGATCATCGCCGCAGCCAGCGAACTGTTCGCCGAGCACGGGGTGGACGATGTCACGACCCAGCAGATTGCCGATAAGGCCGATATCGGCACGGGAACCCTCTTCCTCTATGCCAGGAACAAGGGCGAACTCCTGCTGCTGGTGGAGAACGCCACATACGCGGCAGCGCTTGAGCGGGGCCGGGCGGATGCCGAGGCCGCCCCAAATGTGCTGGAGGCCGCTCTCGTCATCGTGCGCCCCATTGTGGAGTGCAACCGAGCCCACGCCGAAAATGGCCGCACGTACCTGCGCGAGATGATCTTCGGGGACCCCAGCGAGCCGAACCACGGCGACGCCCTGGCCATCATCGCGGAGAGCGAGAAGATCCTCACCGCAGCGGTCCAACGAGACGAGCGGTTCGGAGGAGAAGATGCCGCAACGGTCGCGCGGACCATATCCTCGGTCCTCTTTTTCAGCATGGCGGTAGGCACCAACGCCTCCCTGGGCGTCGAGGGGGTTATGAAGGATATCCGGCGGCAGCTGGCCCTCGTGCTGCATCGATAGTGCCGCCCTGGCACGACCTGCGGCTGACCAGACGTAGCCGATCGGTGCCAAGAGTCATATGACGGGGTTGAAGGGTCGGCCCCCGGCTCTCGACTGGCCGCTTTGTGTCTCTGTAGCCGTCAGCGGGCAACCGGAGGTCGCCGCAACCTACGTCTGCTTGTGGTGAGGGTGCCCAGGAGACGTTGATGCTCGGTGACTGCTTCGCCTGAGCTGCTCGACGAGGATCACCAGGTCAAGAAACCCTCGCCTTAGTCATGTACCTACACCGCCGCTCCCCCATGAAGTAGTAAGTAAGCCCAAGCCGGGCTTCGCGAGAGAAAGGAGGCACCCCACCCCAGGAAAACTCCAACCCAGCCACCAGATCAGGCAACCGGACCGCACACATTCGGCCGGATTGTCCACAGTCAGAGAGCACAACAGCCCCTGACGTGGGAAACATGTGCCCGAAGTGGGACTCGAACCGGACTCCAAGCCCCGGAAATCCACCACTCCCCCGAAACATCCGTAATCCGGCCCGATCCGGCACGGTACGGCCCAGTCCGAGGGCCGAAAGTGTGGACATTGTCCACACCCCCAACCTCCCCACTCTTCTCGGCTCATACCCACAACCGGCGAGGTCACTCCCCGTCGGCGTCGACATGGTGTGGAGCGTCGGGGATGTCGACGGGTTCGGTCACTGCCTTGAAGTTGGCCACCTCGGCATCATCAAATCTCGTCCTAATCCGGATTCTGAGGAAGCTCACACGTAGCGATCGGCCTCCGGCGGCCAGGAGCCAACTTTCCAGGTAAGCTGCGACGCCGTCGTCGTGGTGCAGTCCGGTGCCGGATGGGCGCCCGGTGGCACCTAGTGGATCTGGTCGGCCCGGTATAGATGACGATGAAGCCTGACACTCCGGCCCGAATCAGTCCCAGACTCAGCATGGCGGGCCCGGGCGGCGCAGCCGGCGCACCGCCGTGCCAGCAAGGAAGAGAACTCCGGACCCAATCCGAAAGCTCCAGCACACCAGGCTGGTCGTTTCGGCGATGAGGGCTAGCCCGTCGATTCCAGGGCATCGGCCGTCGCGATCCAGTGATGATCTGCGATCTAGTTTCAGGGTGACGAGGCGCTTCAGCTACAGGAGAGGCATGCACTTCTGGGCGTCGGTCCGGCCGCTGCCGTGGAAGACTGCTGGCATGGAGGCCCCAGCGCGCGACCACGACCTCGTCCTCTTCGGTGCGACCGGCTTCGTCGGTGAACTAATCGCCGGATATCTTGCGGACCACGCTCCGCCGGACCTGCGCGTGGGGCTCGCCGGGAGGTCGAGGGCGAAGCTCGAGGCCATACGGTCCAGACTGCCCGTCGCCGCACACGACTGGGCCCTCATTGAGGCCGACTCGGATCACCCTGACTCGCTTGCTGCGCTGGCCGCGGGCACCAGGGTTCTCTTCACCACGGTGGGTCCCTACGCGAAGTACGGACTGCCCGTCGTCGAGGCGTGTGCCCGCGCCGGCACCCACTACGGGGACCTGACGGGCGAGATATCCTTCGTCCGTGAAGCCATCGACCGGTGCGACGCCCTGGCAAGGACTACCGGTGCAAGGATCGTCCATGCGTGCGGCTACGACTCCGTTCCGTCGGACCTCGCGGTGCTCCTCATACACCAGGCCGTGGAGGCCGACGGCGCGGGCGGACTGACCGAGGTGCAGCTCCTCGCCAGGGCGAAGGGTGGCTTCAGCGGCGGCACCATCGCGTCGATGCGTGGGCAGCTCGAGGGCATGCGGTCGGACCCTGTGCTGCGATCGCTCGCGGGCGATCCCTACTCCCTCAGTCCGGACCGGACGGCGGAACCCTCGACCCGGCAGCCGGCGGACCTGGGGTGGGTCGGCCGTGCGGAAGACGGCCTGCGGACCGCGCCCTTCATCATGGCGTCAGCGAACACGCGGATCGTGCGTCGCAGCAACGCCCTGCAGGGTTGGGCCTACGGCCGGTCCCTGCGGTACGGCGAGGTGATGGGTATGGGGCGGGGGCCGGTCGGAGCCGTCGTGGCCGGAGCGACGGCGCTCGGCCTACGAGTGTTCGGAGCCGCACTGGCCCTACCTCTCACGAGGAAACTACTGGACCGCGTCCTTCCGTCGCCCGGTGCGGGCCCGAGCGAGGCCACGCGGCGCTCAGGCTGGTTCCGTTCCCAAGTGACTGCTTCCACCGAGAGCGGCCGGCGGTACCGGGCCGTCGCAGCCGGGCCCGGCGACCCGGGATACGCCGCCACCGCCGTGATGGCCGGGGAGACAGCGCTCTCACTTGCCCTCGACGGCGACCGCCTGCCGCCCGCCGCGGGATCGCTGACCCCAGCGACCGCCCTCGGCGACGTCCTGGTAGATCGGCTGCGCGCAGCAGGCCATACCTACGAAGTCATTTCCCTCGCCTGACCTGCAGGAAGCGGCGCACTGGTCGTACATGGTGCAACACCTCGGGACGAGCAGCAAAACCCATCTCAACTCACTAAGACAGCGGCGACGCTTCCGCACACCGTTTCTGCCGCACCAACAATCCGCTTGAGGCGTAGCCATACCTACCGGTGCTCAATCGGTCGCTTGTTCACGCCTCAAGATTGGGGCGTGAGGAGTCACAGGACCCAGTCGAGGACCTGTGGAAAACGCATTGCTGTTAGCGCCCCCTCATCGTGCATTTCACCGTGCGGGGTATACGTACCTCGAACGCCTGCAGAGCGCGTTCGATTAACCGGCTTCAGGAAGCCGCACGGCTAGGGAACGTCAAAAGCGACACCACCGATCCATAGCATCAGTGTTAGACCACCTCGAAGTTGGCCATCATCATCATGTCTTCGTGTTCGAGATTGTGGCAGTGGAAGACATACCTGCCGCGGTAGCCGTCGAACCGGATGAGGAGTTCGACCCGGCCGCCGTTGTCGAGGTTAACCGTGTCTTTCCAGCCCTGGTTGTAGCGGCCGGGATCATTGTTGCCGTTCCGGCCGAGGACTTGGAAGGGTGCGAGGTGGATGTGAAAAGGGTGCTCGACGTTGGCGGCGCGGATCGTCCATTTCTCCGTCGTACCGAACCTGGGCTCCGCAACGACGGTGTCGGGGCTGAAGGGCCTGCCGTTCACGGTCCACAGGGTCATGCCATGGGCCTCGGCACCACCGCGCGCGAAGACGAACTCCCTCTCAACGGAGACGTCGTCAGCTGAGAGAGTCTCGAGGTCGACCAGCCGGTCGGGCACGACGCCGGTGTCCGTTTCGCGCCGCGTGACAATAAACCGCATGATCTCGGCGGTCCGGCCCCCACCCCGCTCGTTCGTCATGGTGATCTCGTCACCGACATCATGCCCGGAGAAGTCCACGATGACGTCGAAGCGCTCCGCCTGGGCGATGTCGATTTCCTCGTGCTCGATCGGTGTGGAGATCAGCCCGAGGTCGCTTCCGACCTGGATGAAGTGTTGTCCGCCGTCGAGCTTGAGGCGATAGCGGCGGGCGTTGGAGGCGTTGAGAATCCGGAAGCGGTACTTCACGGCAACGACTTCCAGCACCGGCCACGGGGCACCGTTGACGAGGATGCAGTCCCCCAGGACCCCGCTCATATAGTCCGCTGTGACGCCGGGGGTTCCTTCCAATGTGGGGTCGACGGAGGGGTACAGGAAGGAGCCGTCGGCAGCGAACGCGCGGTCCGTGATCATCAGTGGGATGTCACGATCTCCGCTGGGCAGCCCGAGCGCGTCCTCGACGTTGTCGTGGATGAGATGGAAGCCGGCCAGCCCGTGGTAGACCTGGGGGCCGGTGAAGTCCATCCGATGATCGTGATACCACAGGGTGGCTGCGGGTTGGTTCATCTCATAGACGTAGTCCCTGCTCCGGGCTGTCGTGGCGCCCCCGTGGTGGGAGTGTTGGCCCCCGCCGACGAGAGGCAGGATGAGATCGGTTGGGTATCCGTCATGCTCCGGGGCGGTCCTGCCGCCGTGAAGATGGACGCTCACCGGGACGGGAAGCTCGTTGCGGTGTGTAACGATGGTGCGCCTGCCGCGGCGCGAGATGATTGTGGGCCCGGGAAACAGTCCGTCATAACCCCAGACTTCGGTCATGCATCCGGGCAGGATCGACGCGAGACCGGCCTTCTGGGTGATCTCGTAGTGGTCCGTTGTCTCATCAGCGCTCACCGGCTTGAGGACGGGCGGGACCGGAAGACGGGCACGGAAAGCACCAGGTAATGTGAGCCGGCTTTTCAACAGGCGGCCAGCGCTGCCCTCGATGCTGTTGTTCGAACCACCGCTATCGATGGTGCAGCCGGCCAGAAAGCTGGAAAGGGTGAAGCCGGTCATGGTTACGCCACCTGCTTTCAGAAGCGTACGCCGCGACACTGCACGCGCCTCGCGGCTGGCCATCAGCGGGTTACCCGTGACGGGCTGCGGCCCACGCGCACCCGCTGGAGGAGGAGGGCCAGTCCGCCGCTGAGAAGGCCCCAGAGTGCGTTGGTGATGAGCAGCGGGATGATGGCCAGCGGCATCGCGAGGGGTCCTTGCAGCTCTCCGGTGAGGATCGGGGAAAGCACGCCGCTGAGCACGATCGAGGCCAGCGCATAGGCGAGTCCGGCAGCGACCAGGGTGAGGACCGGGTGAGGCACCCGGCTGAGGCCGACGATGAGGACCCAGGCCGCGGTAATGGCGGCGGTAAGGATCAATGGGGTTGCCGGTTTACCGAGGGCATCGCTCAATCCCACGATGGAGAACAGCGGCCGGATCAGCGCGAGGGCGGTCAGACCGAGGATCAGCGGCCAGTGAAGGTTTCGGATGAGCGCGGATGATTTCATAGCTTCCACGCTAGGTCCGCACCGGGTCCGGGCGTGTCAGCCTATTCTCGTCACTTGCTGCGGGTGCCTGCGTCACGGAGCGACGTTCGGTTGTCGCTTTTGGATGTACACCCGCGGGGGTGCTGCGGTGCCACCATTGAAGGACTGGACACCGACATCAGGAGCAAAACATGTCCGCGGAGACAGCTGCGCACGACGATGAGGTTCCGGCCTGGGTGCTCACCGTCCTGGTCGCCGTGGGGCAGGCCGTGGTGGTCGCGCTCATCATTGCCGTCGGCTCGGGCACCGGCGCGGACCAACGCTACGGCCCATACCTGTTCGCGGCAGGCTTTGGTGCGCTTCTGCTGTTCCGCAGGGAGCTGCCCGTGGGCGTCCTGGCCCTGAGCATCCTTGGAGTGTTCATCTACTACGCCATCGACTATCCGCCGATCGGCATGGCCGTCCCGGTCGTCGGTGCTTTCTACAGCGCCGCGGACCGCCGACGGGTCCTCACAGCGTCCCTCGCAGGAGTAGTACTGCTGGCGGTGTCGCTGTTCTTCCGAACGAGCGACGGCGAATCAAGCGCCGTCCTCGCCTATGACGTCATCACCAACGCAGCCCTCATCGGGTGCGCCATCGCACTGGCGTTGGCCGTCAGCAGCCGTCGTGCCCTGCGTGCTCAGCACGAGCGCATGGTCCGTCTTGAGCGCAGGCACCACCAGGAAAGGACCGCCCGGCAGCTCGAAGCAGAACGCCTTCAGATCGCACGTGATGTCCATGACTCAATCGGACATGCCCTGTCACTCGTCTCCGTACAAGCCCGCGTAGCACAGCAAGCCCTGGGCAACGACGACGACGCAGCCGTCCACGCGCTCGACAATGTTGTCAGTGCCACGGGATCGTCGCTGGGAGACCTGCGCCGCACAATCGCCATGCTCCGGGCAGATCCCGACACAACTGATCACGCACCGCTGACCCTCACCGGCATAGAGACCACGGCACAGGCGGCACGCGATGCCGGACTCGACGTTGACCTCCTGATCGATGTCGGCGCCGCCTCCATCACCGCATCCACGGCAAGCACAGCCTTCCGCATCGTTCAGGAAGCGATGACCAACGTGCTCCGGCACGCACAGGCAACAACCGTGACAGTGATCGTCCGGGTGAAAGACGACGGGTTGTACCTCCGGATCATCGACGACGGCGTGGGCGCCGACACGGACACCCTCGTCGAGGGTCGCGGCCTGGCAGGCATGCGAGAACGTGCGGCGCTGCTCGGCGGCGACGTCAGAATCGGGGCAGGTCCGTCCGGCTTCACCGTCAACGCCATGCTTCCGATCGGAGACCACAAATGATCAGGGTCGTCATCGCCGAAGACGAGGCGCTTCTGCGCAGCGGTCTGATAGCCCTCGCCGAACACGACGGCGACATCATGATCGTCGCCGAAGCGGACCAGGGGGGAGCCGCGCTGGCCCGGGTACGGGAGACCCGACCAGATGTTGTTCTCATGGATATCCGCATGCCCGGACTCGACGGCATCACCGCAACGCAACTCATCACCGAAGATCCCAACCTCGCCACCATCCCCGTTCTGGTCCTGACGACATTCGCCGAGGACCAAACAGTCATCGAGGCGCTAAGAGCCGGAGCTGCCGGCTACCTCCTCAAGGACATCGCCCCCCAGGAACTGCGCCAGGCCATCCGGACCGTAGCCGCAGGCCAGCCGGCGCTCTCCCCGGAAGTGACCGCCACGCTCATGCGAACCGCCGCCAGCTCACGCACCGCCGCTGATCCCCACCTCATCGCTCACCTGGCCCCTCGGGAAATCGAAGTTCTGGCAGAAATCGGCCACGGAATGAACAACGCAGAAATAGCCGGACGCCTGTTCATCAGTCCCGCCACCGCCCGAACCTACGTGAGTAGACTCCTTCGTAAACTCAACGCCCGCGATCGATCCCAGCTCGTCGTCATTGCCCACCGCAGCGGCCTAATTGACGAGACCCGGTACCGAACGGCGAGCGACAACCCCCTACACCAATAGCGCGGATCACTGCGGCATCGTCGGGGACTGGCTCCCGATATCACCGAAATCCGACTGTGGAGGCGCTGGCGGGCGGGCTTCTGTCGAAGACACGACAGGTTGACCTGATCTTCGCCGCCGCCAGGTCCCACCCCGCCCGAAAGTATTGGGTGCCACCAAAGCGCGAAACCGCACCTTCCTCCTTGCCAGAACGACGGGGCTGGCTGCCCATCCTGCCCCCGTGAGTCCCAAATCAGCCGTGCAAAACTCTCCCCCAGAAAATCCATCCGTTGCCGCGCTAGACCCGCCCGCAAACCCGCCCGCTGAGGGATCGGATTACGGGCAGAATGCCTAACGTTTTCTCAGGCTCTATTCTTCGAGGATAGGATCCGAGTTCTGACCTTCACTTTCGCTTCC
The DNA here is from genome assembly GCF_058269255.1 of Arthrobacter sp. TJ-217. Classification (NCBI taxonomy): domain Bacteria; kingdom Bacillati; phylum Actinomycetota; class Actinomycetes; order Micrococcales; family Micrococcaceae; genus Arthrobacter; species Arthrobacter sp. TJ-217. The sequence goes on from NZ_JBZCNJ010000004.1 coordinate 429,448, forward strand.
CGGCGGCCTTCTACTCAGCGGGCGTGGGAGCTTTTTGGGGCTGGTTCGTGGTTTTTGACGTATGGGGGATGAAGGATGAAGGCTGACCGGGCTGTAACTGCAGGGTTTCTGATGGCGGGGGTGCTCATGATGAGCGCCTGCGCTGTTGGAGTTGGAGCCTCCATGGGCGCCGCCGGAGGCTCCGCCTCCTCGCAGGAGCCCGCCGTTGGGGGCTACGAAGGATGGTGGAACAGCACCCCCGTCTCGGGTGATGCCTCCGGCCTGCCCAAGGAAACGGTGGCGGTCCGCACAGACACCGGCGAGGTCGTGGATGCTTCCACCCGGGACGAGAACGGGCGGGCCCAGGCCGTCGATCCGGGCGACGTCGAGTACTCAGTAGTAGTGAACCCGGCATGGCCCGACCAGTCGGTGGTCATCATCAACACCGAGACCAATGAAGTCATCGAAAGCTTCCGGGTCGACTCATCCGGCACACCCGTTGGCTAGGGACCGGGGTGCGCAGGTCTGTGTAGGTCCCACAGTGGACCCCGACTCCCGGCCAGGGTCCACCCGAGCCCACATCATCAGTGCGATTGTCATCCTCCTCGGCGCGGTGGTGTCCCTGCTACCGGCCTCGGGGTTCGCAATGTATCTGGGACTGCACCGGTACCGCATGGTCTGCACCCCGCAAACCGGGTACGGCTCCGGCTGCTACGAGGGCGAGCTGATGATCGTCTCGGTCCTCTTCGGAGCCTTCTTCCTTATGTGCGCGATATTCTCCTCGATAATCACCGGGGCCTACCGGTACAACCTAACCACCCGGCGGAAATGGTGGCCCTTCGCGGTGTTCTGCATCCTCGTCCTGCTGACCGTCGCCGTGGTCGCATTCAATTTCGCGACCGGCCCCAGGCAATACCCCTGAACAACAGCCGGGAACGGAGTTCTTCGCGCGGCGCCTTGTTCGGTACTGCCCGAACCCGTGACGACCCGCCCCGCCTCCTTCCCATAGGGATCACCCCTTTGCCGCGTTGAACCCGCCCGAGAAAGCGCCCGCTGGAGGATGGCGGATTCTGGTGGTCATTGCAACGGGGTGTTTTCAATCAGTTCGATCAGCTTTCGGAAGCCTAGTCTTTGTCGGTCGGTCGCCCCATCCCGGTGATGAGAACTGACGATAAGTGCACCCCGTGGGACCCTGACCGACACTCCGGCCCCTCTGAGGCAGATGGCGATCCAGGCGCTCCATCCGTTCTCCGTGAAGGACGAATCGACACAGTCTCCGCAGGCATTGTAAGAAGGTTGCCGGGGATGATTCCCCCGAAGCTCAACCACTGGTTCAATGATGTAACGAAGCATCTTCGCAAGTGAGGCCCGACGGGCTTCGCCCGGTCGACGGGAATGTGAGCATGGACCTGTTCAACACACTCTTCTTCGGGTTCGTCATAGTGCTGGTCATTCTCGTGGTTGCCGGCTTGATCAGGATGGTCCGGAGGTCTCCGCGTCAGAAGGGCCCATACCAAGGGTCTGCCGCTGCCATGGGAGGAGCCGCCTTGATGGGCAGGACCAATGGTTTCGGTGGCGACGGCGGTGGCGGTGGTGGCGACGGTGGTGGCGGTTGCGGGTAGCCGCCGTGGGACTACCCCACTGAGTGAGGCTTGCCCGAACTCCTCCATCTTTGTCGCCTGAAAGCCTGACGGCCCGGTAAGGAACTGAGGGATTTTGGCGGTCATTGCAAGAGAAGGTTTCCGATCAGTTCAATCGGCTTCTGGAACCCTAGTTGTTTGCGTGGCCGGTCGTTGAGTTCCTGGGCGACCCAGTCGAGATCCGCTTCGCTGTGGACACTCAGGTCCGTACCTTTCGGGAAGTACTGGCGTAGCAAACCGTTCGTGTTCTCGTTGATGCCGCGTTGCCAGGGCGAGTGCGGGTCGCAGAAATAGATCTTGATGCCGGTATCGATCGTCACGGCCTTCCAGTCCTGCATCTCGGTGCCCTGATCCCAGGTCAGTGAGTGCCGCAACGCCTCGGGCAGGGTCTTGATCTTCCTGGTCAGGGCCTCGCGCATCTGCTCTGGGTCCGGCCGGTCACGCATACCTGGACGTGACGGTCGGCGGCGGGGCCGCGGCCGCGGTCTGGGACACCGGAGCCGGCATCACGTAGTGAATGAGGACTTCATTGCCCGAAACCCGTAGTCCTTCACCGAGATTGAGCCGAGCACCGGTATGAATGCCTCCGGTGCCAGCGCCGAAACCAGAACGTACCTGATGAGCGGTGCCCGCATCGGCGGTGAGCCCTTCGCCACCCATAAGGTCGCCGCCGTCGACCTCAGCGCAGCCAACGCCACCCTCGCCAATCCAATGGACATGATTCTGGGCTACACCACGCTCCGCCCTACCACCTGGCACATGGACTTCACTCCTAGAGCGGTGCCGCAGGCCCATCCGAGCCACACGGTGATATGCACTCCTGCGCATAAGTCTGCAGGACTCACCGTGGACTGAGGCAATGACTTGTAGGGCATCGGAGATACCTAGACTGTTTCAATGTCGAGCAGTGTTTTCTTCCTTTACACACGCAGTAACAACATCGCGGCGTCTCGCCGGTTCTACTCCGATATGGTCGGGCTTGATCAGATCTGGGACGCGGTTGACGAGATTGCCTACAAAATCGGAGGCGCGGTCCAACTCTCCATCGGGTACGACCCGGAGGCGACATCCGGGAAGGAGTGGTCCTTCCAGCCCGGGTGGGTGTTTGGCCTAGGTATCGAGCCCACCCCTGTGCGCGCGCCCGCATCGTGGAGTATCCCACTGTCCCCTGAAGCGTTCTCAGGTGCCGTTGATCGGCTGCGCAAGGCAGGAACGGAGGCACTGCGATTTGAACCCTTTTGGGTTGGCTACTGGAGCTACGTGGTCAAAGACCCCATGGGACAGACCATCGAACTCACTGACCCGGTCAGTGCTTCCCTTGGTGGGGCGCGGCCCGCACGGGGATGACCTATTGATCGTTCTGGTTGCTCCAAGGCTTGCTCACACCCGGGCAGGGCCGGGGATTAATCCATACCCAGTGCACCGACACTAAGGATTATTCGTGTGTGGAGTTGATGAGTTCATCGTAGGTGGACCAGAAGTCGGCCATGGGGCGGGGATGACCGTGGAGCAGCGCTTCAAGGTGCAGAAGGTGCGTGTGCCAACCCGGCAAGTAATTAACGGCCTCGCCTCCAAGGCCGTCGTGCTGCAACGCCAAGTGGGTTGACTCACCTGCTGGGGTGAGCATGATTTGTACCTGCGAGGGCGGTTCGTCCGGGAACTCCCAGGTCATGCTCAGGAGCCGTCCCGGTTCACACTCCTGGATATGGCTGGTGCAGAAGTAGTCCTCGCCGTGCTGAATGATTACGGCGTTGCCCGTGACGAATTCCCCAGAAGCCAAGTACGCGGAGATTGAAGGAGCCCCTCATGGTCTCCTATGGACGCACGCCGACGAGGTGAACGCGGTACTCACCGAGTTCGTCAAGGGCTGACCGTTCTCGTCCCCTCCGCCTGCCGGAGCCTCGTCCGACTGATGTCGAGCGCCCCTTTGAACACAGTCCGTTGATTACCGATAAAAGAAGGGCCTGTCACCTACGGTTGACAGGCCCTTCTTTCGCCTTTGCTCGTCACTTCCTGATGGTGTTGACTCGCCCGGCGGACTAGGCGAGAACTCCCAGAGCTGCACGATCGCCGGATACCGCTGGGCTGCGGATTCGGCGAACCGGTCCTTCGCCGCGGCCCCGTGTGGAGCCGTGTGGACCGGTCTGAGGGCGTTGACGATACCGCCGCGGTGCCCTCGGCCGGCGTAGCGGAACGGGCTGCGGATCAGGTGCACCATGCATTGCTTCCTGAGCGTGCGCTGCCAGATGGTTGTGATCGCCTCCGGCAGGCTCTTGATTGAGCCCGCCGCAGACGGCGATGAACATGTCCTTGACGCCTCGACGTTTTTTTCGGTCGCAGGATCGATCGTCTCCGCTGTTGCGTCCGTCGCGAAGCCGGTCACGGCCCTCTGCTTCCGGATCAGGCCGGAACCCCACACACCGTTCTTCTTGCCGTCCGGTCACTCACCTCATGGCCGGTCACAACGAACTGCCTGCTGTCAGGAGACGTGCTGCGGTGCTGTGGTGGGTGTCGGGTCAGGGTGTGCTGAGGGCTTCGTCGAGGGCGTCGATGGACAAGCGGGCGAAATCGAGGAATTCTTCCGTGGCGCCGTCGAGGGGGCCGTCGTAGATGGCGGGCGGCAGTGCTGTGAGGGTGATGGTGACGGCGGTGCCGTCCTCTGCGACTGTGTTGAGGCTCTGGTAGCCGGGGATGTAGCCGTTGTGGCCCCAGGCGGTGCCGCCGCCCAGTTCGCTGCTTTCGATTCCCAGCCCGTACGTGGATCCGGGAATGATTTCGTCGCCGGTGGTGATGCCGGTGAGCATCTGGTCGAGTTCGGCCGGTTCCAGGAGCTCGCCCTCGAGGACGGCTTTCATGAAGGTGTTGAGCTCAGCCGGTGTGGATACCATGGCTCCTGCTGCCCAGGCCGTGGAAGGATCGTACTCGGTGACGTCGCGTAGTTCCCCCTTGGCGTCCTTGTG
>NZ_JBZCNJ010000005.1:0-46341 GCF_058269255.1 Arthrobacter sp. TJ-217
CGACTTGCATGTGTTAAGCACGCCGCCAGCGTTCATCCTGAGCCAGGATCAAACTCTCCGTAAATGCATTACAGACACAACACAGGCCCCCGGGAAAACGGGAACCCCTGCTGCACAAAATTCGAAACCAGCCAAAAAAACCGGCCCACCACACCAAGGTGCGGCAAACCAGCCAATTCAACCAATCAAAAAACAATCGGTATCAACAAACTTGGCACACTATTGAGTTCTCAAACAACAGGCACTACCGGCACCACACAACCCGCAAAAACCAGGCCATCCTCGCTCCGGAGCAACTTTACAATCCTACCCGCACCAGCCAGACTCTCCAAATCGGCCGACTCTCACCGTCTCCGCTGCTTCCAGCGGGAACCACGATCTACCGTTTATGTGAGCGTCATCCGACCGGAATCATCGATCAGCGCGGATATAAACTCTAGCACCTCTGGGCCCGGGAAGTAAATCCCGCCGGGCCCTCTGCAGGGCCCGGCGTCCAAGTATTACGCCTTCGGAGCGAGGTAGAGGACTCCCAGGGGTGGCACCCTCAGGTCCGCGTACGCCGGCTGGCCATTGTGGGCACCTTCAACGGCGGTCACGGTGCCCGGGTTTCCGACTCCCGAACCGCCGAACTCCTCGGCGTCGGTGTTGATGACCTCGGCCCACTCCCCCGCCCAAGGCAGGCCGATCCGGAATCCCTCGTGGGGTCCGCCGGCGAAGTTCGCAACGCACACCAGGGGATTGCCCTGATGGTCCCATCGGATGAAGGACAGGGTGTTGCGTGCGCCGTCGCTCTCGTCGATCCACTGGAATCCCGCCGGCTCGTTGTCCCGCACGTAGAGCGCGGGCGTCTGCCGGTAGACGGTGTTCAACGACCGGACCAGTTCCTGGACCCCTCGGTGCGGCGGGGTGTCGCACAGCCACCAGTCGAGTCCGTGCTGCTCGGCCCACTCGGATTCCTGGGCAAATTCGGAACCCATGAAGATCAGCTGCTTACCCGGGTGCGCCCACTGGAACGCAAGGTAGGCACGCACGTTGGCCAGCTGCTGCCACCGGTCACCCGGCATCTTGCGCAGCAGCGAGCCTTTGCCGTGCACAACCTCATCGTGGCTGATCGGCAGCAGGAAGTTCTCGGTGTACGCATAGACCATCGAGAACGTGATCTTGCCGTGGTGGTATGCGCGGTTGACCGGATCCTCGGCCATGTACTGGAGGCTGTCGTGCATCCAGCCCATGTTCCACTTCAGCCCGAATCCAAGGCCGCCCGAGCTCGTGGCGCGGGTGACGCCGTCGAACGCGGTCGACTCTTCGGCGATCATGACGATTCCCGGCACCCGCTTGTACGCCGTGGCGTTGACTTCCTGGAGGAAGGAGATCGCCTCGAGGTTCTCCCGGCCGCCGAAGCGGTTGGGCCGCCACTGGCCCTCTTCGCGCGAGTAGTCGAGGTACAACATCGAGGCGACGGCGTCGACGCGCAGGCCGTCGATGTGGAATTCCTCGAGCCAGTACAGTGCGTTTGCGACAAGGAAGTTGCGCACCTCGCGCCGCCCGTAGTCGAAGATCAGGGTTCCCCAGTCCATGTGCTCCCCGAGCAGCGGGTCACCGTGCTCGTAGAGCGTCCCGCCGTCGAACTTGGCCAGGGCCCACGCGTCCTTCGGGAAGTGCGCGGGAACCCAGTCCATGATGACGCCGATGCCGGCCTGGTGGAGTTGGTCCACGAGGTACTTGAAGTCATCAGGGTGGCCGAAGCGCGACGTCGGAGCGTAGTAGGAGGTGACCTGGTATCCCCAGGACCCGCCGAACGGGTGCTCCGCGACGGGCATGAGTTCAATGTGGGTGAATCCCTGCCACTTCACGTACTCGACGAGTTGTTCGGCAAGTTCCCGGTAGCTCAGCCCCACGCGCCAGGAGCCGAGGTGAACCTCGTACACGCTCATCGGCCCGTTGTGCGGGTCGGTAGCGGCGCGCTTCTGCATCCAGTCGTCGTCCTCGAAGACGTAGCGGGATTCGACGACGCGCGAACCGGTCAACGGTGGCACTTCGGTTCCGCGGGCCATGGGATCGGCCTTTTCGCGCCAGTGGCCGTCGCTGCCGAGGATTTCATACTTGTAGCAGGCTCCGGCCTGGGCGCCGGGGATGAAGATTTCCCACACACCGGAGCTGCCGAGGGCGCGCATCGCGTTGATGGTGCCGTCCCAGCCGTTGAAGTCGGCCTTGACGCGCACTGCGCGTGCGTTGGGTGCCCAGACGGCGAAGGAGACGCCGTCGATTGCTCCGAGCACTGACGAGTAGTGGCGGACGTGCGCGCCAAGGGCGGTCCACAGCGTCTCGTGCCTGCCTTCGGCAATGAGGTGGATGTCGATTTCGCCGAGGGTGGGAAGGAAACGGTAAGGGTCGTCGACCAGCTGGGGTTCACCGCCGTAGGCAACCTCGAGCCGGTAGTCGGGAACGTGCCCGGGGTTCTCGGCCGGCAGCGTGCCGACCCAGATGCCGTTGTGCTCGTGTTCAAGCTCCACCCGGCCCTGGCCGGTGACGACGGTGACGGAGCTCGCCAGCCGCCGGAGCGTCCGGATGGTGACGAGGCCCGAAGCGTCGAGGTGGGCACCCAGCACCGCGTGCGGCTGGTGGTGGATTCCTTCCGAAACCTGCTGGAGCAGCTCGCGGGAGACCTGGACGGGGCCGGTGCTCGCGGCGGGAACCTTCGGCGACTGGGCCGCCGGTCGGACGGCTGCCGCCTGCCCGCCCGGGAGGGTGTCAGCGCCGCCGGCTGCAACAACGGCAACCGGTTCGGCTGCTGTTTCCGCTGCTCCGGACGCGGAAAGCGCCTTCAGGGCGCGCCGGACATCCCGTGCCGGCAGCTCCACCCAGTCGGGCCGGTTGCGCAGGTCGTAAACCACCTCATAGAGGGCCTTGTCCAGCCACAGCGCCTGGAACAGGGTCGACGTCGTATCGACCGGGATTCCGGCTTCCGCAGCGTAACCCTCAAGGAACGCCGTGCGGGCATCGTCGGCCCACTGGTCGCCTACGCGGGCCTCTTTGGAACCCTCCGCTGAGGCGCCCCGTGACGCGGCAGCGTATTCGAACGAGCGCACCATGCCCACGACGTCGCGCACCGCGACGTCTGGCACGCTGCGCTCGGCGGTGGGGCGCAGCGGCTCCCCTTCAAAGTCGAGGACAATCCACGATCCGTCGGGCGCCCGCAGCACCTGGCCGAGGTGGAGGTCCGAGTGGATGCGCTGCAGGTCCGGAAGGCTGGGGATCGAACGCACGCGCTTGACGATCGCTGCGATCTCGGCGTCGAACGAACCAAGGGTGGCCGAGGCCTCATGCCACGCCCAGGTGATCCGTCGAACAATGGATTCCTTGAACTCCGCCGCCTCATCCTCGGTTGCCGCGCGGCTGCCGAAGGCGGAGCGGAGCTGGGCGTGGATGCGGCCGACGACACGGCCAAGTTCCCGGGCCTCGCTGCTGAAGGAGGCGCCTTCGGAAGCCGCGAGGAAGGCCACCCGCCAGGCATCGGTGCTGTCTTCGACGAAGTCGCGCAGCACGCTCAGGTGGCCGGTGACGTGGGTTCCGGGAGCCGCGTGGGCTTCCTGCCACTCTCCGGTGACCCACCCGTAGGTCGCCGGGACGTCGGTTGAACCGGCCTCGGTGAGCCGGGCGCTGATCTGTACGTCGGGGCTCTCGCCCGCGGCCAGGACGCGGAAGAATTTGACGATCATCGAACCGGCACCGGCCCCAACGACGACGGAGGTGTTCGACTGTTCCCCCTGCAGCACGCGGACCGCAGGCGGCGCAGCCGCGTCGTCGGCGGGAAGGGAATCGAGCGAGACTCCGTGGATCCGCCCGTCGGCACTCGATGAATTCGAGCGGATCAACTGCAGCCAGGCGCCGATGAACGCGGGATCATGGGTGGCGTCGTAGACCCACCGCGATCCGAGGTCCGGGTGGTCGACCTGTCCAACGAGGCCGGACGCGGCTTCCGGCAGCGGCACCGAGCGGTAGCTCAACGGCACGCTGACGACGTCGGTGCGCCGTCCCGATTCGACAGCGAGCAGGTGGACCTCAAGCGCCGCCTCGCCCGTCGGGTCCTCCAGGACGCTGCCGCCCACAACCGTCAGGGAGACGTTCGTCCCCTTCGCCGGGAACCAGCGCTGGTTTGGGAGCCACTCGTTGAGGATTTCTGGGATGAAGGGCGTGTGGTTTCCCATTATCTAATTGCCTCCGAAATAGGTATCACGGGCAGTGCTTCGGTGTGGGGGGACGCGGAATTCGAGCTGGCCGAACGCAGGCGGAGCCAGAAGAAGTCGTGGCTCCCCAGGGTCAGCGTGATGTTTCCGTCCTCGCCGAAGGCCGGGAAGGGTGTGCCGCCGAACAGGTCGCGCAGGCCCCTGCCCGCGTACTGGGGAAGGTGCATGTTCGCCGCGACCGGGTGCTGGGAGAGGTTGAAGATGCACAGCACTACTTCGGGGCGCTCACCTTCCGAGTTTCCCTCGGGGACCTCGCGAAGGAACGCGAGGACGGACTCGGACTCGGTGGCCACGTTGCGGTAGTCACCAAGGCCGAAGGCCGGGTGGGCCCGGCGCACGGCAAGCATCTGGCGCATCCAGTGGAGCAGCGAGCTCGAGGTGGCAAGCTGCGCTTCAACGTTCACGTGGTTGTAGTGGTAGACCAGCGACTGGACGACGGGCAGGTAGAGCTTGCCCGGGTCCGCGGTGGAGAACCCGGCGTTGCGGTCGGGGTTCCACTGCATTGGCGTCCGCGACGCGTCGCGGTCCTCGAGCCAGATGTTATCGCCCATCCCGATTTCATCCCCGTAGTAGAGGAAGGGGCTTCCGGGGAGGGAGAGCAGGAGCGCATGGATCAGTTCCACCTCGGCGCGTGAATTATCCAGCAGCGGCGAGAGGCGCCGGCGGATGCCGACGTTCGCGCGCATCCGCGAATCGGGGGCGTACCAGCCCAGCATCGCCTCGCGTTCCTCATTGGTCACCATCTCGAGGGTCAGCTCGTCGTGGTTGCGCAGGAACGTTCCCCACTGGGCGCCGTTGGGGATCTGCGGCGTTTCGTTCATGGTCTCGATGATCGGTGCGGCCTTCTGGTCACGCAGGGCGTAGAAGAGCCGGGGCATGATCGGGAAGTGGAACGCCATGTGGCACTCGGGGCCGTCCTCGTCGCCGAAGTATTCGACAACCTCCTCGGGCATCTGGTTCGCCTCGGCGATGATGACCCGGCCCGGGTAGTTCTCGTCGACCATTGCGCGGAGGTCCTTGAGGAACTCGTGCGTCTTGGGCAGGTTCTCGCAGTTGGTGCCCTCCTCTTCGAAGAGGTAGGGGATGGCGTCAGCGCGGAAGCCGTCGATTCCCTGGTCCAGCCAGAACCGGACCACGTTGAAGAGCGCCTCGACCACCTTGGGGTTCTCGAAGTTCAGGTCAGGCTGGTGGCTGAAGAACCGGTGCCAGAAGAACTGGCGGCGCACCGGGTCGAAGGTCCAGTTGGATTCCTCGGTGTCCACGAAGATGATGCGGGCGTCTTCGTATTTCTCGTCGGTGTCGCTCCATACGTAGAAGTCGCCGTACGGGCCCTCGGGGTCCCTGCGGGATTCCTGGAACCAGTGGTGCTGGTCGGAGGTGTGGTTCAGGGGCAGGTCGATGATGACCCGCACGCCGCGTGCGTGCGCTTCGGCCACAAGGCGCTTGAAGTCGCTGATCGTACCGAACTCGTCGAGGACATCGTAGTAGTCGGCGATGTCGTACCCGCCGTCGCGCAGCGGTGACTTGAAGAACGGCGGCAGCCACAGGCAGTCGATGCCGAGCCACTGCAGGTAATCGAGCTTTTCAATGAGTCCCGAGAAATCTCCCGACCCGTCCCCGTTGGCGTCCGCAAACCCACGGACCAGAACTTCGTAGAACACCGCCTTGCGGTACCAGTGGGGGTCGTGCGCGAGACCAGGCGCATTGAGTTGGAAGGGGTTGGGCACTAGTGCTGCCTCCTGACAGAAAGGATGTGTGCCGGCTCAACATGGGCGTCCAGCCTGACGTAGTTATGTTCTCCCCAGTTCCAGCTTGAGCCGGAGATGAGGTCATCGACCCTGAACGTGCCGTCCTCGTTACGGTCGGCCGCGCCGATTGACAAGGCGGAAAGGTCGAGGGAGACGGTGGACTCCCTGGCGCTGTGCGGGTCGAGGTTGACCACGACGATGATCGTGTCCTTCCCCTCATCGGTTTCCTTGTGCTTGGAGAATACGACCGTTGCCGCGTCGGTGCTGGAGTGGATCGTAAGGTTTTCGAGGTCCCCCAGCGCCGGGTGCGCCCGCCGGATGGCATTGAGGCGCGTTAGGTATGGCGCGAGCGACCTGCCTTCGGCTTCGGCCGCCGAGTAGTCCCGTGGCCGGTACTCGAACTTCTCGTTGTCGATGTACTCTTCGGCACCAGGTCGTGCGACGTGCTCAAAGAGTTCGTAGCCGGAGTAGACGCCCCACAGGGGGCTGCCCATCGAGGCGAGGACCGCCCGGATCTTGAAGGCCGCAGGGCCCCCGAACTGCAGGTATTCGGTGAGGATATCCGGCGTGTTGACGAAGAAGTTCGGCCTGAAGTACGGCGCCGAGACCTTGCTGATCTCGGTGAAGTACTCCTCAATCTCGGTCTTCGTGTTGCGCCAGGTGAAATAGGTGTAGGACTGCTGGAACCCGGCCCGGCCGAGGGCGTGCATCATCGCGGGCCGGGTGAAGGCCTCGGCGAGGAAGACGGCGTCGGGGTGCCTGCGGTTGACCTCGGCGATCAGCCATTCCCAAAACTGCACGGGTTTCGTGTGGGGGTTGTCGACCCGGAAGATCTTCACGCCGTGGTCGATCCACATCAGGACGATCCGCAGGATTTCCTGCGAAAGGCCCTTCGGATCGTTGTCGAAGTTGATCGGGTAGATGTCCTGGTACTTCTTCGGCGGGTTTTCGGCGTAGGCGATCGACCCGTCGACCCGCGTGGTGAACCATTCCGGGTGCGAGGTGACCCACGGGTGGTCCGGTGACGCCTGGAGGGCGAAGTCGAGCGCCACCTCGAGGTTCAGTTCCTGCGCACGCGCAACGAACGCGTCGAAGTCGTCGAAGGTGCCGAGGTCCGGGTGGATGGCGTCGTGCCCGCCGTCCTCGGAACCGATCGCCCACGGCGACCCGGGATCCCCGGGGCGTGCGGTCAGCGTGTTGTTCGGGCCCTTGCGGTGCGTCTTCCCGATCGGGTGGATGGGCGGGAGGTAGACAACGTCGAAGCCCATCTCGGCGACTGCATCGAGGCGCTTGGCCGCGGTGCGGAAGTTGCCCGACGTCCAGGACCCGGTTTCGGGGTGGTACACCGCACCCTCGGAGCGGGGGAAGAATTCGTACCAGGATCCACGCCCGGCACGTTCGCGCTCAACGAGGATGGGGTACGGCTGGGAGGCGGTGACCATGTCGCGCAGCGGCTTGCGCCGGATCGCATCGAGGACATCGGCGGTGCTTCCGGCGGCGAGCCGCTCCTCGACACTGCGTGAGGTATCGGCAAGCGTGGCGGCGGCGCGCCGGAAAACGGCGGCGTCGCGGGAGGTCCTGCCCTGGGTGGCCCGGGTGAACAGCGCTGCACCCTCGGCGAGCATCAGTTCAACGTCGACTCCCGCGGCAATCTTCACCGTCGCGTCGTGCTCCCAGGTCCCGTAGAGGTCAGACCAGCCCTCGATGGTGAAGGTGTGGAGACCCTCAATCCGGGGGCTCAGCATGCCCCGCCACCGGTCGAGGCCGGCGCCGACCGGTTCAAGGCGGATGCGCTGCACCTCCTTGCCGCGGGGGTCGTAAAGCACAGCCGAGACGCCGAGCTGGTCGTGGCCTTCACGGAAGACTGTCGCTCCAATGACGATGTCCGAACCCGGCACGGCCTTCGCGGGAAATTTCCCGTCTTCGATCACAGGGCTGACCGCGGTGATGGGGATGCGGCCGAAGCGTAGTCCGTCAGCGTACGTACCGGGGGAAGTTTGCTCGCTAGATAAGGTCACTCACAGCACGTTAGCGAGAAAAAGTTGGAAATGCTAAGGGAGCTTTGCGTAACATCGCGATATTTTGCCCGTTTACGCAAGCGGTTACCTTCCTGGCTCCCTTGCCGAAGACAAGTGCGCTAGCGTAACCCGAGTGAAGGCAATCCGTAGATTTACAGTCCGAACCGTCCTCCCCGAAAGCATCGCGCCATTGGCCAAGCTCGCGGGCAACCTGCGCTGGTCGTGGCACCTGCCCACCTCGCGCCTTTTCGAGGACATCGACCCCGCCGCGTGGGAGGCAAGCGACCGCGATCCGGTGACGTTCCTCGGCTCCGTGACGCGGGAGCAGCTTCAGCACCTCGCGGCCAACGAGGACCTCGTGCAGCGCATTCAGGAGCTGGGAGCCGACCTCGACTCCTATCTCAATGAGCCCCGCTGGTACCAGTCCCTCGGCGACGACGCCCCCCGCTCCATTGCCTACTTCTCCCCCGAGTACGGCATCAGCGCGGTCCTGCCCCAGTACTCGGGCGGCCTCGGCATCCTCGCCGGCGACCACCTCAAGGCTGCATCGGACCTCGGCGTGCCCCTGATCGGCGTCGGCCTGCTCTACCAGGCCGGCTACTTCATGCAGTCCCTCTCCCGCGACGCATGGCAGCAGGAGACGTACCCGGTGCTTGATCCCGACGGCCTTCCCCTGACGATGGTGCGCGAAGACGACGGCACCCCGGCGAAGGTTGTGCTGCCGCTGCCCAACGGCCGCAAGCTCTCCGCCCACATCTGGCGGGCCGACGTCGGCCGGGTGCCCCTGCTGCTGCTCGACTCGAACGTCCCCGGCAACGACGAAGCGGCCCGCAACGTCACCGACCGCCTTTATGGCGGCGGCGGAGACCAGCGCCTCCAGCAGGAGCTCCTGCTCGGGATGGGCGGCGTCAAGGCTCTCCGCATTTTCGAGCGGCTGACCGGCACCCCCGCGCCCGAGGTGTTCCACACCAACGAGGGCCATGCGGGTTTCCTCGGCATCGAACGCATCCGCGAACTGATGGATTCCTCCAACGACATCCCCATGAGCTGGGAGGAGGCGCTGACCGCGGGACGCGCCTCGACGGTCTTCACAACGCACACCCCGGTTCCCGCAGGAATCGACCGCTTCGAGCGCGCCCAGATCGAGTACTTCTTCAATGCCGGACTCGCGCCGTCGGTCCCCACGGACAAGGTGCTGGCCCTTGGCGCGGAAAACTACGAAGGCGGCGACCCGACGAAGTTCAACATGGCGGTAATGGGCCTTCGGCTCGCCCAGCGTGCCAACGGCGTTTCGAAGCTCCACGGCGAGGTGTCCCGCGGCATGTTCTCGGGGCTGTGGCCGGGCTTCGACACCCGCGAAGTTCCGATCACTTCGGTCACCAACGGCGTTCACGTTCCGACTTGGGTTGATCCGCTGATCGCCGACTTCGCACGGGAGAACTTCGGAGCCGAGTCGATCCTCGACCCGCAGTGGGCACGTGTTTACGACGTTGCGGACGAGGACATCTGGGCGCTGCGCCGGAGCCTGCGCTCCAATCTCGTCGACGACGTCCGGGAGCGCCTGCGGTCCTCCTGGAAGAAGCGCGGCGCAGCCGATGCCGAACTCGCCTGGACCAACACGGTCCTCGACCCGGACGTCCTGACAATCGGTTTTGCCCGGCGCGTTCCGACCTATAAGCGCCTTACCCTCATGCTCCGCGACCCAGCACGGCTGAAGGCGCTCCTGCTCCACCCGGAGCATCCGATCCAGTTGGTTGTGGCCGGCAAGTCGCACCCGGCGGATGAGCAGGGCAAGCGCATGATCCAGGACCTCGTGCGCTTCACCGACGATCCGGAGGTGCGCCACCGCATCGTGTTCCTGCCCAACTACGACATCGGGATGGCACGGACCCTGTTCCCGGGCTGCGATGTGTGGCTCAACAACCCGCTGCGTCCACTTGAGGCGTGCGGCACGTCGGGCATGAAGGCGGCAATCAACGGCGGCCTCAACCTTTCGGTCCTCGATGGCTGGTGGGACGAGATGTATGACGGCGACAACGGCTGGTCGATTCCCACAGCCAACAATGGGGCAACCGCCGAGGAACGGGACGACATCGAGGCGGCGGCCCTCTACGACCTGCTCGAAACCCAGGTGGGCCCGCGCTTCTACGGCTCGGTCTCCGCGGTCGGCGCGGGTTCCGCAGGCCCGTCGGAGCCCTCGCACGACGGCGTCCCCCACCAGTGGATCGCCATGATCAAGCACACCATGGCGACCCTGGGTCCTGCGGTTTCCGCCGAGCGGATGATCCAGGACTATGTGGGCCTGCTGTACCAGCCGGCCTGGCGTTCGGGACGGGATGCTATGAGCGACGGTTTCGCCCAGGCCAGGCGCACCGCCGCGTGGCGCACCCGCATCCAGGGCGGCTGGCCGGCCGTGCAGGTCGAGCACGTCGATTCGCTCGGTGTGTCGGAGGATCCGCAGATCGGCGACAGCCTCACCGTGAACGCGTATGTGGCCCTTGGCAACCTCGACCCCGCCGACGTTTCAGTTGAGGTCGCCTATGGCAGGGCATCGAGCACTGATGAACTCAGCGACGTCGCCCTCGCGGAGCTGAACGTTGCGGAGAACCTCGGCAGCGGCCGCTACCTGTTCACCGGGGAAACCCGCATCGACCACTCAGGCTCGTTCGGCTACACCGTGCGCGTGCTGCCGCGGCACGTGACGCTCGCTTCGAAGGCCGAGCTCGGACTGGTGGTCAACGCCTAGCACCCCGGGGCTGGCTTTCGGCCCGCGTTGCCGCACTGTGGACCGGTTCCCCGACGGGGGCCGGTCCACAGTGCTTTTCAAGGGTAGGGCGGGCGGCACGGAGTGCCTGGGCCAGCCCCTTCTGCCCACCGGACCTGCGCCGTCGGTGGGCATGTCCGGACATGCCCATTGACCGGCAGGACTCACAGGGCGGAGGCGGCCCGCGGACCGGTTCGCTGGGCAGCAGCGATTCGGCGCGCATGCACGAGGAACTTCTAAAGGGCCGATACTGCGTTCTCAAGCTCGGAAACCGGGCCCGCAAGTTCAACTGATCCCTCAGGCGTCGAAAGTTCAACAACCCGCCAGGTGGGCCCCATCCGGAAAAAGCCCTCGGTTACCGTGATGTCGCGCGTGCGGCCGACGGCGTCCACCCACAGCGTCAACAGCTCACCCTCGTCGCCCCCGCTCACTCGTCCCCGCGGCTGAAAGTCGAGCCGGCCGCTCGCACCAGTCGCAAGACCCGGCTTCCAGGAGCGGGGCACGCCGGAAACTCCTCCGCTCCGGGCGCGCAGGAGGCACTCGACCTGGTTCTGGACAGCGCGGCGACGCCGCTGGATATTCGACTGGCGGAGGCCTTCCGACAGCAGGACCCCGGCCACTGCCGCGGTCGGCCAGCTCAGCAGCTCAAGGGTCAACGGCTTGCCGGCCAGGACATACATGCTCAGAACGGCGGCAAGGCAGAAAGCGACTTTGACGCTGACGGCGATGAGTCCATTACGGCAGGGCATAAGGCACCCTACGCCCTGCCGTATGGGGCGATCCCGTCACTGGGCATATCCGGACATGCCCACCGACCGGGCGGAGCCGGTGGGCAGGAGCGTGCCGTGGGAATGAACCCGTGGACGGGGGTAAGGCCGGGACGTCAGCAGCGGTAGACGACGACCGAGTTCGCTGTAGCGCGGTCGAACTCCCCCGATGAGATCCGGGCGCCCCTGCGCCTGCGCCGGGGATCCGCGGAGTCGAAGGCGAGTTCGAAGGACGACGGCTTGGCGTCCTCGATGCCCTGTCCCCCAAGGATCCAGGCCGCCGGGAGATGGATGTCCTGATCGGAAAGGGATCCGTTAATCACGATCAGCGTCCGTCCGCCGCCTTCGGGTGCGCTCAGCAGGAGCTGCACGGTCCGGGTCTCGGAATCGTGCCAGTCCTCCGGCGTCATGGGCACCCCGGACGCGTTGAACCACAGCAGCGCCGAACTTCCCACCCGGCCCGGAAAGAGCGGGGGCTGGCTGGCGAGGCAGGCCCGCCGAATGGCCAGGAGGTCGCGGGTGGCCTCGAGCATGCGGGAGGCCGCGGGATCGCGGGACCAGTGCACCCAGGCAAGTTCGTTGTCCTGGCAGTAGGCGTTGTTGTTGCCGCGCTGGGTGCGGCCCAGTTCGTCGCCGGCCGTGATCATTGGAACGCCGACCGAGAGCACGAGCGAAGCCATCAGGTTCCGTGCTGTCTGCTCCCGGGCCGCGACGATGCCCTCGTTCTCGGTGCGGCCCTCGGCGCCGTGGTTGTAGCTGCGGTTGTCGTTTGAACCGTCGCGGCTCTCCTCGCCGTTCGCTTCGTTGTGCTTGCGCTCGTACGAGGTGAGATCCGCCAGGGTGAACCCGTCATGGGCGGTGACGAAATTGATCGAGGCAAGGGGCGTGCGCCCGGAGTGTTCGAACATCTCCGCGGACCCCGCAAGGCTGCGGGCAAGCCGCGCGGCCGAACCGGCCTGTCCACCGGAGCGGAGCGACTCTTGGTCGCGGAGCCAGAAGTCCCGCATTGTGTCGCGGAAGTTGTCGTTCCAGTCGGCCCAGCCGTGCGGGAACTGCCCGGTCTGCCAGCCGCCCAGTCCGAGGTCCCAGGGTTCGGCGATGAGTTTGGTTCCCCGGAGCGCCGCCGAGGCTCCGACGGCGACGAGGAAGGGATGGCGCGGCGTGAAGTTGTTGTGCTCGTCGCGGGCAAGGGTGACGGCGAGATCGAAGCGGAAGCCGTCGATGTGGAATTCCTCGACCCAGTACCGCAGCGAATCTAGGGCGAACTGGATGACCTTCGGCTGCGAAAAGTTCAGCGAGTTGCCGACGCCCGTGGTGTCCAGGTACCTGCCGGCCTCGTCGTGCCTGTAGTACTCGGCATCGCCGAGGCCGCGCCAGCACAGGGCAGGGCGGTCCTTCCCTCCTTCGGCTGTGTGGTTGTAGACGACGTCGAGCAGCACCTCGAGGCCAGCCTCGTGGAGGCGCTTCACCGTCGTCTTGAGTTCGGCGATCACGGCAGCGGGGCCGGCGGCCCGGGCGGCGGCGGTGGCATAGGCGGCGTGCGGCGCGAAGAACCCGAGGGTGTTGTAGCCCCAGTAATTGGAAAGGCCCAGCGGTTCGAGGTGCGGCTCGTCGATGAAGAACTGGATGGGCAGCAGCTCAACGGCGGTGATCCCCAGCCCGAGCAGGTGCTCGATCATGGCAGGGTGGGCAAGGCCGGCGTACGTGCCGCGCAGTTCCTCAGGGACGTCGGGGTGGAGCTTGGTGAGGCCCTTCACGTGGGCCTCGTAGATGACGGTGTCGCGCCACGGGGTTGCCGGCCGGGAGGAGGCACCCCAGTCGAAAGACTCCTCGACGTAGACCGACCAGTAGACGGCCCGCTCCGAGATTCCCACCGCCTCCTGCGTCTCGACAGCCCGGGCGTAGGGGTCAAGGAGCAGCTGCCCGTCCTCCGGCAGCGCCTTCCCTGTGGGCCAGAACCCATACCGGGTGGTGTCCGGAAGCGGGCCGACGACGCCGTGGTGCACTCCCCCGTCGAGCCCTGGCAGCGTCTCGCGCGCCCAGCGCCCATCCTCCAGTTGAAAGTGAACGTCAATCGAGGGGATGGCCGGGGCCCAGACGGCGGCGTTGACGTGCCCGTCGACGGCCCACCGGCTCTTCAGCCGGTGAAGGCCAAGCGGGAACTCACGCGAGGCCGCATTGACCGGCAGGGAGAGACTCATGGCTGGCGGAGGATCAGGCCGAACGCTGGCGGGAAATTTCGTAAAGGCTGATTCCCACCGCCATCGACGCGTTGAGTGACTCCATTGCGGAATCGATGGGGATCGAGACGATCTGGTCGCAGTTCTCACGGACGAGCCGGGACAGGCCCTTGCCCTCCGAACCCACAACCAGGCATACCGGATCTTTCCCGAGGGTCAGTTCAGGAAGGGAGATGTCGCCGTCGCCGTCGAGTCCGAGCACGAAGATGCCCATGTCCTTGAAGGATTTCAGCGCCGAGTTGAGGTTGCCGACCCGGGCGACGGGCACCCGCACCGCAGCACCGGCGCTTGTCTTCCACGCCGACGCGGTGACGCCGACCGAGCGGCGTTCGGGGACAACGACGCCGTGGGCGCTGAAGGCCGACGCGGAACGGATGATTGCACCAAGGTTGCGGGGGTCGGTGATGCCGTCGAGCGCAATGAACAGCGGAGCGTTGGAGATGTGCCCGCGCTTGAACTTGTCGACCGTTTCGGCGACGAGGTCGATCGCGTCGGCGTACTCATAGGGCGGGATCTGCAGCATGAGGCCCTGGTGCACCGCACCCTCGGTCATGCGGTCAAGTTCGGGCTTGCCGGTCTCCATGACGGGGACGCCGCGTTCGGTGGCGAGCTTGAGCGCCTCGCGTACGCGGTCGTCCATCTCCACGCGGATCGCGACGTGGAGGGCCTTGGCGGGGATCCCGGCACGCAGGGCCTCAACCACAGAGTTGCGGCCGGTGACGATTTCCTCGGTTGCCTTGCCCTTGCGGCCCGAACCGGGGTTCTTGCCGCCGGCCCGCTTGGCGGCGGAGCGCTCGGCCAGCTCCTTGCTCTTGTACGCCTTGTGGTAGGGGCGGTCCTCCGCCTTCGGGGTGGGCCCCCTGCCTTCAAGGGCCTTGCGTCCGTGCCCGCCGGTGCCTGTGGTGGGGCCCTTTTTCAACTTGCGCACCGCGCCTGGACGTCCGTGACTGGCCATGGGGAAACACCTTCGAATAGAGGAAAAGTCACCTCCAGTTTACGCGGACGACGCCCGCCGGCATTCCCGCGCTCGAATCCGTCCGCTCAGTGCGCCCCGAAGTCCACCTCAGCGGCCCGCGAGACTCCATTCCGCGCCATCTACGGAGTCCTCAACGAGGATGCCCGCGCTGGCAAGTGCGTCGCGGATGGCATCGGCACGCGCCCAGTCCTTCGCGGCACGCGCGGCTGCGCGGTCGCGCAGCTGGGACCGGATGAGCGAGTCAAGGGCAGCGGTCTGCTGTCCGTCCGCGGGGCCGACGGCGTCCGTTGCGTCATTGAGCCCGAGCACCTCGACCATCGCGGCAACCGCGGCCTGGGCGGTGCGGGCCCCGTCCGGGTCACCGGCCGCGAGCGCGGTGTTGCCGGCCCGCACTGTCTCGTGGAGGACGCCGAGCGCCTGGGGGATATTGAGGTCGTCGTCCATCGCAGCGCCGAAGGCGTCCGGAAGGTTCGCGGGCTCCGGCGCCGCGGACCCGAAGCGGGCCTCGGCCTTTGCCAGGAAGCCGTCAATGCGCTCGACGGCGGCAGCCGCCTCGTCAAGAGAGGACGGCCGGTAGTCAAGGACCGAACGGTAGTGGGCCTGCCCCAGGTAGTACCGCACGACGCGGGGCCGGGCGACGGCGAGCATTTCCTCGGGGCTGACGGTGTTGCCGATGGACTTGGACATCTTGTCGCCCTCGTAGGTGACGAGGCCGTTGTGCATCCAGTACTGGGCATAGCCGCGCTTGACCGCGTGCGCCTGTGCCATCTCGTTTTCGTGGTGCGGGAAGCGCAGGTCGAGCCCGCCGCCGTGGATGTCGAACCGCGGCCCGAGGTACTTGTTGGTCATCGCGCAGCATTCGGTGTGCCAGCCGGGGCGCCCAGCGCCCCAGGGGCTCGGCCAGGACGAGGAGGCGGGGTCGGTGCCCTTGTGGCCCTTCCACAGCGCGAAGTCGCGCGGGTCGCGCTTGCCGCGCGGGTCGGCATCGGTTGCGGCCTGCATGTCGTCGATGTTCTGGTGGGTGAGGGAGCCGTACTCCGGCCAGGAGCGGACGTCGAAGTACACATCCCCCGATCCGTCCGGGGCGGGATACGCATAACCGGCGTCGATGAGTTCCTGGATGAGCGCCTGCATCTCCGGGATGTGGCCCGTTGCGCGCGGCTCATACGTTGGGCGGCGCACCCCAAGGGTGTCGTAGGCCTTGTTGAATTCAAGCTCATAGCGGTAGGCGAGCGCCCACCACTCCTCGTTCGGTATGCCGCCCGGCGCCGGTTCGGCGCCGTCGAACGATGCCTTCGACTTTTCGAGGATCTTGTCGTCGATGTCGGTGACGTTCCGGACCGAGGTCACCCGGAAACCGCGGGCCTCAAGCCACCGGGTCAGCTGGTCAAAGACAATGGCGGAGCGGACGTGGCCCACGTGCGGCATCCCCTGAACCGTCGCACCGCAGTAGTAAAGGCTGACGGCCCCCGGAGTCAGGGGGACGAAGTCCCGTACCTCGGCAGTGGCGGTGTCATAGAATCTCAGGCTCACTGCTCCAGATTAGCCGAACCGGGGGCACCGGCCGGGCTGTTACCCGGCAGAAATGACGACGGCGGTCGCCACCGCGGCAATCCCCTCGCCGCGTCCCGTCAGGCCGAGCCCGTCGGTTGTTGTCGCAGAGACGCTCACCGGCGCTCCGGCCGCCTCCGAAAGGGCCGCCTCGGCTTCGGCGCGGCGCGGGGCGAACCGGGGCCGGTTGCCGATCAGCTGCACGGCGATGTTCCCGATTTCGAACCCGGCGCCGCGGACGATTGCTGCGGCTTCCCCGAGCAGCCGCACTCCGGAGGCGCCGGCGAGCTCAGGGCGGTCGGTGCCGAAGTGCGTGCCGAGGTCGCCAAGCCCGGCGGCCGAGAACAATGAGTCGGCGGCGGCGTGCGCGACGACGTCACCGTCGGAATGCCCGGCCAGCCCGCGTTCGCCGTCCCACAACAACCCCGCGAGCCACAGGGGTGCGGGTGCCTCTTCCGGGGCGAAGGCGTGGACATCGATGCCCAGCCCGGTGCGGGGCAGGTGCGCGTGCTGGGTCATGGTGAGGTTTCCTAGCGGCGGTCGGAGGGGACTTGGATTGTTGACTGCCCGGGTGTGGCAGCGAGGGGTTCGGCGAGGAGGGCCTCGGCGAGCAGCAGGTCGAGCGGCGTTGTGATTTTGAAGCCGGCGGCGTCCCCGTCGACAACGAGGACGGCGGTGCCCTGGGCCTCGACGAGCATCGAGTCGTCGGTGATGAGCGGATCGCCGGCTCCCGGCCGCGCGTGGGCCGCCCGCAGGACGTCGGCGGCGAAACCCTGGGGTGTCTGAACGGCGCGCAGTTCGGCCCGGTCCGGGGTGCCGGCGACCTGCCCACCCCTGACGGTCTTGACCGTATCGGCAACCGGCAGCACCGGCAGCACGGCGGGCGCCCCTTGGATCAGCCGTCTGGCGACCCGGCGGAAGACCTCCGGTGGTGTGAGCGCGCGGGCCGCATCGTGGACGAGGATCAGGGGGGCGCCTCCGGAGAGGGCTGCAATACCTGCGGCGACCGAAGCGGAGCGGCTTTCCCCTCCGGGAACGATGCGGACCGGGACGGGGCTGGGAACCGCTGCGGCCGCGTCGGCCAGCGCTGTGTCGCCCTCCGGGATGACGACGGCGACTTCGGCGGCAACGCCGCTCGCGAGAATGCCGCGCAGCGCCCGCTCAAGGAGGGTCATCCCGCCGCAGAGGACGCGGGCCTTCGGAATGCCCTGCCCCAGGCGTTGCCCGGAGCCCGCGGCAACCAGGACTACCCCGGCGGTGCCGCGGGTGTCTGGGGGACTCCCGGGCTCGGTCGACGGCGCAGGCTGGGCGTGGGCGGGAAGGGGCGAAGACACACGAATACCCTACGGCACACAAAAAGAGGGGCCCCTTCCGGGTGCCCCTCTTCTTGTGTTGAACCCGCCTAGGAGGCGAGGACCTCGTCGAGGACCGTTGCGGCCTTCTCTTCGTCGGTCTTCTCCGCCAGTGCGAGTTCGGAAATCAGGATCTGCCGGGCTTTGGCAAGCATCCGCTTTTCACCCGCCGACAGCCCGCGGTCGTGGTCGCGGCGCCACAGGTCGCGGACGACCTCGGCAACCTTGATGACATCGCCTGAGGCGAGCTTCTCAAGGTTCGCCTTGTAGCGGCGCGACCAGTTGGTGGGCTCCTCGGTGAACTCGGCGCGGAGTACATCAAAGACGTGCTCCAGACCTTCCTTGCCCACCACGTCCCGTACTCCGACTAGGTCAACGTTCTCTGCTGGTACTTCTATTGTCAGATCACCCTGTGCCACCTTGAGCTTGAGATACATCTTCTCTTCGCCCTTGATAACGCGCATCTTGATCTCTTCGATCTTCGCTGCGCCGTGGTGAGGGTAAACAACTGTCTCGCCGACCTCAAAAACCATGTGGACTTTCCCCTTTCCCGCAAGTCAGTTTATCACGGCAACGACACGCCCGACTTCGCGTTTTCGCAGGTCAGGGCACTCAACCCGCGCGTCCGAACTATGATTCGCCTCTTGACTGGGCAGGCTTTTGATGCTGCCGCCGTGTCACGCCGGCGAATCGTCTCTCCAAACTTCCGCTTTGCCGTTAGTCTGGTTCTTGTTTCACCGACATGGTGGAGACCGCAACCGAACCGATCGCCTTATCGGAGAACCCCAGGAGTTTGTGCTGTGAGAAGTGCACCGAACAACCGAGTGCAGCAGGCCGTCGCTGCCGGCGCCGTGCTGGCCATGCTGGGAATCTCCGGCTGCAGCACCATCAATGAGCAGTCGACCACGCGGCAGTACTCGGCATCGGACGGCATCGTCGAGGACCTCGGACCGCTGAAGCTGCGCAACATCCTCATCATTTCCACGGCCGAGGGCGAGCCGGGGACGCTCCTTGGAACAGTGTTCAACCCCACCGACTCACCGGTGCAGTTGACCATCGAGAGCCAGAACACCACCACTGACATCCGCATCGATGCGCGTGACAAGTATGTCTTCGAGGACGAAGCCAGCGACGACGGGACCATCCAGGGCGTCTCCCAGATTCCCGGCTCCCTTGTCGACCTTGATTTCACGGTGAACTCGGAAACCGCCACCTACGCCGTGCCCGTCCTCAGCGGAACGCTGCCTGAATACCGTGAGTTCGTTCCCGGAGGCTACACCCCTGAGCCCAGCGAACCTGCGGCAACCGAGGGAGCAGGCGGCGGAGAGGCCGAAGGCGGCCACGGAGGCGGATAGCCTCCGGCAGCCTCAGGGCTCGAACTTGTAGCCGAGCCCGCGCACCGTGATGAGGTAGCGCGGGTTCGACGAGTCGGGCTCGATCTTCCCCCTCAGGCGTTTGACGTGGACATCGAGGGTCTTGGTGTCCCCCACATAGTCGGCGCCCCAGACCCGATCGATCAGCTGCCCCCGGGTGAGCACCCTTCCCGAATTGCGCAGCAGCATCTCGAGCAGCTCGAACTCCTTGAGGGGAAGAGGCACCTGGGTGCCATCGACGCTGACAACGTGGCGTTCGATATCCATCCGCACCGGGCCGGCCTGCACCGTTGGCGAAACCAGCTCCTCGGGTTCGCCCTGGCGCCGCAGCACAGCCCGCACCCGCGCCACCAGTTCGCGCGAGGAATAGGGCTTCGTCACGTAGTCGTCTGCGCCCAGCTCGAGGCCCACAACCTTGTCGATTTCGGCGTCCTTCGCGGTCAGCATGATCACCGGGACGCTGGAGCGCTGCCTCAGCTGGCGGCACACCTCCGTACCTGAGAGGCCCGGCAGCTGCAGGTCGAGCAGGACGAGGTCCGCCCCGGCACGGTCGAATTCCTTAATTGCTTCAAGCCCGTTGTCGACGACGGCCACCTCGAACCCCTCCTTCCCCAGCAGGTAGGACAGCGGGTCGCTGAAGGACTCCTCGTCCTCGACTATCAAAATGCGGCTCAAGCAGTCACTCCCTGTTCGTGGGCGTCGGTTCCGCCCTTGTGCTCTGCCGGGTGCGCGGTCAGCCCCGGGTTGCCGGTATCGGCGGTTTCCATCTCGGGAAGGCGCACAGTGAAGGTGCTGCCCTGGCCCGCCATTGACCACACTGTCACTTCGCCGCCGTGGTTCGAGACGACGTGCTTCACGATGCTCAGCCCCAGCCCGGTGCCGCCGGTCTGCCGCGACCGGGCGGCGTCTATTCGGTAGAACCTCTCAAAGATGCGTTCCTGCTCTTCGGGGGTGATTCCGGTTCCCTGGTCCTTCACCGAAATCTCGGCGAGCCCCTCGCGCGAGCGCAAGCCGATGCCCACGTGGGTTCCTTCGGGCGAGTAGCGGATGGCGTTGTCGATCAGGTTGCGGAACGCCGTCATCAGCTGGTCCGGGTCCCCGAAGACCGGTTCGGTGATCGTTCCCTTCACCACGATCTCGATGGAGTTCGCTTCGGCGGGCAGCCGATTGCGGTCAACTGCCTCGGCGATCACCGCGTTGATGTCGACGGGCTTGCCCTTGCCCACGATGTCGGTGCCCTGGAGGCGGGACAGTTCGATGATGTCCTGGACCAGCGCCGAGAGCCGGCTTGATTCCTTGTGCATGCGCCGGGCGAACCGGCGAACCGCAACCTCGTCCTCGGCGGCGTCGTCGATCGCTTCGGCGAGCAGGGAGATGGCGCCCACGGGGGTCTTGAGCTCGTGCGACACGTTCGCCACGAAGTCGTTGCGGATTTCCTCGGTGCGGGTGATCTCGGTGCGGTCATCGGCGAGGATCAGGATGTATTCGGCTCCCAGGGACGCGACGCGCACCTGCAGGACCATCGTGCTGCCGCCGACCGGACCCCGGAGAAGCTCGAGCTGCTTCTGCTCGATCACCCCGTCGCGGCGGACGCGGGCCGTCAGGTCCAGCAGTTCGGAATGGACAACGGTATGCCCGCGCACCAGCCCGAAGGCGTAGGCGGCGGGGCTGGCGCGGACGACGCCGTCGATCGCGTCGACGATCACGTACGCCCGCCCAATGATCGAGAGGACCTCCGCTGCGCCGTCGGGAAGGGTCAGCTCGTCCTCGTACAGCAGCTGGGTCCGTTGCGCCTCACTGACGCGGTGCGCCACGGCGCCGAAAACACCGAGCGCGAGGCCCACGAGCCCTGCGATGAGGCTAAGCAGTACGGGATCCACGCTCCTAGCTTATGCGCAGAACTCCGGGCCCATCCCGCATCCGGTGGCAATAGACCAGTGGTTCAACTAACGTTCACCTAAAGCCGAGGAAGCGTTAACGGGCCGCTGAGAAACTGGCCTGCGGACCGCTCACATCGGCGAGTTTCTCCACCAACGGAAAGGACGCCCACGTGCGTAAGGTTTTTCAGGCCGAGCTTCACCAGATTGGCGAGGAATTGATTGAGATCTCGCAGCTGGTGTCGGAGGCCATCCAAAAAGCCAACAGCGCTTTCCAGGGTGCCGACACCGAACTTGCCCAGGAAGTAATCGCCGCTGACGCGCGCATCGATTTCCTCCAGAACTCCCTCGACGAGCGCGCCATCGACATCCTTGCCCTCCAGGGGCCGGTTGCCAGCGACCTGCGGATGATCGTTGGCGCCCTGCGCATGAGCGCTTCGCTGGAGCGGATGGGCGACCTCGCCCGCCACGTCGCGCAGCTGGCGCGCCTGCGGTACCCCGCCAATGTGATTCCCGAGAAGATCCGTCCCACGTTCGACGAGCTTGCCTCGCTGGACATCCAGATCGCGGGCAAGGTGACGGAGCTGCTTGAGACGCGGAACCTTGAGCTGAGCAACGAAATCAATGCCGCGAACGCCCGGGTCAATGAACTCCATGCAAGCGTCTTCAGGGCCGTGGCGGCCGCGGACTGGAACGAAACCGCGCCAACAACCGTCGACGTCACCCTTGCCAGCCGGTACTTCGAACGCTTCGCCGACCACGGCGTGTCCGTGGCACGGAAGGTCACCTACCTGGTGACCGGCGAATGGCAGCCCAGCGCGCCCCTGAACTAGGCACAGGATCGGAGGGGCCTACAGCCGGAAGGTCCACGCCAAAGAACGACGGCGGCTTCCCGAGGGAAGCCGCCGTCGTCGTTAACGGGTCCGCCGCGCCTAGTGCTTGCCCTGGTTCGCGACCGCCTTGATGGAGGCCGCCGCCGCCTCGGGGTCGAGGTAGGTGCCACCGGCCTTGACCGGCTTCAGGTTCTCGTCGAGTTCGTAGACAAGCGGAATACCTGTGGGGATGTTCAGGGCCGCGATGTCGGCGTCGCTGATCCCGTCGAGGTGCTTCACCAGTGCCCGCAGCGAGTTGCCGTGTGCTGCGACAAGGACGGTCTTGCCCGCTGTGAGGTCCTTGCTGATGTCGGTTTCCCAGTAGGGAAGGAAACGCTCAAGTACGTCCTTGAGGCACTCGGTGCGGGGTAGGTCCGGGCCCAGGTCTGCGTACCGGGGGTCGTGGGCCTGCGAGTATTCGCTTGAGTCCTCGAGGGGCGGCGGCGGGGTGTCGTAGGAGCGGCGCCACAGCATGAACTGCTCTTCGCCGAATTCGGCGAGGGTCTGCGCCTTGTCCTTGCCCTGGAGTGCACCGTAGTGGCGCTCATTGAGGCGCCAGTTCCGCTTGACATCGATCCAGGTGCGGTCGGCGGCTTCGAGGGCGAGGTTTGCCGTGATGATCGCGCGCTTCTGCCGTGACGTGTAGACGACGTCGGGAAGCAGGTCGTGTTCGACCAGGAGCTGTCCGCCGCGGGTGGCTTCCTCCCGGCCCTTTTCGGTGAGCGCCACATCGACCCAGCCCGTGAAGAGGTTCTTCTCGTTCCACTCACTCTGCCCATGGCGCAACAAAATCAATTTGAAGGAAGTCATGAACCCTAGTGTGCCGTATCGGAGGGCGTGCGGGCATCCGGGGAAGGCATCTGTTACCAGTACCCTTGATACGGTGCCATACCTCAAACGCAGCGGAAAACCCGTTGGGAGCATCACCCGTGGAACCACCAACCCGAACCGCCTGCGGCGGGTTGACCGGTGGTTGGCCGGCACCCAGGCCTGGCGGCTGCGCCATTCGGCCGACCCGCTTGTCGTCGATCTCGGCTACGGAGCGGCCCCGGTGACGGCGGTTGAACTCTTCGAGCGGCTGCGCCGGGTGCACTCCGCAAGCGAAGTGATCGGCATCGAAATCGACCCGGCAAGGGTGGAGGGGGCGCTGCCGTTGGAGCGGCCGGGCCTCAGCTTCGTGCAGGGAGGGTTTGAGCTGCCGATCCCGGGGCGGCGGCCGGTCGTGGTGCGCGCCTTCAATGTGCTCCGGCAGTATGACGAGGACGAATACCTCGCCCACTGGGACCAGGTGCGCTCGCGCCTCTCGCGTGACGGATTGTTCATCGATGGCACCTGCGACGAGATCGGGCGCCGTTCAACGTGGATCGCCATTGACCGGGACGGCCCGGTGTCATTGAGCATCTCGCTGAAATTCGGATCCTTCACCCTTCCCTCGGACGCCGCGGAACGGCTTCCCAAGGCCTTGATCCACCGGAACGTGCCGGGCGAGAACGTGCACCGGTTCCTTGGCGCGATGGACCGCGCCTGGCTTGACGCCGCACCGCTTGCCGCGTTCGGTGCGCGTCAGCGGTGGAGCGCCATGTGCCGCGCGCTGGCCGCGGACGGCTGGCCGCTGGTCAATTCGCCGTCGCGCTGGCGCCTTGGTGAGGTCACCGTCGCATGGGACGCCGTCGCGCCCGTTCCGGCCGCCGTGCCGTAGGGCGGGCTTGAAGATCGGGTCCAGCCCCTGCGGCGCGGGAACTGCCTGAGGAACTTACCAGGGGCCGTAGGGGCCCTGGTTTCCGCGCCCGCGGACTTCGCTGACGGCCGGTTTGACGTCGGCGAGGTAGACGCAGGCCGCAACGACGGCAACCAGTTTGAACAGGCCGAATCCTGGGCTGAGGGCGCTGAACACGCCGACCACGACGGCACCGCCGGTCACCGCCGTCCAGAAGCCCTTGGTGCGCTTGAAGGAGGCTTCGAAGGAGGCAGAGCTGCGGCGCAGGCAGTCAGTGAACGCCCATATTTCGATTCCGAGCGCGAGGTAGCCAAGAGCGAGGTAAAGGTACGTCTGAAACTCCAGGATGATGCCCACGCGTTTAGCTTAGCGGCTGGACGGCGTGGAGGGCTCCAGCGAGGTCGGCCCAGAGATCCTCGACGTTCTCAATGCCGACCGATAATCTCACCAGCGCTTCCGGCACCGTGGCGGGCTCCCCCGGCTGCCGGCGGCGCCGTTCGATCAGTGACTCGACTCCGCCGAGCGAGGTGGCGGGCATCCAGAGCCGCACCGCCTCAACCAGCGCATCGGCGGCGCGCACTCCACCGGCGGGTTCGATGCTGATGATGGCGCCGAAGCCGTTGAGCTGCGCCTTGGCCCGTAGATGGCCGGGATCCTGCGGCAGCCCCGGAAATCGGACGCGTTCGATTGCCGGGTGCCCGGCGAGGCGTTCGGCGAGCACCGCGGCGCTCGCCTGGGCGCGCTCCATGCGCAGCGCAAGGGTGCGCAGCCCGCGCAGGGCAAGCCACACCTCAAACGGTCCGGCGATTGCCCCGCGCAGGGTGCGGTGCGCCAGGAGCTGGTCGCGGCGCACGGGGTCCGAGGTCACGAGCGCACCGAGGACGACGTCGGAGTGGCCGGCGAGGTACTTCGTCACCGAATGCAGGACGACGTCGGCCCCGAAGTCCAGAGGACGGCAGAGGATGGGTGTGGTGAACGTGTTGTCAACGACGACGAGCGCTCCAACGGCATGCGCGGCCTCCGTGAGGCGGGCCGTCTCGGCCACCTCCAGCATGGGGTTCGTCGGGCTTTCAAGCCACAGCATCACCTGCCCCGGCTGCCTGTGCGTTCCCAGTCCCGCCAGTTCCGCCAGCACCGTTTCCGTGTCGGCGACGTCGATCGGTACCAGGGTGAACCGGCCCAGGGCTGCCTCCGCTGCGGCAAGGCTGATCGATCCGGCATACGCGTGCCGGGGCATGAGCACCACACCTCCCGTCGGCACGAGCGCGAGCGCGGCGGCGGCGGCACCGAGGCCGGAACTGAACACCAGGGCGGGCAGCGCCGCGCCCTCAAGCCGGCCCAAAGCCTCTTCGAAGGGGTCCCAGGTGGGATTGGACATGCGCCCGTAGACGCGGTCGCCGGGCTGCGGCGCGCGGGTCTCGTGGAACGTCGTCGAGAGTTCGATCGAGGGATTGACCGGTGAATCGTGTGCCCGCTCGGGGCGGCCGGCGGCCACGGCGAGGGTGTCGGGTGCCAGGGCGGGAGAATCTGTTGCCATGGCCTAAGGGTAGCGTCCCGGGCGTTTTCCCCGGCCGATCCGGGACGGCGGCAATAGTCACCGGCACTCGGTAGTCTGGAGGCGTGACGCTCCATAAACCGCACGGCCTTCCCGGGCTCTTTGTTGCCTTCGAGGGCGGCGACGGGGCCGGTAAATCAACCCAGGTCGGTGCCCTGTGCCGCGCGCTCGAGCAGAGCGGCCGGACAGTGGTGCGCACACGGGAACCCGGAGGCACTCCCGTTGGGGAGAAGCTCCGTGCCCTGGTGCTCGAACACGGGCAGGGGGAAATCGATGCGCGGACCGAGGCCCTGTTGTTCGCCGCTTCCCGTGCCGCCCATGTCCAGCAGGTGATCCTTCCGGCCCTGAGGCGCGGCGAGGTCGTCGTGTGCGACCGCTACGTCGATTCCTCGGTGGCCTACCAGGGTGCAGGGCGCGATCTGGGAGCCCAGAGCGTGCTGGACCTCAACCTCTGGGCGGTGGAGAACCTGCTGCCGGACCTCACTGTGCTCCTCGATGTTTCACCCGAGGTGGGCCGCAGCCGGCGCACCGCCGGTGATGCGGCCGAGGACCGGATGGAGTCCGAGCCCGACGACTTCCATCAACGCATCCGCTCCGCGTTCCTTGGGCTGGCCGGGCAGGCACCCGGACGGTACCTCGTCCTCCCGGCCGGTGGCGCGGTCGACGACCTCGCCGCGGACATCCTGGCTGCGGTGCTGGAGCGGCTGCAGTGAGCGTCTGGGCCGATCTGCGGGGGCAGGAGCCGGTGGTGGAGCAGCTTCGAAGGGCGTCGCAGTCGGGCGCTCCGACTCACGCATGGCTGTTCACGGGTCCGCCGGGATCGGGCCGTTCAAACGCCGCCCGAGCCTTTGCCGCGGCACTGCTGTGCGACCGCGAGGCGCTCTCCGAACGCGGCTGCGGAACGTGCAAGGGCTGCCGCACCGTGCTCGCCGGGTCGCACGCCGACCTGACGAACGTGACGACTGAGAAGGTCACGATCACCATCGAAGAAGCCCGTGAGCTGGTGCGGAAGGCCCAGGACAAGCCGTCCACGGGCCGCTGGCGGGTAATCATCGTCGAAGACGCCGACCGGATGCAGGAGCGCAGCACGAACGTGCTCCTGAAGGCCATCGAGGAGCCGCCGCCACGCACCATCTGGCTGCTTTGCGCGCCGAGCCCCGGGGACGTCCTTGTCACGATCCGTTCCCGCTGCCGGATGGTCAGCCTGCGCCTGCCCCCGGTGCGCGACGTGGCCGAGCTGCTCGTGGCGCGCGACGGCATCGACCCGGCCACCGCCGAGGCTGCGGCCCGCGCCGCCCAGAGCCACATCGGGGTAGCAAAGCGGCTCGCCACCGACGAGGGCGCCCGAGAACGCCGCAACCAGATTGTGCGCCTGCCGCTGACCCTGCGCTCCGTCTCCGGCGCCATGAAGGCAGCGGCCGACCTCGTGAAGCTCGCCGAGGCCGAGGCGACGAGTTCCTTCGAACAACGCGACGCGAGCGAACGCACCGCCCTGCTCACCGCCCTCGGCGCCCCCGAAACCGGAACCCTTCCGCCGTCAATGCGCAGCCAGGTCAAGCGCCTTGAGGAGGACCAGACCCGGCGCGCCAAACGCTCGAAGAACGACTACTTCGACCGGGCGCTGACCGACCTCATCTCCTTCTACCGCGATGTGCTCATGCTTCAGGTGTCGAGCGGGCGCGAGCTG
Source organism: Arthrobacter sp. TJ-217 (assembly GCF_058269255.1). Classification (NCBI taxonomy): domain Bacteria; kingdom Bacillati; phylum Actinomycetota; class Actinomycetes; order Micrococcales; family Micrococcaceae; genus Arthrobacter; species Arthrobacter sp. TJ-217. Next base: position 26,745 of record NZ_JBZCNJ010000005.1, read on the forward strand.
GTCAACGAACCGCTGCGGCCCGAGCTTGAGGAGTTCGCCCGGCGCGAGTCGCCCGAGGACACCCTGCGGCGCATCGAGGCGATCAACGAGGTGCGCACCCGCCTGGTCGGAACCAACGTGTCACCGCTGCTGGCCATCGAAGCCATGGCCGTGAGCCTGCTGTCCCGAAAGGACCTCGCCCGATGACACTGCCCGCCGGATCCGCTCCGCACCGGCGCGGAGCACGCCGCCGGCTTGCAGCCGCTGGCGCGGCCCTGCTCTTCGCCCTCTCGGGGTGTTCGCTGCCCTTCCTGCAGCCCGACCGCACCCCGGAAACCGGAGCGGTGACGGCGGATCCGGAAGTGATTGGAGCGGTTCCCCCCGACCTTGAGCCCTTCTACAGCCAGGAAGTGAAGTGGGAGCCGTGCGAGGAGGACTTCGCCTGTGCCCGGGTGGAGGTGCCGATGGATTACTCCGATCCGGGGCGGGCGACAATCGAGATCCAGGCGATCCGCGCCGACTCCACCGGTGAGGCGCAGGGGACGGTGCTGGTGAATCCTGGCGGGCCGGGCGGCTCCGGCTACAACATCGTCCGGGACTCGCTCGACCGGGTGGTCAGCGAGCGCCTTCGGGAGGCCTACGACATCGTCGGGTTCGACCCGCGCGGGGTGAACAGGTCCACCGCCGTCGAGTGCCGCACCGACGCGGAGCAGGACGCGGCCCGCGAGGAGTTCATTCCCGCGGCCACCCCCGATGCCGAAGCGCTTGAGCTGCTGCGCGCCGATGCCCGGGAGTACGCGGACCTTTGCGCCGAGCGCACCGGCGAGCTCCTGGGCTTCGTCGACACCGAAAGCGCAGCACGCGACATGGACATCCTGCGCGCCCTGTCCGGGGACCCCAAGCTGAACTACCTCGGGTTCTCCTACGGTACGCAGCTCGGAGCGGCGTATGCCGGGCTCTTCCCGGGACGCTCAGGCCGGCTTGTGCTGGACGGCGCCATCGACCCGGCGCTCACCAGCGAGGAAGTGACACTGGGCCAGGCCGTGGCGTTCGAGAAGGCGGTGCGGGCCTACGTCGCCGACTGCCAGTCCCGCGACGAGTGCCCGCTGTCGGGCAGCGTCGATGAGGGTGTTGCGGAGCTTCAGGAGCTCTTCGCGTCGGTGGAAAAGGAGCCACGAACCGCCGCCGACGGCCGACTGGTGACGGTCGGGGCGTTCGTCCAGGGGTTCATCCTCCCCCTGTACGACGACGCGAACTGGCCGGTGCTCACCGAGGCCGTCGACAGCGCCCTGCAGGGCGACGTGGATCCCATGCTGCGCCTAGCGGACTTCGCCTATGAGCGCGAGCCCGACGGCACCTACGCCTCGAACGCGACCGATGCCTTCCTCGCGGTCAACTGCCTCGACTACCCGATGGTCTCGAGCCCCGAGGGGATGCGCGCCGACGAGGAGAAGCTCGTTGCCGCGTCGCCAACCTTCGGGGAGTTCCTTGCCTACGGCGGGGTGACCTGCGAGGCATGGAAGTACGGGCCGGTGGACAAGCCGGCTCCCGCCAGCGCGCCGGGAGCGGAACCGCTGCTCGTCATCGGCACAACGGGCGATCCCGCCACACCCTACGAATGGTCACTCTCCCTTGCGGAGCAGCTCGATTCGGCCGTCCACGTCACCTGGGAGGGCGAGGGCCACACCGCCTACGGGCGTGCCGGGGACTGCATCGAGGACATCGTCGATTCCTACTTCATTGACGGAAAGGTGCCCGAAGACGGCGCCCGGTGTTGAAACGGGTGTTGCTTCCCCCGCTTTGACCAGCGGGCTCAGGCTCTTATAGAGTTGGTCCTTGTGGAAGGGCCCGCCTCCCGGGGCGCCGGCCAGGAAGCGTGCCTCCTTAGCTCAGTCGGTAGAGCGTCTCACTCGTAATGAGAAGGTCGCCAGTTCGACTCTGGCAGGAGGCTCAACTAAAACCCCCTAGAAACCGCTGATTCTAGGGGGTTTTCTGTACCACAAAGGCTTTGAGAGGCATCCTCTAAACCGGGCGTATTCCCGGTGAAACCCTCTACTACCACGTGCTTTCGTCACTTTTTCGTCACTTCTCAAGCCCGATGGTTCCTCGGTGCTCGGCTTTCACGTCAGGTGCCTCGTGCGATGTTCCCGGGCCTTTTGGAATACGGAAACGACCAGGGCAGACATTTAGGCGGATAGCCGCCGATTGGAAGTTTCGACCCATGAAGCGGAGACATCATCGCTAACAGCCGGCAAGGTCGGAAGCTGCCCCTCGGTACCTCGCAAGGGCAACGGTGGCCGCAACAACTCGCGTAGAAGTCGGACGCAGCGTGCTGCGCTTCGAGCACCAGCGGGCTACGGGGCGCCCCAAGCCGTCGAAAGCAGAAGGTGGGGCCTGCCCGCAGCTGTGCCCTAATCACCGTCCCTGTAGGGCGCAGAAGGCCCCAACCCCGCTACCTTGGGCAACCTGCGGCTCAAACATTCTTGGATGCCTGGCCAGGCCGCTGGGCCGCAGAATCTCAGCGCCGCCGTTCACCGCACGGAGCCTCCCCGCACCGGTTACCCTCCGTGCGGTTGTGGCGAAGGGGCTGGCGAATGTGGCAAAGGGGCTGGCGAAGTGTTCAACGCCGAGGAGGGACTCTGGGCGTCTGTTACGGAGGCCAACGCAGTGTCGCGGGCAAACAAGGTCGTTGCCTTCCCGAGGCCGCTCCAACCGCCTCTCGGTCGGACAGGGAGGGCGCCCTGTGCCCGCCGTATCGCGGTGCACTTTAGGCGGGATACCCGTCGTGGAAACAAGTCAGTTACAACGGTTTCAACTGGAGCTGCCGGCCCTGCCGGGCATACTCGTCCAAAAGCAAGAAGGCGCGACCGATCTCATTTAAGTGCAGTTCGAGGCTCCAGTGATGGACCTCGTCTATTGAGTTCGCGTATGGACGTATGGAGTCACCTCTCTGATCGGCGCTGAATTCATCTTCCGTCTCCCACTCGACATCAGGATTCATCTCAAGGTCCGCCCATCCGAACAATGCGGGTAGGGCGGTGTCGTAGAGTTCCCCGCCCAGGGCGACACCCCATCTTCCGAGTTCCTGCCGCGTTCCGTCTTCAAGGACGGCAGAAATCTCAAGATCACCCTTCCCCCATGTCTTATTGACCCACTCATCAGCCTTCAGGATGAGACGCTGACCCTGACTGATCCTTTGCATCCACGGCAGGAGAAGCCGTAGTTCGCGAAGACGCAAGTCGTAGGTGGTGCCCGCCGACAAACGATTCAATATTGGTAGCGCAGCCTCGGTGAGTAGATCGCCGTCCCGGAAGTGCAGCCGCCACCCACCAGTCTTCGTCTGCTCAAGTGTGTGAGGTGAGGCTTCCCGAAAGAAGAGCGTGTCAGTGCTCTCCTGCCAGACAACAATGGCAACCGGGAGTGAATGGTTCTGCCAGTAAGCGACATGTTTCTTGTCCGGGTAAAAGTACCAACCTCCGTTTGCGGCGGGCTTTAGCCAACTATCTCCGGATTTGATTTGCAGTGCGACGAGTCGGCCCTTCACGTTCCCGCGCTCCACCACTTCCACATGGGCATCTATGCCGTAATCCTCAAGCGGCTGTTCGCGAAACAGCCACTTGGCCGTCGCTTGGAAAAAAAGTTGGGCCTTCGTCACCCCGACTGCAGCGGTGGTTGCAGTCGGCTTGTGGCGGGGCCACTGATCTTCGTTACTCAACTTTTCATCCATTCCAAATTGGGCCGGCGGGGGCACCTCGAACTCGATTCCGCTCAATCGTTGCATATTGGGAGAACTTGCCAGAGGGAGCGGAACCCTTGCACCGTCACGGTTCTGAACCCCGTCAGCGCTTCCTGCCGCGCCTGAAGGCTCGGAGGATTATCGCGATGACGAAGGTTCTAAAGCCAGATGGTCCAGCCCGCGGTTCTTGGCGTCGTCCTGACTGAAGCAAAACCATCGACCCCGGCACCCTGCGACAAGCCTCCCGCCGTCGCGATCGCAAGGTGCGTCGATGAGCGCAGTTGCGGGCGGCGTTCTTGCGTCAGTCAGCAGCAGTGGAGAGGCTCGGACCGCTGAGGACGGTCGATACCTTGCGGCGGCCGAACGGAGGCCCCATCGCAAGGAGGTCCTCGCGATGGTCAACTCGCGCCACTGATGGGCAATGGACGCCAAATTAGTCGGCCGATAGCGTGAGTCATATAGGGATAGCCAAGCGGGTTGCCCTGCTATCCGGAGGTTTCGCCTTGTTCAAAATTCTTATCGACGTTCCTGGATTCGCAGCCATTTACGATCGAGGCCAGTTGAAGGTGGACATTGTTGATGGTGCGATTTCCAATGAGGAAATCGTCGAGGAACACATGAAATATCGCCAATTCTGACGGACTGCAGGAGGTCGCGCACTAACAGGTGCGCGACTCTCTACTCGTGACAGGTTGTTCTACGCGAAAACATCTGCTCACCGGGTTCGGTGCGAAGCCAGACCTCAGCAGGCGGGACCAATCCCTTCTGGCCTTGGGTCGACTCACCCGCTAGAACTAGTCGCAGAGCTGGTCGACGCGGTGTTCTAACTAGGATTCGTGGACGGCCTGGCGGAGTGGCATGACGTAATCAGCGGCGGAGGAGGCATACACTGCGGCCCATGACTACTTATCCAGAAGGCAACGCAATCCGACTTCCTCTTACCAAGGATTCCGAACAGTGGGAGATTGACGCCGTGCAGGAAGCGGCAGCACTCGAACCGACCGATCCGCACGACCACGAGGCTTTAGCTAACGAGCCGAACCACTAACGAAGCTTCACCGAATCGAGGAAAGCCCCCACCTGGATGCGTTCCATGTGGGGGCTTCGCAGCGTTTAAAGCCGCCTCAAGTCAAGTGCCGGCATGAATGTTAGGGGATATCCGGCCGACTCCTGACCATTAGTTAGTTTACGGGAGGCTGGCTGTGCGGACCACGGTGACCCCCGACTGGGCGGGGGCTGCGCCGACTGCGAGTCCCTGGCCGTTCCACAACTTGATGCGCTTCCCGACCAAGATCAATCGTTCTCCGCTGAGGCGCGCGAGAAATCGACCCACTGGACCGTCACAAGCTTGTCCGTCCAGGCTATGGCAAAGCCTTTTACTGTCTTCGTGTCACCGTCCGGATACGCCAGCTCCGCCCAAACTGGCGGGGCCTTCTCCGTGGTCACCGTGACCCCCTCGGCGTGGGGCTCGGGCCGAAGTGGCGCAACGAATCTGTCAACGGAGGGCGGGATGCCATGCCAAGAAGAGGGCGCGCCCATGGCTAGCTAGTGGGGAACATCTTCGGGGAGGATGTACCGAGGCCCCATGCCATGCACCATCCAACGCCCGAACTTTTCGCGCCACACAAGGGTGATGACGCTGGCGAGGCTGACTGGCTGCGAGTCGATGACCTGGAAGCTTTGCGAGACGTCGGAGAGGATCTTGACGTAGCGAACATTCGGATCGCCATGCGCCTCGTTGGCGACCGACCCGGTGCCCCGATCGTTTATGGAGCGCAAGTGCTCGGCCACCACCGAGAAGTCGCCCCACGCATCCAGCGACTCGGGCGTGACCAGGAACCGTAGCGCCTTCTGGTGGGTTCGATAATCGTCGAGGGCGTTGCAGAAGGTGATGCCCACTGACACCGGGTCCTGCAGTGAATCATCCGGCAGGTTCGCTTCCGCCTCGTCATCATCTGCGAAGCGGCGCCACTCCGCCGGCGGCTGGTCTTCCTTCGGTTGTTTGTTGGTCATGGGACGGAGGCTAGCTGCCAGCACGGACATTACGATGTAGCCACAACGCAAAAAGCCCCATAGCCTGTCTCATGCGAGATGACCCGGGGCTTTTTCTGTGTCACGGTCGCAGCGCGGCGCCCCACGGATGGTACGCCCGAATCTCGCTTGGCCGCGTCCGTCCTTCGTGCATCCTCCCTCTCATGCCCGAGTCGATGGGGCAGATGAGCAATTAGGAGCCGGTGCTGAGTTCATTGCTGGCTAGGACGAACCCCGGTATGGTTCGGAGTGAAAAGGTTCCACCCCGCCAATAAGAACTCCTGAGTTCTGCCGTAAGGCTAGGCGGGGTGGTCATTTTTCACCAGTACCTCGTATGGCCATTCTGGAAGATGTTGAACTTCGTGTGAGAGACTCCCGCCAAGGCGCTGAGCGGTTGAGTGTCGTTCACCTCAAGCCACCTGAAGGTCGACCATGCGAAGTAGTCCGCGATTTGGCCGTTGAGGTCAGACTTCACGGGGTGAAATGCAACGTGGAAAGGCTTTCCTAGTCCCTTCATCGCGGGCTTGACTGCCTTGAGAAAAGCATCGCGCTGTTTGCCCGTTAACACCGAATCGAAGACCATTACGATCTGGTCGTACTCCGAACCGGCAACCGAATATAGCCACTTAGCCATCGCCATACCGAACAAAGTGAGCATCGCGGTCGCGCTGTGTTTGGAAGGGTGGGCAAGGTGCTTGTCCGCGTAGATTGTATGAACCTTCATCAACGGATGAAGGGTACGGATGACTTCAGCAACGTTGGCCCGTGTCCCACGAGAGTTCTCAGTGGCGTGGAATTCAAGCTGGTCACTCCTCCTGGCAAGCAGGTTGTATTTCAGCTGCTGCAGTGGCGCCGCGGTCGCGCAGGGATCGTCCGTAAACATCGCGGACAGCACGAGATGATTGGTCCCCTTGGCGGTGAAGTCGAAATTCCCCGACTCATCCATGAATACATACAGGGTTTTCCGGACCGGCGGTGAAGGGGCTGATCCTGCGGGCTCAGCCCCCTGGCTAATCGTCATACGGGTAGTCTCCACCCCGATCCCGACAATGCCTAAAGGGTTATTCACACCACCTGTGCATTACCTGTGGATTAGACGGCGTGTCCTGTGCATTCTGTCGGGATAACCCTGTGGACCCAAAAATACTTTCAGCGCGCCCCTCCGTTAGAACCCTGTGAACACGCGGGTCTGCGCCGGTTCAACCTGTGGAAAAGAAAAAACTTTGTCCACATAGATCCACAGGGGTTTATCCACGGCCCAAGATGCAGGAGATATGGCAGGGCGGCCCGCCTACGAAGGGGCGGACCACCGTCGTCCTGCACCTACCCGAGGTCACCCAAGCTCTTTGGCTCGCGCCACATGATCGGACGCCACCGATGCCCCGTCGGTTACTTCATGCACTATTCGGTCCACCCTGGCTGTGCCGGCGGCCGCATCGAGCAGGCAGTCATATTGGCGAGGGGGGGTAGAAGGCGGCGTACCGCCAGTAGAAGCACACAGGGGGCAAGCCGCCACTGCTCCGAGTCAAAGAGGAGCGCGCGAAGTCATCGGCGACGCGTGCGCGGTTGATGAACCGGTCGATCTGGACGCTGACGCCACGACCACCCGAGGAGACGCGAACCCCGTTGATGCCGCCGTCCGCGTGCTTGCTGACCAGATAGCCGAAGCGGCTAGCCTCCCCTCTGAGATGTCGAAGAGTCGGCTGCGTCTGGATGCGCCCAGCGGAATGTGGGCCCAAGTTGCAAGGTTCACGGTAGAGGAAGCCATGCAGAAGGTCGAGCTACGGCGGACGCGGTAAAGTTGACACGGACGGCCGACGTGCGTTGGCGAGTGAGTGGGCGGGCAGATAGTGCGCAGCCCGCGCCGAGAAGTGCCAGGAGCGCCCTGCGGGAGATTCGGGGGTGCGAGGTGGTTCAATGGGACGTAATTCGACGGCATTGATTGGAATCCTAAGTGACTGAGCCTCTGGAGTTCGAGGTGGACGACGCAGTCGTCCTTCTACTCGGCAGCGATGCCGGCAGAAGGGAAGAGACTGGGGAGGTGCGGGGGATAACCCGACTCGAAAAGCTCGTGTTTCTCTTGGAGCGCGAAACCGACGCGGGAAAGTACCTGACGGAAAGCCCCGCTTTCGAGGCTTACAACTTCGGCCCCTTCTCCCAGAAGGTGTACCAAGCAATCGACACCCTGGTCTCTGCGGGCTTGGTTGAAGATTCCGCCCAGCTCAGTCAGAACAACGAGGACACCTGGGAACTGAATCGGGTCATTGGGGATGATTCCACCTCGCCCAGCTACAGCACTCGCAATTTCAAACTCACGAATCTGGGGGAAGAGTACTTCGATGCGTTGCGAAGCGAGCTTCCTCACCCAGTCGTCGTCCAGGTTGGAGAGCTGAGGAAGAAGTTTTCCGGATGGCCCCTGCGCGAGTTGGTTCGGTACGTCTATGAGCGCTATGACTCCTTCACTGAAAAATCTCTCATCCGCGATGAAATTCTGGGCACATAGGTGGACATAGATCAAACGCTGATGCTGGGCATTTCAATACCCTTCGCTCTAGCCAGCTATGTGGCACTCTTGCCTGCCGTGCTGATGGGTTCTACGCTGAACACCCGCCTTTCTGAGAAGGAAACTCAGGCCAGACGCCGGCTAGTGACAGGCGCGATCAAGGAGTTGAAAGGGTTACGAGTTCTCCTAGATGACCTTTTCCGCGACTATGACGACGGGAACGACCCCTTCTTGACGAAGGCACGCCCATCCGAAGTTCTAGGGCCTGCAAGGGAGTTCGTCCGCTTGTCGCAGGCCCAGGAACGAATGAGTGCGGACTTGGCTCGGGCGCTGAGCCTGAACAGATCAGCGTTTTGGTTCCTAGTGGCGTTCTCACTGTTGATGACGATCACAGTAGTTACGAGCATCTTCGACCCGGCGATCGGCGACGCTCCATGCCACCTAGCCCTTCTCGGGGCTGCTCTTGCATTTGCAGGTGGTGCTGCCATCTATGTTTGGTTCTTACTCCTCCTCAGGCGCCTTGACATCGCGCACACTGAAGCCGGAAAAATCAATCGGGCCGAAGAGGCGGACGAAGCTGAAGACCTAAATAGCCTCAGTGGAGGCCGGCGGTGAGTCAAGTAGCGACGTGGGCACCCCTCCCAAGTGCGAAAAATCAGGAGGAGGAAATACTCCTTCACCCGCTGCTCGACCTGATGTGGAGGAGGGGTTGGGTAAACGCGGACTCCCAGCTTCGTGTCGAACTGGCATGGAACGGGCGCCGAGTCGATGTTGCAACCTGCACCAAGACTGGAATCACGAGCGCGTATGAGTTGAAAATCGGCTCTTTTCAGCGCGTCTTGGAACAAGCAATGTACAACCGCCTAAGCTTTGACAAGAGCTGGGTGGTTGTGACGGGAACGCCGAATCCGTCGAGCATGCTTCAGGCAGCAGAGAATGGCGTCGGGATCATTGCCTGGGATGGATCAACCATGCGGGTGGCCTCATTAGCTCGACGTCAGGCAGCTAACCCGAGAATAAAGGCGCGGTTGCGGATGGCATTCAAACGGGGGGTTAAGTAATGTTCGATGGGTTTTCGCATTTTCTGGCTTATGGCTCGACGGACCAGCAGACTCTCACCGCCCTTGCGCCCAATTATGACGGACTCGTCGTTCCTGGAACGGTGGCGGCGTTCCAGGCGGAGGGGACCCAAGGTTTCGTCCTTACGCTTTCTGCCTCGCAAAAAAAGCCCTACCTGATTGACCCCAGATTTCCTCTCTTTCAGAACGATCTGCGACTGCCCAAGAAGTCACACCTGTCTTTGGCCCGGGTATTCGGGCTTGAGGGTGTGATTCAGAGTCATGGCGGCGCTCCACTGGAAATCGTTGAAGAGCGGATTGAGGAAATATGCCACAGATGGTTTGCGTTCAACACGGCCTTCCGTGATGTGGCTCCCAAAGCCTTCAATAAGTACGCTCGTCGTCTGAAGCGCGCGCTTCCAGTTGCAGATGCGCAGGGGCCGACGTGGATTATCCCTCCCTACCTTATGGCGGACGAATCCCCGGCGGCTGCCCGCATATCGAAGGAAGCCTGGCGTCGAACGTTAACCATCGCGAGCGACGCTGGGCATGGAGACAGGGTCCGACCAGTGGTTGCTGTAGGCAATCCGGAGAATCTCTCTCAGGCTGCTATGGATCTGGGTGCGAGCGAGGTGCTGATCTGGGTTAGCGACTTGGATGAGACAAAATCCGCTCAGCACTCACTGGCCGCGTATGCCAGGCAGGTATGGATTTTGTCTGCAGCTGGAGTCAGGCCGTTCGCTTTGTACGGTGGTTATTTCGCCACCATGCTCCGGAGTGTGGGCCTTCGAGGCGTTTCGCACGGTGTGGGATTTAGCGAGCACCGTAACCATATTGAGCTGAAAAGCTCCGGCGGCGCTCCAGCGAGGTACTACGTGCGGAGGATTCACCGATATCTGCCTGTGGACCTTGCCTCGGAACTATGGAGACGGGACCGGGCGCTCGTGGAAGATTTGGAGACTCCGTTCGGTCAAGCTGACCCTGCGGAGTTGGACTACCACTCTCTAATGATGCATTCCGTGTGGGCGCGAAAAGCCGAGATTGATGCGGCAGAGTCACTGACCGTTCCTGACCACATAAAGCATCTTGAGATGGCTCGCATAGAGTTCTTGAACGGAATCAAGGAAATCAGATTGACTGAGGGATTGAAAAAACGCTCCTCGGCACTGGTTAACCACTTGACGCTCTGGGAAGGTGCCCTAACCCAAGCTGCGATCGGTCAATAGGCGTGGTGGCGCGTGGGGAACTCGCTTGAGGGTGCGACATATGCACAAGGGTTCGAATCGGCGGAAGTTTATTACCGAAAGCTCCCGCCTAGGCATCCTTTGCCACGGCTGTCGCCCCCCTGCCTCCTTGTCGACTTCGGCACGAAACGGTGCAACATTGCCGGGGTCGGTGCCCCTCTCGCGCTGCTTGTGGGCAGCATCGTGAATGATGACAGAGCTGAGAGTGACCTTTACTCCAGCGGAGCGGGCCGCGGCGAGGGTGAGACTTTGGGCGGTCTAGGACTCGAAGCCGCAGGCGTTGTTGAGTTCCTTCTCGGCAGCGAAGCGGGCATCGAGTGCGCCGCTTGGCGCCTCGGTGGGCCGCCAGTTTTCGACGTCGTACTCCCCCATGATCCGCAGGTTTTCGGCCATGGTGTCGGACGCTTTGTCGGCCAAGTCCAGGAGCTGCGCGCCGCCCGGCGTATAGCTGGTGTCGGTGACCGTGTTGGCCCTGATCGCCCGCAGTTCGGCGCAGGTGTCGGCAGTCGACAGCTGGCTCCCGGCGCAGCCGCCCAGGGCGAGCGTGGCGACGGCAGCGACGAGCAGGATCTTCTTCATGGTCCCCCATTTGTGGCGTACTTGACTCACGACCCTACCGTGGTGACCGAGAACACAAACTCCCCGTGTCCGGTTTCCAGCAATCGGACAGTCTTATATGTATGAGAGCAAGTTACGGGGGATAAGGGGGCGACGTTGTTAACACAGCAACATAGCTACCTTGTTCACACAGTGATTAGCCCGTAGGGCTTATGACTTAGTAACTGTGTTGACTATAGAGGGGGCCTCCGGCCCCCACCACTTGGTCAGGTACAGGGTTTTTTGATCTTTAAGGCTGGTATAGGCCCAGCGGGGCGAAGCCCCCGCAGTAAATTCCCAATTGATCCTACGGGTTATCGGCCGCCTGCGGCGGGCATCGAAGCGCCTATGTCCGGCCCGCGACAACGAGGCGCCCTCATCTATATGGCGCGATCGTCGCAGATTCGCATTCAGATTCGGCAAAGTCACACTCTTATACCTGATGAGGTCAGGATCACTTACCGGGTTAGTGAATGGACCGCCAAACTCACACCCTTCGTTAGGTGAGGGGAGAATCACTGACAAGCCGCGTGAGTGCACGCTCAAACTCACACTCTTATCTGTATGAGAGCAGGATCACGGCTTGCCCGTGTCCCGATCCCGGCAACCGGACACTCTTATCTGTATGAGAGCTTCGCCGAGCCGGCCGAGCTCGATCAACCTGCTCGACGCACCCACTTGCACCCACTTGCACCCAACAGAACTGAAAAGGACCAACATCAATGCCACTACTCATCGGTGAGCAGCACTATGCGCACCGCCTCACAAACGAGCAGGTGAACGAGATTCGCACTGCCTACGTACCCGGCCATGTCACGCAGCAGGAGTTGGCGGAGCAGTACGGCGTTACCAGGCAGCAGATCGGCCGCATCGTCAATCGGGACCGGTGGCAACACCTCGATTAGCCTGACCAGCATCATCAATTCAAGCCGGAGCCCTTGAGGCCTCGGCTTTTTTCATGCCCAAAGGACGAAAATGAATCAACACCGTGAACCTTGGCTTCGAGCCATTGCGAACTCCAGCACTATCAGTGGCGAGGCCCAACTGGTTGCGGCTGCGATTGCCGATGCAATGACAGGCCTCTCCCCCGTCGCCTACACCTCCCGCTTCAGGCTCCAAGGAGCAACCGGCTTGCCACGCAAGGTGTTCACGGAGGCTCTGGAGGAACTGAGGGGCAACGGTTATCTCGCGCCCCCCGCCACCGGTGCCTACAGCAGCGGTGGCGGCCGCATGAGCATTACTTTCCCGTGAGTCACGCAGTCGGCCAAGTGACCAACGGGCGCGGGGAAACGATTAAGGAAGATCCACAGGCCCTGCTCATGCTCCGACCCCCGCTGGAAAACTTCTCTTCACGGACTGCCGAGCGCACAGGGAACGAATCTCTACCAAGCCTGCTATATCGACGCCCGGAAATTTCGATCGAGAAAGGAACAGAGCGGGAGTGGAAGAACTCCGGCGGCGTCCCGTCCCGTAAGCATTTTCAGGACGCGGTGGAGGAGCACGGCCACCTTCTAGCCGGCTGTTGGCGGGATGTCACCTTGGACCTTTCGACCCACCTAGGCCCCGATGCGGTTTCCCGGACGAGCGTCAAGGCCATTGCACAGCGTCTCAACCTCCCCCCTGCTCGGGTGGGCGAGGTGATGGATCAGCTGAGGCGGCTTGGATTCGTCGGCTCCGGGCCTCGGTCACTGGGCATCATCTGCAAGGTCCCCACTCGTGGCACAGACGTTCATTGACCAGTATCGGGACCACTTGGAGCGAGCGAACATTCCGGCACCTGTGCGGCGGACCATGCACGCCACGGCGGACCACGCGAACAAGCACACCGGCGAAACCATTGTCGGCCGACCCCGTCTTGCCGCGGCGCTTGGGGTCGATGTGAAAACCATAGGCCGTCACTGGGAGGCAGCAAGAAGGGCACGGCTTATGCGCAGCACCCAACGGTTCAACACCAGCAACACCACCCAACTAACCGTCGTTGGGTCCGACCTGCCAGGCGCCTGCCCGGGGCTCGCCTACCTTGCAACGCTGCCCGACGAGTGGTTCGAATTGATCGCGCACGACTGCGTTCCGTGGAACCAAAGCGAACCGCCGTTCTAAGAATGTCCTTCTATCTATTAAGAACTGCCTAGGCCGGATCACTGGATCAACAGGCGAGGCGCGCCAGCGCCCTCGGGCCTTGACCAGACAAGCCAATCGATCCAGCTACTAGCAAACAGGTCAACTTAGTGGGGGGCGGAGCCCCCTTCCTGACTGCCGTCACGGCCTTGGCTGAGTTTCTGAGTTAACAACGGCTACTGCCCGGACGGGATCTGTGCAGGCCCTCCTTGACCTGGTACAGGCAGCGGCTCCTGCCGGTCCCTTCAACTTTTCGCCGCACCAGTTCCGCTGCACCCTCCCCACGTACCGGCGACCGCCCGATAGGCCCTCCTTACACGGCAGGGTCACCAAAGAAAGGCACTCCCGCCATGCCCACAGCAGTACCAACCCCATCCGGCCACGTCTCCCACTCCTGTGGACAGTCGTGGCCCAACAGTGATCGTAACTCCCACTGCCCCGCCTGCCATCAGACGTTTAGTAACCATGGCCTGGCGGACCGGCACCGGCAGACGCAGAACGGGCAGCGCGTGTGCGTGGACCCCTCCGACCTCCGATACCAGGGGCACGCTCCGGTTCTTGCCGGCGGCATGTGGCGGTCGGGCAAGCCCCGGGCCACAACCGCCGCTCGTCGCTGACCCGGTAGCACCGCTAAGCGCCTATCAGGGCCGCACCGGGTGAATGTCCCACCCGGCCACTTGCAGCCCGCAAAACTCCACTGGGACACCAACCGATCCAGAAGGGATCACCATGAGCAAGACCACCATCATCAAGACCTCCGAGGCTGCCGCCGCTGAGGTGGAAGAGCTTGAAGCCCGGCTCATCCAAGCCATCAACGACGCGGACACGGCCCGGCAGTTCTCCGACTCCCTGCCGGCACGACTGGCCGCCGGCGATACCAGCGTAGATGTGCCGCAGATCGCCGCTGCCGAACCAACCGCACTGGCTGCCAAGGCGATCGTCGTAGCGCTGGAGAACGAGCTCGACGCCGCCCGGCAGCGGCTCCGGAAGATCCGCGGTCAGGAGCTCGCCGAGCGGGTGAGCCGTGCCAACGGGTCGCTGATCCAGGCCGCTGATGTTGAGGCGGAAGTCGAGAAGATCGCCAAGACTGCCTTCGCATCCCTGCGGCGGCTGGCCTCACGCATCGAGACGAGCAATAAGGAGTTCAATTTGCTCCTTTCCGCCCTGCCCTTCGCCGACATCACCAGCACCGGCCTGGCTTTCGACAAGAACGGCCTGTACGGAAAGACCCTGACCACGGGAGGTTCGACGCTCCATGCCCATGACCCAAGCGGGTGGGAGGTGGACGTCATGGGCCGGATTCAGATGTTGGCAGCGCAGCAGCGTGACGCCACACGGGAAGCCGCGCCGGTTTACGTCGCCGAGGCCGAGCCCCTGCCCCGCATGTCCCCTGAGCTGGCTGCGAGCATCGTCGGTGATCGCTGATGCCTGAGCTGAATGCCCGGCTGGGCGCCACGGAACCAGAACGAGGGATGGCCCGCCTGTCCCTCACCCGCACCGAGAAAGCGAGCCTTCAGTGAACAGCGTTGAGCGCCTAGCGCGCGAAATCAGCAGGATGGACAGGCGCATCTCCGGCCTTGGCACCACCCCCCAGCTTGCTGACTCATCCATCGAGGACGGCGCCATTGAGGCCTACGACGAGGCCGGCCAGCTGGTGATGAATATTGGCCTCCAACATGACGGCACCAACGCGCCCGCTACGCTCTCCGGGCCGCCCCCGCCGCGCCCGGTAGCTGCAACTGCAGTTGGAGAGTGGGCGCGGCTGAAGATTCGCTGGGATGGGACGTTCCTCGACCCCGAGGGCGCCCTCGACGAGACAATCGCTGCACCCATGGATTTCGCGAGGGTCGAAGTTCATGCCTCCCAAGACCCGCTCCTCTCCGCCGAATTTGCAGACACCATTCGCGCGACCATTGAAACTCCCCGCGGGTCGGAGGTTTCATTCTTCGCGTCACCTGGCATTTGGTACATCCGCCTCGTATCGCGGTCCCTTTCGGGCAAGCGGTCAGAAGCCTCGCCGGTCACCCAGGTCACGTCCAAGGCGCTTGAGGTGGACGAGGAGTTTCAGTCAGCGGTTGTGGGGCGCATGGCGGTCTATCTCACCAACGCGAACGGTAAGGGCGAAAGGTCCACCATTACCGGTCAGGGCGTGAAGGTCACTTACACCGATCCGGCGACCGGCGAGTCCAGCGACCGCATCAGCCTCGGCACGTTCGATGGAGAGGAATATCTTGGCCTGACTGACGACGATGGGCTTCCTAGCGTGTCCGTCAACAAGGACGGGGGCATAGTCGGTCGCGACTTGGTGGCAGAGCAATCGTTCACCTACAAGGGTGAAGAGCTTCAGGCCATTCTCGATGTCCGCCCCCGGGGGCTGAAGGCGTGGGCGTCCCGGTCCAGCAGCAGCACCTACTGGGCGAACGCGCTGCAGCCCTACCTGCACCTGCGTTTCGAAGCGGAGGCCGGCCGGAGCTACCTAGTGCAGTCGACCCCCATCCAGACCGACGGCGACACTACCAGCGCCGATACCCGGGTCCACCTGCAATACGAGGTCAGCGGGGCCAACGCCACCACGGCCTCCCAGGTTATTGCCGAGGGCATCGCGCCGATGTCCAACTTCCCCACCCGGAGGGCCCCTGTCACCATCAACCGCCTGATCACTCCTCCTGCGGGGGACGTGAGCTTGCTCATCTCCTACTCGTGCCTGGGTGGGAGGGCGAAAATTTCGGCCAACGGCAGCCGGGCGGTTGTCTTGACGGTCACCGACATCGGCCCGGCACTTCCCGAGACCGGGGAGCACCGCGACGGCACGGCGGACGCCCCGACCGGGACGGCGACCCAGCCGCCCCAAACTGACCCCACCCCGCCGCCGGTGCGCAAAACCTACACCAAGGAATGGGGAGCCACCGCCCGCCGGTCCTACACCGGAACCGGCGAAACATACGCCTACAAACCCGAGAAGGGCTACCAGGGCCTGCAGCCGCACACCACTAACGGAAGCCTGAAGTCGATATGGGCCTTCCCCTCCGTCACGGCCGAACTTTCCGGGGCGACGGTCAATGACATCTGGGCGTACTTCTACTTCGAACACTGGTACTCCGGGACTGGAGGCACCGCCCGTATCCGCATGCACGGCAACCAGTCCCTGCCAGGCACCTACAACGGGACGAGCAACGGCATGAACTCCGGCGCGTGGCCCCGGGCCGCCGGCCGCTGGGTGCGAGTACCGGACAGCCTCTACGCCGGGTGGAAAGCCGGCACCCACCGAGGCTTCGCCCTCGAAGGGGACGGAACCTACAACACCTACGGGATCGCCAACGCGGCCCGCCTCAAAATCCGCTACACCAAGTAAGGAAGCCACCATGTCGGACCTGTTGAAATACGCCCGAGCCCGCGACGACTCCGAGTTCACTGCTCGCATTGCCGCAGCCATGACCGTCTACGCCCAGGAGGTGGAGCGTTGGGAGCTCAACCCGCCTTCGCGGGCACTGTGCACTTGGGTGCTGGAAAACCCGATGCAGGTGATCGATCGGATGGTCGCCCACGTCTCGACAAACCCTGCCATTGCCGCGAACGTCACCGTCTCCAACGGAACCGTGAGCGCCAGCGCCGTCCCTGATGGGGACATTCAGTACACCGTGAACCAGAAATGGGACGCAGTTGCTGGATACATGTTCAAACCCCTCGAACGAGCGAACCAACCGTGAAAGCCCTTATGCTCGCGCACGCCGCGAGTCTTCTGAGAACGATCCGTCCCCATGGATCTGGAGTTCCTGCGTAGCTCGCAATCGCCCCTCGTCGTCAGGGTGCTTTTTGTCCTAGGCATCATCCTCCAAACGATTTTCCCGTTCATTTGCAAGCTCACCCAACCGCTTGAAGACTTCATTAGCGATGCGGTCCGGCCCGAAATTCCATAGCACCCCGGCGTGATCTAGCGACTGTCCGGAATCGAGTCGACTCAGACCGCCCAGCACGCGTAAGTCGCCACAAGGTCGAATTCAACGGCCTCAGAGTGAAGCGCGCGGGAAAATTCGGCACAGAGGCCCCGGCGCCGTCCGTCACGCCGGCCCCACCGGGGAAGCGGTCAGTGCCTGCATCCACCACATTGGAGCAGCCATTCGAGGCTGCCCCAATGTGGTGGATAACGCTCCATTGGCCTTCAGAAAGCGCGATATTTCATCAATTCCTCAACGATGTCCTCGTTCGACATCAAACCATCAACGATGTCGACCTTCAGCCGACCGCCGTCCACGGCGAGAGTAAGGCCAGGAACATCAATCAGAACTTTGAACAACGCGGAACCTCCAGAGCGCAGGGCAGCCCGGTTGGCTATCCCTCTGCGCTCAACGTTATTCAACGGGCAATTTTGGTGTCCATTGCCCTTCAGTCCCGCGACTTGACGATCGTGCGTGGTCGGCCCGGTGGTGTGCATCAAATGTGGGACCAGGCGTGGCGTACGTGAAGGCGGGACCATCCGAAAGATGGTCCCGCCTTTCCGCGTTTAAAGGCCGGGATATCCGGACAAAAGGTTTGACCCGTACGCGGTGGAAAAGAGGCTCTCACCTGCGACTATATTTGACTGAGCTGACCAAAAAACCTTTGACCCGTACGCAAAATAAGGCGCTAAGGACTAGCGGGGCCACGCGGCGCCGGCAAGGGGGCACCCCCCACCCCTTCGACTGCCCGGAAGCCTGACCAGCTCCGCAGCCATCCATCACGCCGCCCCTTCGTGCCGGCTCAGTGGACACAGCAGCACGGGCCACGGGTGGGCAGCGCATGCCAGCTAGCAGGGCCATGGTGGAAACGCAGCAGGCGCGCAGCACACCAGGCGCAGGTTGAGTGCCGACCAGGCCAAGAGCCAGAACAGGCAACTGGGATGACCACACCCTCATCTAGATCAAGGAGCGCCGACGCATGCCGTCAACCTCCGATGAAAGACCGGGTGCGCCATCACGGTTCAAAAGGTGCACACCATTATTTGTGTCCCGAAAGTGCTTCACGTGTTGCATTATCGAGATACTTGAACTAATGTTGGTTCTATTGGAAGCGCGGTGAGATAGCCGCCCAGAGAAAAGGATTACGAAATGTTCGAAACGCTCTTGGATATTCCCGGACTCGCAATCGTAAATGACGGCGGCATCATCAAAATCGACCACGTACCCGCCTCAATGCCTGTCGGGCTGGCAATGATTCGCATCTCTGAATTCTTCGCAAGCTGGGCCTGCATGGAGGGTGTAGCTACACCGGCACTCTGATCTGTAGATTCCCGAGCAGGTGAGCCGAATTCCGCTTACAAGCTCGGGTTTTTAGGGCTCAGAGGGTCCTGATCGACATACCATGAGAGAGGAGTCGCCCAAGTGTCTCGCATGACCGAGACGCCGGCGCAGGGTCGGGCACCACACTTAGAGTTACTCCGGGCGTGCCCCAGCCGTCTGGCTCGATCCCTGTTGTTGAGCGTCCACATGTCCGGATAGTCAACTATTCCAATACGGTTGAGCATCAGGGCCGGCGTTGCCAATTCGGGATGCCTGCCTTGATGCTCAGTCGACCCCGCTGCCTTGCACTCAACCCTCTCCTCATAACAAGACTCCGGCGTGCTGCTCGGTCGAGCCCGGCATGGCTGCTACCGGCAGTCATTCATCGTCCGGCGAGGCGGCTGCGCCGCAGTAAATCACTGAGATGGTCACGACGACGCGCCCTAATGAGGTGATCCCCACGCTACTTCGGTGCACTAGCCCGCATCGACAATGTGGGATGAACCAGGAACGGGCGTCGCCCCCCCTCCCTGCTGGCGAAATGAAGTAGCGAGAATCCCCGCAGGCCTTTGGGGGGTGTTTATGATGAACCGGCCTTTCGCGATTGTGGCATTGCCTGTCGTGGCGGCCGGAACGTCCGCGCGGCCCAAGCGCGACCTCCCGGTCCAGGCGTTGTACCCGATTCATTCGTACACGCCTCGCCCCGCTGCAGTTCTGGTCCATCATAGGGTCGTGGACGAGCTCGCGACCCCAAGGTGCGCGACAGTAGCTCCGCGAGAGACGCTGGCATGCTGAATCCACTGACGCCGCTGACGCCGCGAGAGACGCTGGCATGCTGAATCCACTGACGCCGCTGACGCCGCGAGAGACGCTGGCATGCTGAATTCACTGACGCCGCTGACGCCGCGAGAGACGCTGGCATGCTGAATTCACTGACGCCGCTGACGCCGCGAGAGACGCTGGCATGCTGAATCCACTGACGCCGCTGACGCCGCGAGAGACGCTGGCATGCTGAATCCACTGACGCCGCTGACGCCGCGAGAGACGCTGGCATGCTGAATCCACTGACGCCGCTG